>JBQCIO010000230.1:0-26199 GCA_051953655.1 Motilibacteraceae bacterium
CGCCGACGCCCTCGGCGCCGTGCCGCTGCGCGACGAGATCGCCGGCCTCGCCCGGCGGGCACGCGTCGACCTGCTCGCCGCGGTGCCGGCCATACCCGCCGACGTCGAGGACGGCGCCTCAGGGGTCGGCCGTGCCGCCGACCCCGTCGCGGAGCTGGGCCTCACCCCGCGCGAGACCGAGGTGCTGGCCCTCGTGGCGCAGGGCCTGAGCAACGGCCAGATCGCCGAGCGGCTCTTCATCACCACCAAGACCGCGAGCGTCCACGTGTCGAACATCCTCGCCAAGCTCGGGGTGGCCACCCGGGTGGAGGCGGCGGCCACGGCCCACCGGCTGCGGTTGTTCGAGGAGGCGCGGTCGGGGGTGCGATGAGGTCTTCGTCGCGCCCTGGTTTCGTGCGGCGAGATGTGCGTCGGCGGGTGCGATCAGACGGCGGCACGAGCAGACGGCGCTGGTGACGGGAGCAGCCGGGCGGCCGCGGCTACCGCGTCCGGCATGCGTGAGGGGACCCCTGACCCGCTACTCGGCGGGTGAGGGGTCCCCTCACGCACATCAGAACCGCCGGCCGGGCGCCGGGAGCTCCCCCGCGCCCGGCTCCTTCCGTCACAGCGCAGTTCTCCCGTGCTCAAGGGAGAAATTCGGCGCGCGACGGTCCGGAGTCCCCCGGGATGCGCCGCGGATGAGCTCCCTACGCCGCCCGCGCCGCCCCCGTGCTCAGCACGACCTTTTCGCAGTGGTCCTTCTTGTGCTTGAAGATCTCGTAGCCCTTCGGGGCGTCCTCGAGCCTCATCCGGTGGGTGATGATCCGGGTCGGGTCGATCTCGCCGCGCTGGATCCGCTCGAGCAGCGGGCGCAGGTAGCGCTGCACGTGGCACTGGCCGGTGCGCAGGGTGATCGACCGGTTCATCCACGAGCCGGCCGGGAACTTGTCGATCATCCCGCCGTAGACGCCGATCACCGAGACCACGCCGCCGCTCTTGCACGAGGTGATTGCCTGGCGAAGGGCGAAGGGGCGGCCGGTCTCCGAGCGCATCGCCTGCTTGGTGCGGTCGTAGGCGTCGATGTGCATCGCGCCGTGCGTCCCTTCCAGGCCCACCGCGTCGATGCACTTGTCCGGACCGCGGCCGCCGGTGAGGTCGAGCAGCACCGACCGGACGTCGACCTCCTCGTAGTTCACCGTCTCGTGGCCGGCGTCGGCGGCCATCTGCAACCGGTAGGGCTCCTTGTCGATCGCGATCACCCGCTCGGCGCCGAGGACCTTGGCGCTGTCCATGGCGAACTGGCCGACCGGCCCGGCGCCCCACACCGCCACGACGTCGCCCTTCTCGATGTCGCACATCTCCGCGCCCATGTAGCCGGTGGGGAGGATGTCGGTGAGGAAGAGGACCTGCTCGTCGGTCAGGTCGTCGGGGACCTTGAGCGGGCCGACGTCGGCGAACGGCACCCGGGCGTACTCCGCCTGCCCGCCCGCGAAGCCGCCGGTGAGGTGCGAGTAGCCGAAGATGCCGGACAGCGGGTGGCCGAAGAGCTTCTCCGCGATGCCGGCGTTGGGGTTGCTGTTCTCGCAGCACGAGTACAGCTCCGCCTTGCACGCCGCGCAGGCGCCGCAGGCGATGGGGAAGGGCACGACGACGCGGTCGCCCACGGCCAGGGTGGAGGTGTCGACGCCGGGGCCGACCTCCACGACCTCGCCCATGAACTCGTGCCCCATGACGTCGCCGTCCTGCATGGTCGGCACATAGCCGTCCACCAGGTGCAGGTCGGAACCGCAGATGGCGGTGGAGGTGACCTTCACGATGGCGTCGCGCCGGTTGAGGATGGACGGGTCCGGCACGTCCCGGACCTCGACCGCGTTGCGCCCGGCCCAGCAGACCGCCTTCATCGCTGCCCCTCCTTGCTCGAGAACGCGTCGTCCGAGGCGGACACCTCGGTGACCGCGGTGATCTCGGGGATGCCGAGCTTCCGGCGCTCCCGCCGGCTCATCGGCTGGGACGGGCGCTGCGGGAACTCGTGCCGGGCCCGCTTGCCCCACGGCGCGCCGTCGGAGCGCATCACCTCGCCGGTCTCCATCACCTGCTTGAAGCGGCGCAGGTCATCGTCGAGCTGCTGGTGCGGGTCCTCCCCGAAGAACCGCGCGAAGGCCTGGCCCAGCCGTCCGGCAGGGAGGTCGTAGCGCATCGCCACGTGCACCTCGGTGCCGCGGTCGCCGGGGGCCTTGACGAAGCGGACCTCGCCCTCGGTCCGCACCGCGCCGCGGCCGACCGATCGCCACTCGATCCGCTCGCCGGCGACGTCGGCGGTCGTCTCGGCGTCCCACGAGACGTGCTTGCCCAGCGGGGCCGACGCCACCCAGCGGCTGCGCCGGCCGTCCACGGTCACCTCCTCCAGGTGGGCCATGAACCGGGGCAGCTGCTCGAAGCGGCGCCAGAAGGCGTAGGCCTGCTGGGGGGTCGCCTGCACGGTGGTGGTCGCGGTCAGCACCAGCGGCCCGCGGGCGGCGCGGTAGGAGAGAGCGGCCAGCAGGTCGACCAGGCCGATGCCGGCGGCCACTCCCATCGCGGCCCGGGTGCGTCCGGGCTGGTCGCGCCGGTTGCCGTCCAGCGCGGAGCGCAGCAGGGCCAGGTCCATCGCGTCGCCGGCCACCCGTGACCAGAGCCAGAACCGCGAGGGCCGGGCGAACAGCCCGGCGGCGGCGACGAGCTCCCGGCCGCCGACCACGGTGGCCAGCTGCCGGCGGTCGGCCTCGTCGGCCAGGCCCAGCACCCCGAGCATCCGGGCGGGCGCGGCCAGCAGCGGCACACCCAGCCCCACGCTGGCCAGCCCGAGACCGGTGGTGGTGCCGGTGCGGCGCCGCCGGCGGCGCCGGCCTCCGGCAGAGGGCAGACCCGGGCCTGCGGCTGCTGCTGCCACGGCGGTCGGCGGCGCTGGGGTCTGGGCTGGGGCGGTCACGGCGGCTCCCGAGGGTGGGGATCGGCTGGACGGGCGGTCGGGACGGCGTCACGACGTCCTGCGCTCGTGTCCGGAGCCTGCGCGGTCAAACGCCGCACCGCCGGGTGTGATCGGGAGGGCCTGGCCGGGGCCCGGGTCTGAGCAGTCCTCGCATCCCCGGGCGGAGCGGGGGTCAGCGCGGTGGGGTGGTGCGCCCCCGGCCCAGCGCCTTCTGCCGGTACATGTCCAGGTCCGCGCGGTCGAGCAGCTCGGCCGCCGTGCAGCCGGGGGTGCTGACGGCCCACCCCACGCTCACCCGCACCTGAGCACCCGGGGCGTCGGCGTCACCGTCCCCCAGCGCGTAGGGCTGGCCCAGGGCGCGCCGGAACCGCTCGGCCAGCGACTCGGCGTCCTCCACGCTGTCCACGCGGGACACGACGACGAACTCGTCCCCGCCCACGCGGGCCACGACGTCGCCGTCACGACACCCGGCGGCCAGGCGTCGGCCGACGGCCACGAGCAGCTGGTCCCCGTGCCGGTGCCCCTTGGCGTCGTTGACCCCCTTGAAGTCGTCGATGTCGCAGAAGAGCGCGGCGACCATCCGCGGGCCGGGCGCCGAGACGCGCGCCGGCGCGGTCAGCCAGTCGGCCAGGTGCTCGTCGAGCAGCCGACGGTTGCCGGCGCCGGTGAGCGGGTCGTGGCGCAGCAGCCACCGTGCGCGGGCGTCGGTGGCGCCGTCGTCGTCGAGCGGGGTGAGCGTGGCGACCCCGCCCCACGGGGCGCCGGCGTCGTCGTGCAGCAGCGTCACCTGCACGCGCACCCAGACCAGGTGGCCGCTCCCGTGCCGGAGCCGCTTGGTGACCGGCGGGCCCTCGCCCGGCTGCCCGGCCTCGCCCGGCCCGCCCAGCAGCCGCTCGGTGGCCGCGGCGTCCAGCGGCCGGTCTTCCTCCGGCGTGAGGTCCTGGTACCGGCAGCCCACCAGCTCGTGCGGCTCGCGGCCGAGCAGCCGGGCCAGGGCGCGGTTGGCCGCCAGGCAGGTGCCGTCGAGGGCCACGACCGCCATCGGCGACAGGCACGCGTCGAAGGTGGCCGTCATGACCCAGGCCGGCGGCTGGGCGGCGGCCGGCTCGCCACCCGGCGACCGGGGTGGCGGCGGGCCGGTGAGGTCGACGACGTCGTGCGAGCGCGTGGAGGACACCCTGCTCCCCGGTTGGCGGAAGTCGGGCGGCCGCGTCTTGACCGCTCTGAGGCAGAGCCCGGCGCCCCCGCCCCCGGGTGTGCACGCAATCTGCCACGGACCACCCCGCTGCGTCACGAAGTCCCGGAACCTCCAGTTCAGGAGTCGGGGGTGGTGGACGGGTCGGTCACTGATTGGGCGGGTCGACGGCGGGTAGTCGCTGGCCGTTGCACGGTGCAGCACTGGTCCAGGCGAGCCGGGCGGTCACCCGGTCGGCCAGGGGGACGAGGAGGTCCGGACATGGCGGTGGAGCTGGCGACGTCGGACTTCGTGCCGGTGGCCCTGGGGTTCTTCGGCCTGGGCACCGGCTACCTCATCTACGGCCCGCAGGAGCTGCTGGGCTTCCCGTCCCGCGACGAGCGGGTGGACCGCGCGACCGGCACCTGGGGGATCTGGCTCCCCGGCTTCTGCCAGTTCGTCACCGGCGTGCTGCTGTTCGTCGGGCTCACCTGGCTGCAGGTCTTCCACGACAAGGCGCTGTACATGGCCGCGGTCGCCTTCTCCGCCTACGGCATCCACTGGTTCGCCCTGGGGTGGAACCGCTATCGCGGCAACGACCCCCGTCCCAACGCCGGCATGTCGGTGGCCTTCACCACCCTGTCCGTCACCGGCATGGTGGTGTTCTTCGGTGCCGGGGTCTGGCCGGTCGGTCTGCTCTTCGCCGGCCTGACCGGCGTCTACGTCAGCGAGTTCGCCGTCTCGGTCTCACCTGCGTCGGTGAAGCACCAGCCGGCCGAGCGGCTGCTCGGGCTGTTCCACCTGGTGACCGGCCTGTGGCTGATGTACCTCACCTTCGCCACCATCGTGAACACCGCATCCGGCTGGTCGCTGCCGGCCTGAGGACGTCGGGCCGGAGACGAGCCGCGGGGTGCGCCGCCTCGGCTCGCGCGGGCCTGGCGTGCTGGAATGCGCGGATGAGCCCTGCTCCGGAGATCCCGCTGCGCGGCGTCGTCGTCCCTCTGGCCCCGGACGGCAGCCGCAGCACCAGCGCGCTCGGGCGCGCCGTGGTCGCCGACGCCCTGCGCGACGTCGACCCCGTCGGCTCCCGGGCCGCCGAGCAGGAGACCAGCTGGCGCAGCGGCTACCTCGAGCACTTCCGCCGACTCGTCGAGGCGGGGCTGACCTCTCCGTCGGCCGCGGTCGAGATCGCCCGCTCCGGCCTGGCTTCCGTGAGCTCGCGCATGCGGGTGACGGGTCCGGACGGAGGGGAGACCGGGCTCGCCGCGCTGTTCGGCACAGCGGTGCCGGAGCCCTTCGAGACCGTGACCGTGGCCGGCCGCGCGGCGCCGGAGCGCGAGGTGTCCCTCCCCTTCCACGGTGAGCGGCTGCGCGGTGATCGGCTCGCGCAACGGCTGGCGGCGTGGGAGGCGGACGGGGTCATCGAGCCGTCGTGCCGGCAGGTCGTGCTCACGGTGATGGAGAACCCCGACTGGCTGGACCTGCGCGACGAGCGGGTCGTCCTGCTCGGTGCCGCGGCCGAGATGGCCCCGTTGCAGGCGCTGCTGCGCTGGGGGGCCGACGTCGCGGCGGTGGACCTGCCCCGGCCGGACCTGTGGCGGCGGCTGGTGCAGCTGGCCGAGGACGGGGCGGGGACGGTGCGGCTGCCGGCCCGCGCCGGCGCCGGCGAGCCGGCCGCCCGGGCCGGCGCCGACCTGCTCGCCGAGGCGCCGCGGGTCGCGCAATGGCTGCTGGGCCTGGACGGGCGACTGGTGCTGGGCAACTACGTCTACGCCGACGGGGTGATGAACCTCCGTCTCTCCGTCGCCGTCGACGCGCTCACCGAGCACGTGCGCGCCGGACGGACGGACGTCGCGCTGGCGTTCCTGGCCACACCCACCGACGTCTTCGCCGTGCCCGCGGACGCGGTGGACGCGTCGGTCCGCCGGTACGAGTCTCGGTCCGGAACGGCGAAGGTGCTGGGCCGGCCGTTGCGGCTGGTCTCCGGCGGCCGGCTGCTGCGGCGCAACTACCGGCCGGGTGCGGACCCCGGCCTCAACGACAGCCTGGTGCCGCAGCAGGGGCCGAACTACGCGCTGGCCAAGAGGATCCAGCGGTGGCGGGCGACCGAGGCCCGGGCGGCCGGGGCCTCGGTGTCCTTCGCCGTGGCGCCCCCGACGCGCACCCGCTCGGTGGTCAAGAACCGCGCGCTGGCGGCCGCGTATGCGGGCGCGCACCGCTTCGGTGTCGAGGTCTTCGAGCCCGCCACCAGCGCCACCCTGATGGCCGTGCTGCTCGTGCACGCCCTGCGGGTGGGAACTCCGCAGCACGCCCATCCCTGGCAGGACGAGGCGTTCGCCGCCGCGCACGGCGGGTTGTGGCGCGGGCCGTACGACCCCCGCAGCGCCCTGGGTCTGGCGGCCCTGCTCGGTCTCGCCGGTGCGCGGTCCTGATTTCCTCCGGACAGCAATGAAAACCGGTGTCAGTAGAAGCCCGCGTCGCCCATCTACCGGTATGCCGTAGGGGTGCTTCGGGACCTTCGGCCTTTCCTGTCATCGGTCGGTGCCACTTTCGCCGAATATCTGTCATCATCCAGCGCATGCAGATCATCATCGACACCGAGCGCGAGAAGATCGATGCCGTGCTCCGGGTGCTCAGCGCCGCCTACGGGGTCGAGGTGACGCTCGCCGGAACCGGAGGGTCGTCGGGGGCCGACCTCGCCGCGGCTCCTGCCGCCGAGGCCGCCGCATCCGCGGCGGCCCCGAGCCGCGGCCGCCGCGGCGGGCGTCGCGCGGCTGCGTCGGCTCCCGAAGGTGGCCGGGCCCGTCGGCCGCGCGGCCGGGCTTCTTCGGCGTCCACCGCGCAGATCCGTGCCTGGGCAAGGGAACAGGGCCAGGACGTGCCCGCGCGCGGCCGGCTGAGTGCCGAGGTGATCGCCGCCTACGAGGAGGCGCACCGCTGAGGGTCGCCTCCCGTCGCCGACCGAGCTCCGGGGCCCACGCCCTCTCCTACGTGATCTAGGAGAGGGCGTCGCCATGTCGGGCCGTCTCGCGCCGTCGCGCGCGGTGGCGAGTGGCGGCGCTTGGTGGCCCCGTCCGGCGAGCATGTAACGTGTCTCCCCGAAGGGGAGTAGCCCCCAGACCGGTGGTCGACACGCTGGCAGCCCGTTCAGATCCGCAGGGAGCTGACCGAGCCGCCCGGTCACCGGGCCCGTGCGCAGCACGGGTGGGCGAGACCTTCGATCCGTCGCCGTCGTCGGCCGGGTCGAGGGCTTTCAGGTCCCCGCTCCGGCCCGGAGTGGGAAGAAGTCGAGTGGACCCCCTCGTCGTCCTCGTCGTGGCCGCCGTCATCGCGCTCGCCGAGCTGCCGGACAAGAGCCTGTTCGCCTCGCTGGTGCTGGGCACCCGCTACCGCGCCGGCTGGGTCTTCTGCGGAGTGGCCGCCGCGTTCCTGGTGCACGTCGTCATCGCCGTCACGGCCGGTGGTCTGCTCACGCTGCTGCCCGAGACCGTCGTGAAGGTCGTCGTCGCGCTGCTCTTCCTCGCCGGGGCGGCGTTCCTGCTGCTCGGGAAGGAGGAGGACGAGGAGGAGAAGGGCGAGGAGGAGGCCGATCGGGTGCAGGTGGCGCCCAGCTTCCGCCGGGTGGCACTGACCAGCTTCGGCGTGGTCTTCGTGGGGGAGTGGGGCGACGTCACGCAGATCGCCACGGCCAACTACGCCGCGCGCTACGAGGACCCGATCTCGGTGGCCGTCGGCGCCGTGCTCGGTCTGTGGCTGGTCGCCGGCCTCGCCGTCACGGCGGGGCAGAAAATCCTCGACCACGTCCCGGTCGCGCTGGTCCGCCGGGTCGCCGGGGTGGTGCTGCTCGCTTTCGCGGTGGTCTCGGCGGTGGAGGCCTTCGGGTAGCCGCCGTCCGAGGCAATCTCAACAGTCCCAGCTCGTCGTCGGAGGTCCGGTGGAACGGCTCGCCCTGCTTGTCCGCGGTGTCAACGTCGGCGGCCGCAACCGGCTGCCGATGGCCCGTTTCCGTGAGCTGCTCACCACGCTCGGGGGGCATGACGTGCGGACCTACCTCAACAGCGGCAACGCCGCGCTGGCCGCCCCGCGGGACGGGTTGTCCCGGCGGGTGGAGACGGCGCTGCTCGACGAGCTCGGGCTGGACGTACGGGTCCTCGTCCGCGGCGCGACCGAGCTGGCCGACGTCGTCGCGGAGAACCCGTTCCCGCACAAGGTGAGCACGCCCAAGCTGCTCAACGTGGCTTTCTCCGACGACCCGGCCTCCGCTGCGGCAGTGGCCGAGGTCGGCAGGCGGCACGGCGAGGACGAGATCGCCCCCGGCCCGGGCTGCCTCTACCTCTCCTACGCCACCTCGCCGATCGACTCGCCCCTCGTGCCGGTGCTGCGCCGGCTCGCCGGCACGGCGACCGCCCGCAACTGGACCACCGTGCTGGCGCTGAGCGAGCTCGCCGCGTCGACGCGGCTGCCGTGAGGACACCTGCGCAGGCGCACGTTCAGGCGTCGGGGCGGTCCTCCAGGTGGGGCTCCGCGCCGTCGGCCCGGCGCTCGTGCAGCCGGGCGCGCACGTCCTGCGGGTCGTACGCCCGCCGTCGGCGTTCGCCGCGCGCCACCACGACGCCGGTCGCCGCCACCCCGGCCAGGCCGGCCAGTCCGAGCACCTTCCACCACCGCACGGTTCCGTAAGGTAGCGGCCATGACGGCAGCGGGTGGAGCAGCCTCTCGGCTGTCGCTGGACGAGGCGGTGGAGCTCACCCGCACCGGCGACCTCTGGCTCTTCCGCGGCCGCAGCCTCGCCGACCACGCCATCCGGCTCACCACCAACAGCCCGGTCAACCATGTGGGCATGGCGCTGGTGGTGGAGGACCTGCCACCACTCATGTGGCACGCGGAGCTCGGGCGCTCGCTGCCGGACGTGTGGGCCGGCAAGAACCACCGCGGCGTGCAGCTGCACGACCTGCGCGACGCGGTGCTCGTCTGGGCCCGCCGCTACGGGCAGAGGGCCTGGCTGCGCCAGCTCGAGCCGGTCGCGACCCGCGCCATGGAGGACGAGGCGCTGCGGGTGGTGGCCCGGATGGACGGCACCCCCTTCCCGTCGACCGTGGGGCTGGCCAGGCGCTGGGCCCGTGGCCGGGCGCGCAAGGAGGCCGGGCTGGAGACGGTCTACTGCGCCGAGGTCGTCGCGGCCACCTACACGGCCATGGGTCTGCTGCCGGCGGACCGGCCGGTGAACTGGTACGACCCGGGTCGCTTCTGGAGCGGTGACGGGCTCGTGCTGGAGGGCGGCCGGGACCTGGGCGAGGAGATCGAGGTCGACGTCCCGCTCTAGCGCGTGCTCCTCCGGGGGCCCGGCGTCTGAACGAGGTGCGGCGTCCGCCCGTCGGTGACGCCCCCTCGTCGGTAGCGTCGGCGGTATGGGCGGCACGGTCGGCCGGGCCACCGTCAGCCGGTGGGGGACGGCTCTCGCCGCGCTCGCGCCCGGGATCGGCGCGCTGCGCGGCTACCGGAGGCCATGGCTGCGCGGCGACGTCGTCGCGGGGCTCACCGTGGCGGCCTACCTCGTCCCGCAGGTGATGGCCTACAGCGAGATAGCCGGCCTGCCCGCGGTGACCGGGCTCTGGGCGATCTGCGCCACCCTGCTCGTCTACGCCGTCGTCGGCACGTCCCGGCAGCTCTCGGTCGGACCGGAGTCGACCACCGCGCTCATGACCGCGGCCGCCGTCGGCCCGCTGGCCGCGGGCGACCCGGCGCGCTACGCCGTCCTCGCGACCACGCTCGCCGCCGTCGTCGCCGGCCTGTGCCTCGTCGGTTGGGCGGCGCGGCTGGGCTTCCTCGCGGACCTGCTCAGCAAGCCGGTGCTGGTGGGCTACATGGCCGGCGTCGCGGTGGTCATGGTGGTGGGGCAGCTCGGGAAGATCACCGGGGTCACGGTGTCGGGGGACTCGTTCCTGTCCGATGTGCAGTCGTGGCTGCGCGGCCTCGGCTCGGCCGACCCGGCCACGCTCGCGCTCGCGGGGGCGGTGCTGGTGGCGCTGTTCCTGGGCAGCTGGCGCTTCCCCCGGGCGCCCGTCCCGCTCGTGGTGATGCTGGCCGCGGCCGCCGTGGTGAGCGGGCTGGGCCTGGACGTGGCGGTGGTCGGGAGGATCCCGGCGGGGCTGCCACCGCTGTCGCTGCCGTCGTTGCCCCTGGGTGACCTGCGGCTGCTTCTCCTACCGGCCGTAGGCATCGCCATCGTGGGCTACACCGACAACGTGCTCACGGCGCGGTCGTTCGCCACCCGCCGCCGCTGCGAGATCGACGCCAACCAGGAGATGTTCGCCCTCGCCGCGGCCAACGCCGGCTCGAGCCTGGTCTCGGGGTTCCCGGTGAGCAGCAGCGCGAGCCGCACCGTGATCGGCGACGCCGTGGGCAGCCGGAGCCAGCTGCACAACCTGGTGGCCCTCGCGCTGGTCCTCGCGTCGCTGCTGGCACTCGGCCGGGTGCTGTCGGCGTTCCCGAGCGCCGCCTTGGGAGCGGTGGTGGTCTACGCCGCCACCCGGCTCGTCGACGTCGCCGAGTTCCGCCGGTTCGCGGCCTTCCGGCGCAGCGAGCTCGTGCTGGCCCTGGCCACCACGGTCATGGTGCTGCTGGCCGGCGTCCTCTACGGCGTGCTGGCGGCCGTGGGGCTGTCGATCCTGGACCTGCTGCGCCGGGTGGCCCGCCCGCACCAGGCCGTGCTCGGCTTCGCGCCGGGCCTGGCCGGCATGCACGACGTGGACGACAACCCCGGCACCCGGCGGCTGCCCGGCCTGGTCGTCTACCGCTACGACTCGCCGCTGTTCTTCGCCAACGCCGAAGACTTCCGCCGCCGTGCCCTCGCCGCGGTCGACGACGCCGCGCAACCGGTCGAGTGGTTCCTGCTCAACGCCGAGGGCAACGTGGAGGTCGACATGACCGGCGTGGACGCCCTGGACGCGGTGCGCGAGGAGCTGGGGCGACGCGGGGTGGTCATGGCGCTGGCCCGGGTGAAGCGCGAGCTGCTGGAGCAGCTGACCGCGGCCGGCTTCCTGGAGCGGCTCGGGCCCGGGCACGTGTTCCCGACCCTGCCGGTGGCCGTCCAGGCCTACCTGGAGGACTACCGGCGCAGGCACGGCCAGTCGCCCGACGGCGTCGACGTCGTGCAGCCCCCGCCGCCGGCGCCGCTGCCGCCCCTGCCGCCGGCGCCCCGGCGTCGCCCGGAAGGGCTGCGCGGGCCGCGGGAGGGGTGAGTGGCTATTCCTCGGCCAGGTCGGCGAGCGCCTCGGCGTACCGGGCGATCTCCACCTCGATGAGGTGGCGCGCGGCGCGCAGCCCGCTCACCCCGAAGCGGTCGCGGATGCTGTCGACCATCTGCTCGATGGCCGGGTCGACGGCGGTGTCGCTGCTCAGACTCATCGGTCGTCCTTCCCCCTGTGCGCGTCCGCCCGACCGTTCCGGGAGGCCGTGTGGCGCCCAGGGTGCCACGCGCAGGAGTTCCCAGCACGGCAACCGGCGAACCGGACACGCCGGACATCGTCATCATTCCGATCGCCCCGCGTAACACGCCGGGCGCCAGGCTGGCGGCGACGCGCCGGGACGGGAAGGATGCCCGGCACGGCGCGACGACGAGCTGAGGAGGCGCGGTGCTGGGGGTGGCCTCCGAGGTCGGCACGCTGCGGCAGGTGCTGCTGCACCGCCCCGGCCTGGAGCTCAAGCGGCTGACGCCGGGGACCAAGGACGCGCTGCTGTTCGACGACGTGCTGTGGGTGCGCCGGGCCCAGGAGGAGCACGACCGCTTCGCCCGGACCCTGCGCGAGCAGGGCGTGTCGGTGCTGCTGTTCGGCGACCTGCTCCGCGAGGTCCTCGCCCTGCCCGAGGCCCGCGCCTACGTGCTCGAGCGGACCGTGGACGAGCGGGTGCACGGGCCGATGGCCGTCGACGCGTTGCGCAGCGCGCTGGACGCCATGCCCGAGGGTGAGCTGGCCACGTTCCTGGTGGGAGGCCTCACCAAGCGGGAGCTGCTGGAGTTCATCGACGAGCCGAGGTCGGTCGTCCTGCACGCGATGGCTCCGGACGACTTCGTGCTGACGCCGCTGCCCAACCACCTGTTCACCCGCGACACCTCCTGCTGGGTCTACGACGGCGTGTCGGTGAACCCGATGCGGATGCCGGCCCGGGTCCGCGAGACCGTGCACTACGAGGCCATCTACCGCTGGCACCCGGCCTTCGCCGGCGCCGGTTTCCCCTACTGGTCCTCGGGTCTTGCCGACCTGCCGGCCAGCATCGAGGGCGGCGACGTCCTGGTGATCGGGCGCGGCGCCGTGCTCGTCGGCATGAGCGAGCGGACCACGCCGCAGGGGGTGGAGCGCCTGGCGCACCGGCTCTTCGCCGCCGGCGCCGCCGAGCGGATCGTGGCGCTGCTCATGCCGAAGGCGCGCGCGTTCATGCACCTGGACACAGTGATGACGCAGGTGGACGAAGGCAGCTTCACCCAGTACGCCGGCCTCGGCATGCTCCCGGCCTACACGATCGAGCCCGGCGACACCGAGAAGGAGCTGAAGGTCGTGGACCACGCGCCGGAGCAGATGCACGCCGCCATCGCCACGGCGCTGGGGCTGGACTCCGTCCGGGTGCTCACGCCCACGCAGGACGTCCGGGCCGCCGAGCGGGAGCAGTGGGACGACGGCTGCAACGTGCTCGCCGTCCGCCCCGGCGTCGTCCTCGCCTACGAGCGCAACACCACCACCAACTCCTTCCTGCGCCGGCACGGGGTCGAGGTGCTGGAGGTGCAGGGCAGCGAGCTCGGCCGCGGGCGGGGAGGTCCGCGCTGCATGAGCTGCCCCCTGGAGCGCGACGGGATCTGACAGGCTTGGGCCGTGGACACGCAGACCCCTGCCGCTTCCCCCGCCGCTTCCGCTGCTGAGAGCCCCGCCGTCGACCTGCGCGGGCGCAGCTTCCTGCGCGAGCTCGACCACACCTCCGACGAGCTGCGCCACCTGCTCGACCTGGCCGCCTCGCTCAAGGCCGCGCGGCGGACGGGTGCCGAGCAGCAGCGGCTGCTGGGCAAGGTGGTCGCGCTGATCTTCGAGAAGACCTCGACGCGCACCCGCTGCGCCTTCGAGGTCGCGGCCTACCACCAGGGCGCGAACGTCACCTACCTCGACCCGGTCGGCTCGCAGCTGGGCCACAAGGAGTCGGTGGAGGACACCGCCAAGGTGCTGGGGCGGTTCTACGACGGCATCGAGTTCCGCGGCTCGCGTCAGTCCGACGTCGAGACGTTGGCGGCGGCGTCGGGCGTGCCGGTGTGGAACGGGCTCACCGACGACTGGCACCCCACCCAGGCGCTCTGCGACGCCCTCACCATGCGCGAGCACTCCGGCAAGCCGGACGCGGAGATCTCCTACGCGTTCGTCGGAGACGCCCGCAACAACGTCGGCAACTCCCTGCTGGTCATCGGCGCCATGCTAGGCATGGACGTCCGCATGGTCGCCCCGCCGGCGCTGCAGAACGCCCCGGAGGTCCTGTCGGCCGCCCAGGCGGTGGCGGCGGACACCGGCGCCCGGATCACGGTGACCGACGAGCTCGACGCCGTGCAGGGCGTCGACTTCGTGCACACCGACGTCTGGGTGTCGATGGGCGAGCCGGCCGAGGTGTGGGACGAGCGGATCACCCTGCTCCGGCCGTACCGGGTGGACGCCTCGCTGCTGGCACGGACCGGCAACCCTGGCGTGAAGTTCATGCACTGCCTGCCGGCCTTCCACGACCTCGGCACCAAGGTGGGTCGCGAGGTGCACGCCGCGACCGGCCTCACCGAGCTCGAGGTGACCGACGAGGTCTTCCGCTCGGATGCCTCGGTGGTGTTCGACCAGGCCGAGAACCGCCTGCACACCATCAAGGCGGTCATGGTGGCGACGCTGGCAGGGGCCTGACCCTCGTGGCGGCACCTGCCCGTCGCTGGGTGCCGGCTGCGCCGGTGCCGGTGGGCCAGGTGGACGGCGTCGACGTTCTGCTCGTCGGGGTCACGGTGGACGACCTGGTGCACGTCCACCTCGCTGCCGCGGCGGGGACCGAGCGGGACCGGCTGACGCGCGAGTTCGAGCAGCTGCTGGACCGTGGCCGGGCGCTGTCGCGCCCCGAGTGGGCGGCGCTGCCGGAGCAGCCCGGCACCCGGCTCATGCAGGTGGAGGTGACCTGCGCCGATGCGCGGCACACCCGGTACGGCTTCGTGTCCGGCCGGGTCGGCGGCAGCGGCACCGAGTGGGAGGCGGTCCGGTCCTACGGTCCGCTGCCGCCGCCGGGCGTGCGTGAGCTGGTGCTCACCGTCCAAGCCCCCGAGCAGGCCACGGTCACGGTCGCGGCGCTCATCGAGTGAAGGTGCCCTTCCTTCCATAGGTTGGTAGGAAGGGCGCCCCTCGCGGGGGGGGGCAGGCGAGCCGGATCCCGACGTCGAACAGCCCGACCGGTCGCCCGGTCAGTCGAACGTCGGCTGCGGCCCGAAGCGGCGGACCTCCTGCGGCCACCCGCAGGCCTCAGCGATCTTCCCGGCCCACACCCTGGCCGCCTCGTCGTCGGGAACGTCCACGATGGTCAGCCCGCCGAGGAACTCCTTGGTCTCGGCGTAGGGGCCGTCGGTGAAGACGAGCGTGCCGCTGGTGGCGTCGGCGGTGAAGGCCGTGCCCCGCTCCTCCTCGAGTCCGCCGGCGAACACGTAGACGCCGGCTGCCTTCATCTCGTCGATGACCGCCATCGCGAGGGGCGCACGTCCGAGGAACCACTCCTCGCTGTGGTCGCCCACCCACTGCTGGTTGAAGTAGATGAGGTACTCCGCCATGGCCCGCTCCCTCTCGCGCGGCGGACCGGTCGTCCGCCGTCACCCACCCTACGAACGGGAACGGGCGGATCCGACAGGTTCTGGGCCAGGGTCCGTGTGAGAGTGACCCTGACTCGGTCAGCGGGGTGGTGGTACGCGTCTGATCCAGGGGCGTGCGGGGTCGATCCAGGCGGGGGGTCGCCATTCGACGACGCCGGGGTCAGAGGTGCGTCTCAGGTCCCAGCCGCCCTCGTGGACCAACCAGTGCTCGTGCCCGCACAGCGGTGCGCTGTTGGCGAGGCTGGTGGGGCCGTCGTCGGCCCAGTGGTCCAGATGGTGCGCGGTGGTCTGCGACGGCGGTGCGGTGCAGCCGATGCCGCAGCAGCCGCCGAACTCGACCGCGAGCGCCCGGTAGATGGTGGCGGTGGCCAGGCGCACTTCGCGGCCGAGGTCCAAGGGCTGGCCTCTGCTTCCCAGGACGGCGGGGACGAGCTTGGCGTCGCAGGCGAGGCGGCGGAGGGTGGCGGGGGCGAGCCGGTCGCCGTGCTCGGTGAGTCCGGGCAGGTAGCCCGTCTCCTGGCCGGTGTCGGGATCGACCAGGCCCGCTGCTGCGGTGCGGGACTCCAGGGTCTGCAGCGGCATGGTGATGAGCGCTTGGACGGGTTCGCCGTGCCGCAGCGGCATCTCGTCGTGGTCGGTGGCCAACCGGACCAGGGTGGCCAGGGCGTCGGCGCGGCGCTGCGGGAGGGTCCGGCGGGCCGAGCGCGGGAGGGCGGACTCCTCGTCGTTCTCCTTGTCCGTGCGCATCACCGCGTCCAGGGTGGCCATCAGCAGGGAGGCGGTCTCCTTGGTGAGGCGCCCCGAGATCCGGTACATGGCTCCGTCGGTGGCCACGTCGGGGGTGATGGCGACCTCGCGCAGGGAGTGGGCGAGCTTCTCGTCCTGGTCGAGCTTCGTGCCGCGGTCCGGGTCGAGCACGTCGGCGATCCTCGCCGCGGCGGTGACCAGTCCCTTGCGGGTCAGCTCCGGTGCCCGCTCGAGGAGGAACTCCTCACCGTCCTCGACGTCGGCGACGGTGACCGACCCGATCCGCTTGATCAACCGCAGGCCGTCCACGATGGCCAGCGCCTTGGCCTCGCACACCGACCCGTCCGCGATCGCCGCGAAGACCTGCTCGCTGCCCTCCCGGGCCACGCGGACCTGCTTGGCGGCATCGATGTGGTCGATCCTGAGCAGCTGCGCCAGCCAGAACGCGGTGGTGCGCGCGTGCACCGCGTCCGCGACGGAGCGGTCGTCGGCCTCCTTGACCAGGGACAGGCGCAGCGCGGCCAGCTGGTTCTCGAGCGACACGACCAGCTGCACCGACGGCCCGAGCTGCCCGGACTCCAGCTGCCACACCGGCGCCGCCAACGCACCCGCGACCGCCTCCTGCACCGCGGCCAGCGCAGTCGTGAGCGCCTGCTGCGGCGGCCCGGCGACGTCCTCTGACATACCCCGAACCTAGACGTGGCCTCTGACAGTTCTCGTTGTCCAGCCTGGCAATCTCAGGTCGCGCGAGTAACGACTCGGCAAACTCTCGTGCCCACCTTCCAACAAGGGGCCGGAGTCGGGCTCGCTGGCATCCTGGTCACGGACGGAGTATGGCCACCGCGACATCACGGGGAGCCCGGCTAGGGTCGCTGCGTGATCGAGGTGTGCGAGTACGACCCGGAGTGGCCCTTCCGGTTCGAGCGGCTGAGGACCGAGTACCAGGCGGCGATGGACCGGGCAGGTGTGCCGGTCGTGGTCATCGAGCACGTCGGCAGCACCTCGGTCCCGGGACTGGCCGCGAAGCCCGTCATCGACGTCGACATCGTGGTGGCGGCCGACACCGTCGACGCCGCCTCCGACGTCCTCGTCGGTCTCGGGTTCGAGCCCCGCGGCGAGCTCGGCATCCCGCAGCGGTGGGCCTTCTACGAGCCGGAGCGACTGGCGGCCACCAACACCTATGTCGTGGTCGAAGGTTCGCTCTCGCTGCGCAACCACCTCGCGGTCCGCGACGTCCTCCGCACCGACCCGGCGCTGCGGGACGAGTACGCCGCAGTGAAGCGGCGCGTGGGCGCAGTCGCGGCCGACATCGACGCGTACGGCGCCGGCAAGAACCGCGTGGTCCAGCGCATCCTCGAGGCCGCGGGGCTCACCGAGGCCGAGCGCGCGTCGATCAACGCCGCCCAGGTGCCGCCGACGCTCCCCCGTCGGCCCCGGCCGCTCTGACATCCTCTGCTGATGCGGAGAACCGTGGTGCTCACCGGAGTCTCCCGAGGTCTCGGGCGCGAGCTCGTCACGGCCTTCGTGGCGGCCGGCTGGGACGTCGTCGGGACGTCGCGTTCGCCACTCGAGGATCGGGGCGGAGCGGAGCACCGGCACGTCGTCGGCGACGTCGACGACCCGCGGACGGCACAGGCGGTCCTCGAGGCCCTGGACGGTCGTCCTCTCGACCTCCTGGTCAACAACGCGGTGGCCGGGTCGACGCAGAGCCGGCTGGCCGACGTCGACCCGGACGAGCTCGCGCGCTCACTGGCCGTGAACGTGGGCGGCCCCCTGCGGATGGCGCAGGTGCTGCTGCCGTCGCTGCTCGCCGCTGAGCGACCGCTGATCCTCAACCTCTCCTCGCGCCTCGGGTCGATGACCCGCCAGGCGAGGGGCGACTTCCAGGGGTCGGGGTCGAGCTACGCCTACCGGATCTCGAAGGCGGCGCTGAACATGCTCACCATCTGCCTCGCGAACGAGCTCGGCGACCGCGTGCGCTGCTGGGCCGTCCACCCCGGGGTGCTCGGCACACCGGAGACACGGCCTGGGGCCACGAACACGCCGGCCGGCGCGGCCGGTCAGCTGGTCGAGCTGGTGGACGGCGAGGATCCGCGTCCGCTGCGGTTCTGCTCGCTCGGGGAGGAGGACATGCCGTGGTAGCGGCGGACGAGGCGAGGGCGAACCGTTCCGGGTCGAGGGCACCTTGGTTCGGATAGAGCGAACCAAGGTGCCCTCGACCCGGAATGACCGGCCCGGGCTCGGTGCGCCGCTGACTGGTCCTACGAGCCCGACCCTCACTCCACCGACGCCAGGTGCCCTGTCTCGTCGAGGCTGAGGATCGAGCGGTTGTGGAAGACGTCGTCCTCGCCGAGGACGGTGATGCTCCCGCCGGTGACCGGCAGGTGGAAGTAGGCGATGCCGTCGAGGGGGAGCCGGCTGAAGGCGGCCACCACGAACGTCAGCGCGAAGCCGTGCGTGACGACCACCTGGTGCGGCACGGGGTTCTGCAGGATCTGGTCGACGGCCGCATAGATCCGCTCGGCGAAGGCGTGCCGCGTCTCGGCACCTTCGACGCCCTCGTCGTGGTGCATCCGTTCCCCGGTGGCGGGCGGTGCCACGAAACGCTCGTCGAGCCAGGCCTGCGGGCGGCCCTCCGCCACGCCGTAGGACTTCTCTCGGAGACCGGGAAGGAGCACCGGCTCGACCTGCAGACGGGCGCCGACGGCCGCGGCCGTCTGGGCGGTGCGCGCGAGGTCCGAGCTCCAGACCTCGCCCGCGGCGTCCACCGGGATCAGCTCGCGCAGCCGCCGCGCGACCGCGTCGGCCTGCCGGAGACCGCGCTCGGTGAGCCGGGAGTCGAACCAGCCGCCGACCAGGCCGTCGACGTGGTGGCTCGCCTCCGGGTGCGTGACGACGTACAGCCTGCGCAACGTCTTCTCCTCGCTGTGCCTCGAGCAGTCTGAGCAATGGACCTCAGGATGAGCGAAGGCACTCCTCGAGCCGGTCGGCCAGCTGCTCCACCGGCAGTCGTCCGTCCAGCTCCAGCGTGGCGCCTCGCCGGATCAGCGGCTCGACCTCCGCGACGTACCGCTCGACGTCGGCCTGCTGCTCCGCGCTCTTGCCGTAGGGGTTGTTCGTGCGGCTGCGCAAGCGTTCCAGGAGCACCGGCAGCGGCACGAGCAGGTAGACCACGTGCTCGAAGCGGTCGTAGAACCGGCCCTGGTTCTCCGCCGTCCCGCACACCGCGACCGTCGGGTGCGCGGCGAGGAGCGCGTCCATCCGCGGCTCGTCCCAGTGCGCCGGCGCGATCTCCCAGCCGTCGTCGTCGGTGTCGACGGTGAGGTGTCCCCGACGTGCCAGCGCCGACAGCAGCGTGCTCTTGCCTGCCCCGGACATCCCGGTCACCAGGACCCGCGCCATGGAGCGAGAACCTCAGCGCAGCACCGGGCGGAAGCCGGTCCGCGCCCGGGCCAGGTCCCGCAGCAGGTCGTGCTCGCGCTCGGCGAACGCCGGTGCCGCCGCGCCGCGCTCCACCCGGTCGCGCAGCAGACCCAGCTCGGCCGCCGCGTGCTGGTAGTCGGCCATGGCCCGCGCCGCCACCGGCCCCTGCGTGCTGTCCGCCCAGCGCCGCGCCCGCCGCCGCCCGCTCGTCGAGGCCACCATCGGCACGTCGTAGACCGGGAGCCAGCCCGCCTGCGCGTAGAGCGGAAGGGCTCGGGCGATCGCCCGGCCCTCGCGCCGGCTCACCAGCACCGCCACCACCACGGCCACCAGGAACAGCGGAAGCATCAGCACGATGTAGCCGGCGACGAACCCCTGGAGCCCCTGCACCGCGGACTGGTTCCACAGCGAGTGGAGCACCACGGCGCACAGGTAGCCGGCCACCGGTGCCACCACGCGGGTGGCCGGCCGCCGCGCGGTCGCGGCCAGGCCCAGCCCGATGCCGGTGCAGGCTGTGAACAGGGGGTGCGCGAACGGTGAGAACACCCCGCGCAGCAGGAAGGTCACGCCGGCGGCCACCAGGCCCGACTGCGGCCCGGCCTCCACGAACGACCGGCCGTAGTAGAGGACGTTCTCGCTCACCGCGAAGCCCAGTCCGATGATGCCGCCGACGACGATGCCGTCGACCACGCCGTCGAACTCCTTGCGCACGAACAGGACGACCGCGAGCACGCCCAGTCCCTTGATGCCCTCCTCCACGACCGGTGCGACGACCACGGCGGTGGTGGTCATGCCCTGCTCCTGGCCGGCCGCCTGAGCGATCGCCACCAGGCTGACCGTGTTGAGCACGGAGGCGACCGTGGCGGCCACCACCGCCCCCCACAGGAACGCGACCACCAGCAGCAGCGGCGGCTCGGGCTCGTAGCGGTCGACCCACATCAGCGCGGCCACCACCACGGGCACCGGCACCAGGGCCAGGGCGAACCCGAGCACGAACCCCGCCGCCCCGGTCTCGCTGAGCACGGTCACCCCGAGGACGAAGCCGAGCGCGACGAGCAGCAGCAGCCCGCCGGCGGCGAGCAGCGCGCGCAGCACCGGCCGGCGACGACGCCGCGGGGGTGGTGCGAGCGGCCCGCCCGGGCCGAGGACGTCGTCCGGCGTCGGGACCGGCGGCGCAGGGGTCGCTAGGTTCACAGCGCCCTTCCTACCCCGGGCCGTCCTCGGGCACCTCACGGACGCCGTGCACGCAGGCGGCGCCCTCCGCCCGTCGTCGGCGCCTGCGTAGGCTCGCCCGCGTGCGCCCGCCGGAGCGGCCGGCCGGGCACGGCAGCCGGAGGGTGGTTCGCGGTGCGCGTCGGCTTCGTGGGGATCGGGATCATGGGGTCGGGCATGGCCCGCAACCTGCTGCGCGCCGGCCACGAGGTGGTCGTCTGGAACCGGACGCCGGCCCGTGCGGAGGCGCTCGAGGCCGACGGCGCCACCGTCGCCTCCTCGCCGGCCGAGCTGGCCGGGCAGGTCGACGTCGTGTGCGTGTGCGTGAGCGACACCCCCGACGTCCAGGCGGTCGTGCTGGGTGACGGCGGGGTTCTCGCGGGGGTGCGCGAGGGCGCCCTGGTCGTCGACCTGAGCACCATCAGCCCGGACGCGACCCGCGAGATCGCCGCTCGCCTGGCCGAGCGCGGGGTGCGGTTCGTCGACGCCCCGGTCTCCGGCGGCAGCGAGGGCGCCGCCAACGGCACCCTCTCGATCATGGTCGGCGGCGACGAGGCCGACGTCGAGGCGGCGCGGCCGGTGCTCGAGGCGATGGGCAAGACCATCACCCACGTCGGCCCGGTGGGCGCCGGGCAGACCTGCAAGCTGGTCAACCAGGTCCTCGTGGTGGGCAACATGCTGGCCGTCTCCGAGGCGCTGCTGCTCGCCGAGGCCGGGGGCCTCGACCTCGAGCGCACCCTGGCCGCCGTCACCGGCGGCGCCGCCGGCTCGTGGATGCTCGCCAACCGCGGGCCGCAGGTGGTCGCGCGCGACTGGCGGCCCGGCTTCACCATCGACCTTCAGCAGAAGGACCTGCGGCTGGTCCTGGAGCACGCCGACCGGCTCGGCGTCCCGGCCCTGGCCACCAGCACCGTCTTCCACCTCTACCGCACCCTGCAGGCGGCCGGGCTCGGCGCCGAGGGCAACCACGCGCTGGTCAAGGCGCTGGAGAAGCTCGCCGGGATCGAGATCGGCGGGGAGAAGGCCGGGGAGACGTCCGAGTGACGTCCCTGCCCGGCCGGATCCCGGTGCTCCCGGGGCCAACTCCGTTGCAGGAGTGGACCGCGCTGGGCGCGCGGCTGCCGGGTCCGGGGCCGGTCCTGGCCAAGCGCGACGACCTCACCGGCGTCCTGCTCGGCGGCAACAAGGTCCGCAAGCTCGAGCTGCTGCTGCACGAGGCGCAGCAGCAGGGCGCCGACGTCGTCGTCACCTACGGCGCCCTGCAGTCCAACCACTGCGCGCTCACCGCGGCGCTCGCCGGCCGGATCGGCGCCCGCGCCGTGCTCTGCCTGCGCGGCGAGCGGCCCGAGCGGCCGACCGGGAACCTGCTCCTGGAGCAGCTGGCCGGCGCCGAGCAGCGCTTCGACCCCGGGCCGCACGGCGCGGCCGAGCGGACCGCCTGGCTGGAGTCGGTGGCCGGCGAGCTGCGGGCGGCCGGCTCGCGCCCCTACGTCGTCCCCTACGGCGGCTCGTCCCCGCTCGGCGCGCTCGGCTACGCCTTGGCAGGCCAGGAGCTGCAGGCCCAGCTGGACGCGGCGCGACTGGACCCGGCCTTCGTCGCGGTCACCTCCAGCAGCGGCGGTACCCAGGCCGGGCTGGTGCTGGCGCGGTCGCTCGGCTGGCTGCGCGTCCCGGTGGTGGGCATCAGCGTCGACCTGTCCTCCGACGAGCTGTCGGAGGTCGTGCTCGACCTCGCCGCCCGCGGCGCCGCCCTCCTCGACGCAGCGGCACCGGATCCGGTCCTCGTCGACGTGCGCGACGAGCACCGCGGCGGCGGCTACGCCGTGCCCAGTCCGGCGGCCGCCGCGGCGGCGGAGCAGCTGCTGCGCACCGAGGGCGTGCTCACCGACCCCACCTACACGGCAAAAGGCCTGGCCGGATATCTCGCCGTGCGGGCAGCATCCAGCCCGGACCGTCCCTCGGTCTTCCTGCACACCGGCGGCGCCGCCGCCCTGTTCGCCTGAAGGAGCCGCACGTGAGCGACCTGCCGATCGGCATCGACGACGTCCGGGCCGCGGCCGCGCGCCTGCAAGGAGTCGCGAACCGCACCCCGCTGGTCACCTCGCGCACCCTCGACGAGCGGCTCGGCGCCCAGGTGGTCGCCAAGTGCGAGAACCTGCAGCGCACCGGCTCGTTCAAGTTCCGCGGCGCCTACAACCGTCTCTCGCTCGTCCCGGAGGAGGAGCGGCACCGCGGCGTGCTCGCCTTCAGCAGCGGCAACCACGCCCAGGGCGTCGCGCTGGCCGCCCGGCTACTCGGCATCCCGGCCACCATCGTGATGCCCACCGACGCCCCGGCCTCCAAGCGGGCGGCCACCGAGGGCTACGGGGCCGCCGTCATCTCCTACGACAGGGCGTCGGAGGACCGCGAGGAGGTCGCCGCCCGGGTGGCCGACGAGCTCCAGCCCGCGGCGGTCGTCCCGCCCTACGACGACCCCGCCGTGATGGCCGGTCAGGGCACCGCCGCCCTGGAGCTGCTCGAGGACGGCGTGACCCCCGACGTCGTGGTGGTGCCGCTGGGCGGCGGCGGCCTGATGAGCGGCTGGGCGACCGCGGTGAAGGCGCTCGCGCCGAAGGCGCGGATCGTGGGGGTGGAGACCGAGGGCGCCGACGACTGGGTGCTCAGCCGCGCCGCGGGGGAGCGGGTGTCGATCCCCTCCCCGGCCACCGTGGCCGACGGCATCCGCACCCCGTCGCCGGGGCGCCACGCCTGGCCGGTGGTGCAGTCGCTGGTGGAGGACGTCGTCGTCGTGAGCGACGCCGCGGTGCTGGACGCCATGCGCTTCGTCCTGACCCGGATGCGGCTCGTCGTCGAGCCCACCGGCGCCGTGGCGCTGGCCGCGCTGCTCACCTGTGCCGTGGAGAAGAGCGTGGGCCCGCTGGACGGCCGCACCGTGGCCACCATCTTCTGCGGCGGCAACGTCGACCCCGCCCAGCTGGCCGCGGTCCTGACCGGCTGAGCGCCTACCAGCGGTCGTGCACGTGCGGCCGGACCAGCCGGTCGTAGACGTCGCGCACCCCGGCCAGCTGCTCCTGGGTGAGCGGCGGGAGGTCCGCCGCCGCGGCGTTGCCGCGCGCCTGCTCGGCGTTGCGGGCCCCGGGGATCACCGTGGTCAGGCCCGGCTGGTCGAGGATCCAGCGCAGCGCGAGCTGCGCGGTGGTCGCGCCCTCGGGCACCAGCGGTGCCAGCTCACGGACCGCCCGCACGCCCACCTCGAAGGGGACGCCGGCGAACGTCTCGCCGACGTCGAAGGCCTCGCCCTGCCGGTTGTAGGTGCGGTGGTCGTCCGGGGCGAACGTGGTGCTCTCGTCGTAGCGTCCGGAGAGCAGGCCCGACGCGAGCGGCACCCGGGCGATGACCGTGACCCCGGCCTCGGCCGCCGCGGGCAGCACCTGCTCGAGCGGCTTCTGCCGGAAGCAGTTGAGGATGATCTGCACGCTGGCCACGTGCGGGCGGGCGATGGCGAGCAGCGCCTCCTCGCAGGTCTCCACGGAGACCCCGTAGGAGGCGATGCGGTCCTCCTCCACCAGCTCGTCCAGCGCGTCGTAGACGGCGTCGGTGGAGTAGACCGGGGTGGGCGGGCAGTGCAGTTGCACCAGGTCCAGGCTCTCCACCCCCAGGTTCTGGCGCGAGCGGTCGTTCCACGCGCGGAAGTTCTCCCGCACGTAGTTCTCCGGCACCTGCTCGACCCGGCGGCCCATCTTGGTGGCCACGAACGGCCCGTCCACGCCGGCGGCCCGGCGCTCGGCCAGCAGCCGGCCCACCAGCCGCTCGCTGCGGCCGTCGCCGTAGACGTCGGCGGTGTCCACGAAGGTCACGCCGGCGTCCATCGCGGCATGCAGGACGCCCAGGGCGTCGTCCTCGCTCACCGCGCCCCAGTCCGCCCCCAGCTGCCAGGCGCCCAGGCCGACGACGGACAGAGGGTGACCCAGTCGGGAGGTCTCGCGCTGCTCCATGCCCGGCACCGTACCCGCGGGCGCCGCGCACCTCGTCATCGGCCGATGGCACTCCGGAGGTGTGCAGGCTGCGCGTTTTGGGAAGGCGCGATCGGGTACCGCCCGTCCCTTTTGCCTGGAGGCCCCATGGCCACGCAGGAACGCACCGTCCAGCCCAAGTCCGGCATGTTCCGCCGCAAGCCCGTCGTCGCCGACCTACGGGACGGCGCCGGGGGGCTGCAGCGACATCTGGGCCTGTGGCAGCTCACCGCCATCGGCGTGGGCGCGATCATCGGAGCCGGCATCTTCACGCTGGCCGGCACGGTGGCCAACGGCACCGCCGGGCCGGCGGTGAGCATCTCGTTCATCATCGCCGGCGTCGCGAGCGCCTGCGCCGCCCTGGCCTACGCCGAGTTCGGCGGCATGATCCCTCAGTCGGGCTCGGCGTACACCTACGGCTACGCCGTCCTCGGCGAGTTCGCCGGCTGGATGATCGGCTGGGACCTGCTGCTGGAGTACACCGCCATCGTGGCGGTGGTCGCCATCGGCATCTCCGGCTACTTCGACTTCCTGCTGCAGGACCTCGGAGCCGGGCTGCCGTCCTGGATGCTGGGTGCCCCCGGTACCGGGGACGGCCACGTCGTCGACCTGTTCGCGATGATCCTCTGCCTGCTCATCGCGTTCCTGCTCAACCGCGGGATCCGCTCCAGCGCCCGCGCCGAGAGCGTCCTCGTGCTGGTCAAGGTCGCCATCGTGCTCGCGGTGATCGTCGTCGGGTTCTTCTACGTGCACAAGGGCAACCTGAACCCCTACTTCCCCTACGGCTTCGGCGGCTCGGTCACCGGCGCGGCCACCGTCTTCTTCGCCGTGTTCGGCTACGACGCGATGAGCACCGCCGCGGAGGAGTCGAAGGACGCCCAGCGCATCCTGCCCACGGCGATCATCCTGTCGCTGGTCATCTCGATGGTGCTCTACCTGCTGGCCTGCACCGTGCTCACCGGCATGCAGAAGTACGACCAGATCGACCAGAAGAGCGGCTTCGCCTCGGCGTTCCAGTCCGTCGGGCTGAACGGGTTCGCCGACGTCGTGGCGGTCGGCGCGATCATCGGCATCCTGACCGTGCTCTTCTCGTTCATGCTCGGCGCCTCGCGGGTGTGGTTCGCGATCAGCCGCGACGGGCTGCTGCCGTCATGGTTCGCCAAGACCAACCGCAACGCCGCGCCGCACCGGCCCACCTGGATCATCGGCGTGGTCTCGGCGCTCATCGCCGGCTTCGTGCCCATCGGCGACGCCGCCGAGCTGACCAACATCGGCATCCTGCTGGCGTTCATCGTGGTGTCGGTGTCGGTCATCGTGCTGCGCTACCGGTCCCCGGAGATCCCGCGGACGTTCAAGACCCCGCTCATGCCGGTGCTGCCGCTGGTCGGCATCGCCTTCTCGATCTGGCTGATCAGCAAGCTCGACCCGATCACCTGGGTCCGCTTCGCCGTCTGGTTCGTGCTCGGCTGCCTCGTCTACGGCCTCTACGGCTACCGCCGCAGCAAGCTGGGCCGGGGCGTCGCGGTGCACACGGCCGACGGCTGAGGCCGCCCCCGCCCGGTCGGGGGGTCGTGACCGCCTGGTCACGGTCCCCCGGCCGCGGGCCGCGGCCCTAGAGGCCGGCGCCGAGGTTGCGGTGCAGGTCGGCGTCCGCGCGGGCGCTGGACACGGCGCGGCGGGCACGGCCGGTCCAGTCGCAGTCGGCGCAGGTGGCGACGGCGAACATGCCGCGGTGGACGACCGACACCTCGTGAGGACGTTCGTGGACGGCCGGGTCGATGAGGGGCGAGGGCCGGGTCGGCGCGGCGAGGGCCGAAGCGTC
>JBQCIO010000231.1:0-12587 GCA_051953655.1 Motilibacteraceae bacterium
GGGGGGGGGGGGGGGGCGGCGGCGGGGCCCCCCGCCCCTCAGTTCGTTTCTCACGTCGCGAGCGTCACCGTGATGGCGTAGGTCATCTCACCCCTGATGGAGATCGAGTAGGTATCCGGGCTCAGGGCACCGGTCCACGAGGCCGTGGGCAGCCCGCTCCCGCTGCCCACCTGGACGCCGGAGCTGTTGCTCACCTTGAAGGACCTCGTCGTCGTGGCGGTGTCGTCGGTGAGCTGGACGGTCACCTGACCCGATGTCGGCACTGTGAAGGCGAGCTTGCGCGACCGGCTCGGGTCGAGGTAGCCGCTCCAGCTCGCCAGTTGCTGAGTGGTGGCCGTAGGCGTTGGGCTGGAGGTGATCGATCCCGTCGTCGAGTCACCCGCAAGCGTCACGACGATCGCGTAACTCATCTCGCCGCGGATGGAGATCGTGTACTTCCCCGCCGCGAGATCGCCGCTCCAGGTGGCCGTCGGCAGGCCGCTGGCCGAGCCCACGGTGGTCGACCCGCTCGCCAGCTTGAAGCTACGGGCCGTGGTGGCGGTGCTGTCCGTGAGCTGGACGGTCACCTGGCCTGCGGTGGGAACCGTGAAACCGAGCTTGCGGGACCTTCCCGCCGCAAGGTAACCGGTCCAGGACGCGAGCTGCGTGCTTCCGGTGAGCGTGGACGTGGTCGGGGTGGGACTGGGCGAGCTCGTCGCCGTTGGGGACGAGGTCGGGCTCGGGCTGGACGTCGCTGTCGGGCTCGCCGTCGCAATCGGCGAGGACGTCGAGTACGACCCGTCGACGGTCGCAAGGAACTCGCTGTTAGCGGTGTTCCAGTGCGTGGCCAGGTAGCTGTTGGCCGGCGGGCTCGTGTTGAAGTAGTCGTCCTTGCCGCAGTCGAAGGTGTACTCGTTCGACGACGCGCACGGGTAGGTCAGGGTCGCACCGGAGCCGTCGTTGTAGCACATGCGGTCGTACTCGTCGGTGCAGTGCCAGGCGCCGTTGGAGTGCGGGGCCGACAGCTGGACCGAGCCCAGCATGTGGGAGATCTCGTGCGCCTCCACCGAGGCACTCTGGCCCCAGCAGCCAGCGTCGACTCGACCGAAGGTCGGGCCCACGTTGTTCTTGTTGGTCAGGCCCGGGGTGTCGTCCCCGACCACGTTGGAGATCCCGCAGTAGACGCCGGCGTCGGTCCACACCAGGTACTTGCGGTCGCTGCGGGTGAAGCCGAGAGCCCGCAGCTCGCTCTTGGTGTTGCCGAACGAGTCGTCGCCCGTGGTCGAGAGAACGACGTGGTCGACGACCAGCTTGCAGTCCGGCGTCGTCAGCCAGCGCAGGTGCCGGATGCCACCGGTCGCCTTGGCGGAGTCCGCGAAGGCCTTGTCGGCGTTGGCCGCGTACCCGGCGATGAGCGGGGCCACAGTGCCGAACCGGTCGGTCCGGTCGGACGCTACGGCGTAGATGGCCTCGACCCGCTTGCCGTCCGAACCGGTGCCGTAACAGGGCACCTGGCCGGAGGATCCCGAGGTGGAGGTGCCGGAGATCGTCCCCGCCACCTCCGCCTCGGCGACGTCCTGGGCTCGCTGCTCGAGCTGGTCGACGCTAGGCACCTTGGTGACGTCCACACCCGCGGGGGCGGGGTCCGGCCCGTGCGAGCAGGGCGTCGCCGACGTGTCCCCCTGGATGCCCACGCTCCCCTTGCACTCGCTGTCCTGCACCAGTCCCTGGTACACGAGCCCGGAGGCCGCGTGGTCCACGACCTTGAGCGGTCGCTTTGTGAGGCTCGGACCGCCCTTGTGCGAGACGACGGTCTCGCCCGTGGCGTAGGCAGCACGGCCCGCGTGTCGGCCTGCTCCGCGCTCCTGTGCTCCCGCGGAGGACACCAGGCCGAACGTGGCCGCGGTAACGGCCATCACACACAGACCCACGAGCCAGCTCACCGGGATCCTTGACAGCCGGGCCACCTCAGCGGACGGAGGTCGTCTGCGGGACATCGATACTCCTTGGAAGGGGGACTGCTGGGGGTTTCGACACAGCACTCGACCGCTGTCGAGAGCCGATCGGGTGAGGCCGCCTCCTTACGCGCGTCACCTCAAGCCGTGTCGCTGGCTGCGACGCGTAGACGACTCCTGACGGACGAGGTCTGCTGGTGTTCTCGACAGGTGTCCTCGGAGCACCGAATAGGCCTTTGGACCCACCGATCGGGTGACGCTGTGTGAACGTCTGCTGGAGAAGTGCCTTTTGGGCGACTACGGATACGGCACACTGTCCGTGTCCGTCAGAGCACCCAGTGGGGGGATCAAGCAGTGGACGTCCAGACGCTCCGGGAGCGCATCGGCTCCTGCACCGCGACCGTCGGCGTGGTCGGCCAGGGCTACGTCGGCCTGTCGGTCGCGGCCGGCGCCGCGATCGCCGGCATGACCGTGCACGCGGTCGACGTCGACGCCGAGCGGATCGCCGGCCTGGCGCAGGGCCGGTGCATCGTCCCGGGCGTGGACGAGGAGCAGTTCTCCCTCGCCTTCGACACCGGCCGGCTGCTGTTCAGCACCGACACCAGCGGCCTGGCCGACTGCGACGTCGTGCTGATCTGCGTGCCGACGCCGGTCATCGAGCACCGGCCGGACCTGTCCTTCGTCGAGTCCGCCGGGCGGGCGGTGGCCGAGCGGCTCACCGCCGACACCCTGGTCATCCTCGAGTCCACGACTTACCCGGGCACGACGGAGAACCTGCTGCGCCCGCTGCTGGAGGCGAACGGGCTGGTGGCCGGGCAGGACTTCGCCCTGGCCTACTCCCCCGAGCGCATAGACCCGGGCAACGTGAAGTACGGGCTGCGGAACACCCCGCGGGTGGTCGGCGGCATGAACGCGGACTCCACCGAGTTGGCAGGCCTGTTCTACGGGCAGGTCGTGGACGAGGTGGAGCTGCTCTCCAGCACACGCGCCGCAGAGATGGCCAAGCTGCTCGAGAACACCTTCCGGATGGTCAACATCGCGCTGGTCAACGAGCTGGCCACCATCTGCGCCGAGCAGGACATCGACGTCTGGGAGGTCATCCGGGCCGCGGCCACCAAGCCGTTCGGCTTCATGCCGTTCTACCCGGGACCCGGCGTCGGCGGGCACTGCATCCCGCTGGACCCGACCTACCTGGCCTGGCAGTCCCGCCGCGACACCGGCCGGCCGTTCCGGCTGGTCGAGACCGCGCAGGACATCAACGCCTCGATGCCCGAGCACGTCACCGCGCGGGTGGTCAGCGTGCTCAACGACAACGGCATCGCGCTGCGCGGGGCCAAGGTGCTCGCGCTGGGCGTCACCTACAAGCCGGACGTGGGCGACCTGCGCGAGTCCGCGGCCATCGAGGTGATCGCCAAGCTGGTCCGCAAGGGCGCCCAGGTCGCCTTCCACGACCCCTTCGTGGACCGGATCGACGAGCACGGCGTAGTTCTGGACCGCACCGAGCTCACCGACGAGGCCCTCGGCGGCGCGGACATCGTCGTCGTGCTCACCCCGCACAGCAGCTACGAGTTCGACCGGGTCGTTGCGGGCGCCTCGCTCGTCTTCGACGCCCGCAACGCCATCGGCGTGCGCGGAGAGTCACGGGTCGTCACGCTCTAGCAGGTGCGACTCGCCCATTCGGGCGCACCTGTGCGATCACACTGGGCAACCGCTGCACGATCTGGCAGAGTGCTCCTACAGTCTGTCGGGAGGGGACCGGAATGGGCGTCGAGACGCAGCGCGGGCAGTCGGACCAGCAGGGTCTGGACCGCCGCGACCTGCTGCGCCGGGCGGCGACGTTCACCGTCGCCACCGCCTGGGCCGTCCCTGTGGTGCAGACGCTCGGCCCGGCTGCCCTGGCCGCTGACGGGTCCCCCGGCCCCACCACCGGTGGCGGCGGCAACGGGGGCGAGGTCGACAACGGCGGCGGTAGCCAGGGCGGCGGCGAGCAGGGCGGCGGTCAGCAGCCCGGCACCGGAACGCAGAAGCCGCCGACCGTCGTCGAGGGCGAGAAGTTCGAGCGCGGCGGCCTGCCGCGCACCGGCACCGACGCCGCGGCCATGACCGCCGCGGCCGTCGCGCTCACCGCCGGCGGGGCGGCCGCCTACGCCGCGGCCAGAAAGCGGCAGCAGGGCGAGGACGGCGACGCCGCCCCGCGGCACGCCGCCCCCTGAGGCACCACTCACCAGATCGTCCGGAGCCCGGCAGTCGCCGGGCTCCGGGTCATCGGTGCGCCTTCGACGTCCCACCTCTTGGACGCCGACCGCGCACCGGTGTGCACCGCAGCACCAGCTCATCTCCAGCACCTCAGCGAGGGATCGAGGCACCACCGCACAACCACATATCCGCTGTTGCCCTTTCGGGGAGGGGAACGATGAACGACGAGCCCAACGTCGGGCTGAACCGACGCGACCTCTTGCGCCGTACCGCTCTGGTCGGCGGCGCCGTGGTCTGGACGACACCGGTCGTGCAGAGCCTCGGCGGCGTGGCCCTGGCCGCCACCGGTACCGCCGCCGGCGGCTCAACGCAGGACGACTGCGAGCCGGAGCTCTACTGCTGGCTCGAGTGGCTGAGCCAGATCTTCTGCATCAAGTGGACCCGCGACGCCCGGCGGATCGACTTCGCCAGCGCCAGCAACCTCAGCCGTGGCGTGCGTGAGAACTCCGGCTTCTTCGATGGGTTCTCGAGCATCTACAGCAGCTTCCGCTACGGCTCCGGGCGGCTGGACTCGTCCATCGGCTGCACCAGCACCGGTCGCGGACTGCAACTGTCCCTGCCGCGGGAGTGCTCACTGAAGGCCTGGTTCCTGTGCTCATACCCCACCGACTGCGAACCGGGCACCCCGCCGCAGCCGGACTGCCACTGGACCCAGGCTCCCGCCGAGCACACGAGCGACCGGAGCGGACGACAGAGCCGCAGCCTGCTGGCCGCCCCACAGCTCGCCGCTCCGCTCGCCACCGACACCGGTTCTGTCGACCGTTACGGACCGGCGCTCCCGACGTCGTCGAGCGTCTGCGACTTCACCTTCGCCTGACGGCGTCGCACCCACCGCACCAGGAGCCGGTCCCCTGCCCCACCCGGGCCGGGGACCGGCTCCGCTCCGGGCCGTGCGTCCCCTAGCCTGCTCGCCGTGGATCACACCTCCGCCCTGCCCGGGCTCGACGAGCTCGCCACCAGCACCGAGCACCTGCTCACCACCGTCCGCGAGCTCGACGAGCAGGCCCTGCGCGGGCCGTCGCTGCTGCCCGGCTGGAGCCGAGCCCACGTGCTCGGGCACCTGGTCGGCAACGCCCACGGCATGGTCCGCCTCGCGCACTGGGCGGCCACCGGCGAGGAGACGCCGATGTATCCCTCCCGTGAGGCGCGGGACGGCGAGATCGAGCAGCTGGCCCAGCTGCCCTCCGACGAGCTGGCCCGCCAGCTCGAGCAGACCGCGGCGGCGCTGGCCGAGGCGTTCGCGGCGCTGCCGGACACCGCGGAGGTCCGCACCCGTCCGCTCCGGCTGGGCAGCGGCCGGGAGCTGCTCGGCGGGCAGCTCGCGTTCGGGCGGGTCCGCGAGCTGGAGATCCACCACGTCGACCTGAACGCCGGCTACACCCCCGCCCACTGGTCGGAGGCCTTCGTGGAGCGGACCTTCGAGCAGGTCGTGCCGATGTTCCGGGACGAGCGGGAGATGCCGGTGGCCCGGCTGGTCGGCACCACCTCGGGGCGCAGCTGGGACGTCGGCAGCAGCGGGCCCGAGCTAGTCGGCCCGGACAGCGCGCTGCTGGCCTGGCTGCTGGGCCGTTCCGACGGCGACGGGTTGCGCCCGGACGGCGAGCTCGTGCCGCCGGCGCCGGCCTGGCTCTGACCGCCCCTCCCCCGCGCTGCGCCCCGACGGGCGCTGTGCCAGGCTGCCGCCGGCAGAAGAACCGCAGTCGTCGCAAGACGTCGTTATAGAAAAGCAGGAGGCCGCACGTGAGCTACACCGGCGAGGTCAGCGTGGGTGGGCCGGCGGACGTGCGCGACCTCGGGGCGCTGCGGATCAGCAAGGTCTCGGTGGGCCCGATGGACAACAACGCCTACCTGCTCGAGTGCCGCAGCACCGGCGCGCTGTGCCTGGTCGACGCCGCCAACGACGCGCAGACCCTGCTGGCGCTGCTCGGCGACCGCCCGCTGGAGCGGGTGGTCACCACCCACCAGCACTACGACCACTGGCAGGCCCTCGGCGAGGTCGTCGCCGCCACCGGCGCGCGCACCGCCGCCGGCCGGGAGGACGCCGAGGGCATACCGGTGGCCACCGACGCCCTGCTCGACGACGGCGACGAGCTGGTCGTCGGCGACGTCGTGCTGCGGGTCATCGGGCTTCGCGGGCACACCCCCGGCTCGGTCGCCCTGGTCTACGACGACCCCGACGGCCACCCGCACCTGTGGACCGGCGACTCGCTGTTCCCCGGCGGCCCGGGCAACACCCAGCAGGACGCCGACCGCTTCACCAGCCTGATGGCCGACCTGGAGACCCGGGTGTTCGCCGCGCTGCCGGACCCGACCTGGGTCTATCCCGGCCACGGCAAGGACACCACGCTCGGCGCCGAGCGCCCGCACCTGAGCGAGTGGCGCGAGCGCGGCTGGTGATCCGAGCGGCGATACGCCGCTTCAATTCTCCGACACACCGGGCGGATCGCTCGGAATGCCCCTCCTTACGCCGATCGGATCCCTAGGATCCGCAGGGTGAACGGGGGGCTCCAGATCGTGTCGAAGCATGCTGTCCGGAAACGGCCAGGGGGGATCGCGGCGCTGGCCGCGGCACTGACCAGCGGCGCCGTCGTCGCCGCAACGCTCACCGCCGGACCGGCGGCGGCCACCATCCCTGCGGTGACCTACCGCGCCGGGCTCCAGTGCGGGGTGGCCAACCCGCCGCAGGCCTCGGACGCGGCCGCCGCGGACGCGATCATGCGTGGGCGGGCGAGCATCGGGCCCTACGGCTCCTACAGCGTGTCGGCGAACCCGACGTGGCGGGCGCAGGCCACGCTGGACCGCTCGGGCAACGCGAATGTGCACGGGTTCACCTGGCTGCTGCCGCTGCTGCGCGAGGGCGTGCGGCGCAACGACCGGGCGATGGTCAACCGGTTCTACGGGCTGCTCGCGGACTGGCGGCACGACGTGCGCCCGCAGCGGCTGGGCTCCACCGGCCCCTACTCGGCGCTGCCCGAGGCGCAGCGGATCGTCGCGATCTCCTGCGCGCTGGCCGGCCCGCGCGGCACGGACCCGTGGGTGGCTGCGTTCCTGCGCGAGCAGGCCACGCTGATGGCCCGCTCGGACCATTGGCACGCGGTGAACAACACCAGCCTGCAGCAGGCGGCCAGCCTGTGGGTGGCCGGCTACGTGCTCGGCGACGCCCGGCTCAAGCAGGTCGGCCTCGCCCGCATCGACCAGATGAGCAAGGTCCTGCTGCTGCCGGACGGCTCGGACCGCGAGGGCTCCACCCAGTACGCCGCCTACAACTACTCGGTCTTCACCACCATCGCGGCCCGGCTGCGGGTCGGCGGGGCCGCGGTGCCGGCCAGCGTCCTCGCCGCCTCCCGGATCCCGTCGCTGCTGGCCGCGGCCACCCGGCCCGACGGCAAGCTCGAGGCGCTCGGCGACGCCGTCCCCGCGGCCACGCCGAACCTGCCCGGCACGGTGGCCGAGTACGCCGCCACCCTCGGCCGGTCCGGGCCCGCGCCCACCGCCCTGTTCACCTCGTTCGCCGGCGGCTACGTCTTCGACCGCTCCGGCTGGGGCACCGGCGAGCGCCATTTCACCGACGAGACGTTCTGGTCGATGCGCACCGGTGGGGCCAGCGCCCACGCCCTGCACGGGCACGCCGACGCCGGTTCGATCACCCTGGCCTCGCACGGCTCGCAGCTGCTGTTCGACAGCGGGCTCTACCGCTACGCCGACAACGCCGGGCGCCGCTACGTGGTCGGCCGGCGCGCCCACGACGTCGTCGGCATCCCCACCTCGCCCTACGTGCGCAGCGCGCGGGCGCGGGTCACCGCCAGCGGCAGCACCCCCGAGGGCGACTGGGTGACCTTCACCGACCCCGGCTACGCCGGCTTCGTGCTCACCCGCACCGTGTACTACGACCGGGCCGGGGACTACCTCCTGGTCTGGGACACCAGCCGCTCGCTCACCGCCACCGCGCGGCTGTCCGGCAAGGGCGCCGAGCAGAACTGGCAGCTGGGCCGGGACCGGGTGGTGCGAACCTCCAGCGCCGGCGGCACGACGTCGGCGTGGACCGAGGGCCCGGGCGCCAACCTGTCGTTGCGCTGGGTCGGGCCGGCGCCCCGGCTCGGGGTGGCGATGGGCCGCAAGAGCCCGGCGTGGCTGGGCTGGAACAGCTCCGGCTACGGGCTGCTGGCCCCCTCCCCCACGCTCAGCGCGGTCGCGCCGGCCGCCAGCGGCACCTGGCTGACCGTGCTCGTGCCGCGCGCCGCCGGGGTGCCGGACGCGCAGGTCAGCGCCACCGGCGCCGCCGGCACCACCAGCGCCGACGTCACGGTCAGCACCGGCACGGTGACCCAGCAGGTGCACCTCACCCGCACCGGGGTGGTCCGCAGCAGCGCCGGCTGAGCGGCGCCTGACCTCATGCTGAGCGGGGACAGGAGTCAGCGGGCCTTTCGCGGGAAGGCTGCGCCGGTCCGATCAAGCGTCCGGTGGGAGGTCTCACGTGGCCCGCGCGTCCAGCGCCGGCCGGCTGCTGGCCGGTCGATACCGGATCGAGCAGCCGCTCGGCAGCGGCGGCATGGGCACCGTCTGGGCCGCCCGCGACGAGCGCCTGCACCGCGAGGTGGCGGTGAAGGAGGTCGTGCCGCCGGCCGAGCTCACCGCGCACGAGCGCGAGGTGCTCGAGGAGCGCACGCTGCGCGAGGCGCGGGCCGCCGCGCGCATCGCCTCCCCGCACGCGGTCACCGTGTTCGACGTGCTCGACGAGGACGAGCGGCCGTGGATCGTCATGGAGCGGCTCAGCGGGCGCACCCTGGGCGACGTCTTGCGCGAGCGCGGCCCGCTCGACCCGCCGCTGGTGGCCCGGCTGGGGCTGCAGCTGCTCGACGCGCTGGCGGCCGCGCACCGCGCCGACGTGCTGCACCGCGACGTCAAGCCCAGCAACGTCCTCATCGACGACGACGGCAACGCGGTGCTCGGCGACTTCGGCATCGCCACCCTCGACGGCGACCCCGGCCTGACCACCACCGGCACCCTGATCGGGTCCCCCGCCTTCATCGCGCCCGAGCGCGCCCGCGGCGGCCCGGCCAGCCCCGCCACCGACCTGTTCTCCCTCGGCGCCACCCTCTACACCGCGGCCGAGGGCCGCCCGCCGTTCGAGCGGGGCGGGCAGCTGCCCACGCTGACCGCCGTGGTGACCGAGCCGGTGCCCCCGCCCCAGGTGGGTGGGCCGCTGGGCGAGGCCCTCACCGGGCTGCTGGACAAGGACCCCGAGCAGCGGCTGTCCGCCGACCAGGCCCGGACCCTGCTGCAGGCGGCGGTCCGCACTGGAGCACCGACCGCGGTGCTCACGCCGGTCGCGCCGGCGGCCGAGCCAACCGTCGCACCCAACCCGCGCCCGCTGCCGGACGACGCCCGCACCCAGCGGCTGGAGGTGCCGCCGGCGGCCCGGGCGGAGGAGGGCCGCCCTGCCGCGGCCGCTGTCCCGGTCGCCGCTGCCGCCCCGGTCGCGGCGGCGGCCGACGTCGAGCGGGACGCCCGCACCCCAGCGGCGGCCGCTGCCGGCGTCGACCACGAGACCGACGGCCCGGCGCCCTCCGACGAGCCGACGCCGGCCGACCCGCCCCACACGCGGTCCTCCGGCCGCCGGACCGGGCTGCTCGCCGCCCTCGCCGCGGTCGTGCTGCTCGTGGTCGGCGCCGGTTTCGCGCTGCACGGCCGCGACGGCGGCACCAGCGGGGCCGCCGGGCCGACCAGCCCGCGCGCCTCCACCGCGCCGTCGAGCACGCCGAGCCCGCACCCCACCCCGACGACGTCGTCGGCCCCCGCCGCGCCGGCCCCGACGACCACCTCCCCCAAGGCTCCGCCCCCGACCTCGGCCAAGGCGTCGGCGGCGGGCGTCCCTGCCGGCTACGCGCTGCGCAGCGGTCCGGGCGGCTTCCAGGTGGCGGTGCCGGCCGGCTGGACCACCAGCACCTCCGGCCAGGTGGTGAAGTACCGCGACCCGCAGTCCGGGCAGATGCTGCTGGTGGACCAGACCGACACGCCCAAGGCCGACCCGGCCGCGGACTGGCGCAACCAGGAGCAGGCCCGCCGCTCGAGCTACCCCGGCTACTCCCGGGTCCGGATCGCGCCGGTGGACTACCGCGGCTGGAAGGCCGCGGACTGGGAGTTCACCTACGACGGTCCGTCCGGCCCGCTGCACGTGCTCAACCGCGGCTTCGTCACCAGCCCGGACAAGGCCTACAGCCTGTTCGTGCTCGCGCCGGCCGGCCAGTGGTCGCAGGCGAAGCAGGCGTTCGACGTCGCGGCCGCCTCCTTCACGCCAGCATGATCATCCGCATCGGGTGAGGGGCACCCCGAGCCAAGAGGTTCGGCTCTGGGTGCCCCTCACCCCATGAGCCGCCCTACGCGGTGCCGGCCGTCCGCATGCCGCGCAGCTCCTTCTTCAGGTCGCCGATCTCGTCGCGCAGCCGGGCGGCCAGCTCGAACTGCAGCTCGGCGGCGGCGTTGTGCATCTGGTCGGTGAGCTGCTGGATGAGGTCGGCCAGGTCGGTGGCCGGCATGCCGGACAGCTCCTTGGCGTGCTTGCCCGCTTCGCCGGCCCTGCTGCCCAGCCCCGGCACCGGCGCCTTGCCGCGGGACTGCTGGCGGCCCGAGCCCCCGAGCAGCTCGGCGGTGTCGGCGTCCTCGCGGGCCAGTAGGTCGGTGATGTCGGCGATCCGCTTGCGCAGCGGCTGCGGGTCGATGCCCCGTTCGGCGTTGTAGGCCATCTGCTTGGCCCGGCGCCGGTTGGTCTCCTCGATCGCGTTGGCCATCGACGGGGTGATCCTGTCCGCGTACATGTGCACCTGGCCGGACACGTTGCGGGCCGCGCGCCCGATGGTCTGGATCAGCGAGGTGGACGAGCGCAGGAAGCCCTCCTTGTCCGCGTCGAGGATCGCCACCAGCGAGACCTCGGGCAGGTCCAGGCCCTCGCGCAGCAGGTTGATGCCGACCAGCACGTCGTACTCGCCCATCCGCAACTCGCGCAGCAGCTCGACCCGGCGCAGGGTGTCGACCTCGCTGTGCAGGTACCGCACCCGGATGCCCAGCTCGAGCAGGTAGTCGGTGAGGTCCTCGGACATCTTCTTGGTCAGCGTGGTGACCAGGACCCGCTCGTTGCGCTCGGTGCGCAGGCGCACCTCGTGCACCAGGTCGTCGATCTGGCCCTTGGTCGGCTTCACCACGACCTCGGGGTCGATCAGGCCGGTGGGCCGGATGATCTGCTCGACGACGCCGTTGCCGCGGCCGAGCTCGTAGGAGCCGGGGGTGGCCGAGAGGTAGACGGTCTGCCCGATCCGCTCCAGGAACTCCTCCCACTTGAGCGGGCGGTTGTCCATGGCGCTGGGCAGCCGGAAGCCGTGGTCGACGAGGGTCCGCTTGCGGCTCATGTCGCCCTCGTACATCGCGCCGATCTGCGGCACGGTGACGTGGGACTCGTCGATGACCAGCAGGAAGTCGTCCGGGAAGTAGTCGAGCAGGCAGTTGGGCGCCGAGCCGGACTCGCGGCCGTCGATGTGCCGGGAGTAGTTCTCGATGCCGGAGCAGAAGCCGACCTGGCGCATCATCTCGATGTCGTAGCTGGTGCGCATGCGCAGCCGCTGCGCCTCGAGCAGCTTGCCCTGCTTCTCCAGCTCGGCCAGCCGGGTCTCCAGCTCGGCCTCGATGCCGGTGATGGCCCGCTCCATGCGCTCCGGGCCGGCGACGTAGTGCGAGGCGGGGAAGACGTACATCTCGGTCTCCTCGGCCACCACCTCCCCGGTGAGCGGGTGCAGGGTGTAGATCCGCTCGATCTCGTCGCCGAAGAACTCGATGCGGACCGCGAGCTCCTCGTACATCGGAATGATCTCGACCGTGTCGCCGCGAACCCGGAAGGTGCCGCGGGTGAAGGCCAGGTCGTTGCGGGTGTACTGGATGTCGACGAACCGGCGCAGCAGCTGGTCGCGCTCGATCTCGTCGCCGACCCGCAGCCGCACCATCCGGTCGACGTACTCCTGCGGCGTGCCCAGGCCGTAGATGCACGAGACGGTGGCGACCACGACGACGTCGCGGCGCGTGAGCAGGCTCATCGTCGCCGAGTGCCGCAGCCGCTCCACCTCCTCGTTGATCGAGGAGTCCTTCTCGATGTAGGTGTCGGTCTGCGGGACGTAGGCCTCGGGCTGGTAGTAGTCGTAGTAGGAGACGAAGTACTCGACCGCGTTGTCGGGCAGCAGCTCCCGGAACTCGTTGGCCAGCTGCGCGGCGAGCGTCTTGTTCGGCGCCATGATCAGCGTCGGCCGCTGGACCTGCTCGATCAGCCACGCCGTCGTCGCCGACTTGCCGGTACCGGTCGCGCCCAGCAGGACGATGTCCTTCTCACCGCCGTTCACCCGCTCGGCGAGCTCC
>JBQCIO010000232.1:0-2869 GCA_051953655.1 Motilibacteraceae bacterium
GCTGCTGGCCGCCGCCGGCCGGCGCGAGCTCGGCCCGCACGCCGCCGCGCACCTCGGCGCGGTGGACACCGCCCTGGCCGGCGCCGCGGCCGCACTGGCAGCCGCGGCCCGGGCGGTCGACGCGGACCCGCACGATGCGTCGGGCACGGCCCGGCTGCGCGCCATGAGAGTGCGCGCCGTCGTCGAGGCGGCGGCCACCGAGGTCCTCGACCGGGTGGGCCGCGCGCTCGGTCCCGGGCCGCTGGCCCAGGACGGCGAGCACGCCCAGCGGGTGGCCGACCTGCAGGTCTACCTGCGCCAGAGCCACGCCGAGGGCGACCTGGAGACCCTGGGGCGCGACGTCGCCGTGGCACCCCAGGGTGGAGCGGGCGACCTGCTGCCGGGGTGGCCCGGGTGGTGACCGCGATCGCGGGGGACGGGACGCCGGAGACCGTCTGGCGTGCGGGCGGGCTGGACCGGATGCCGGTGCTCGACCTGCCGCTGCCGGGCGCCGTCGTGATCGTGGCTCCGCACCCTGACGACGAGGTGCTCGGGGTGGGCGGCCTGCTGGCGGGCCTGTGCGCGGCGGGCGTGCCGGTGCACCTGGTGGCCGCCACCGACGGCGAGGGCTCGCACCCCGGGTCGGTCGCCCTCGCCCCGGCGGAGCTGGTGCGCCGGCGACGGGCCGAGACCGACGAGGCCCTGGCGCTGCTCGGCGTCCACCCGGTCCGCACCCTGCGGTGCGGCCTGCCGGACAGCGGCCTGGCCGCGCACGAGGACGCCCTGGCCGAGGTCGTCACGACCCTGATCGCAGAGCTGGGAACAGAGAAACCGGTGTGGTGCCTGGCGACCTGGCGCGGTGACGGCCACCCGGACCACGAGGCGGCCGGACGCGCGGCCGCCGGGGCTGCCGGTGCGGCCGGCGCGCGGCTGCTCGAGTTCCCGGTCTGGACCTGGCACTGGTCGCGCCCGGACGACCCGGCGGTGCCCTGGGAACGGGCGCGCGCGGTGCCGCTGCGGGAAGACGTGGCCCGGGCCAAGGAGCGGGCGGCCGCCGTGCTCACCACCCAGGTCGAGCCGCTCGGGCCGGCCGACGTCGACGCCCCCGTGCTGACCCCGCCGATGCTGCGCCGCTGGCTGCGCCCGTTCGAGGTCGTGCTGGCATGACCCTGCCCGCCGAACACTTCGCCTCGATGTACGCGGCCGACCCGGACCCCTGGGGCTTCACCAGCCGCTGGTACGAGCGGCGCAAGTACGACCTCACGCTGGCCGCCCTCCCGCACCCCCGCTACGCCCGCGCCTACGAGCCTGGCTGCAGCATCGGGGTGCTCACGCAGGGGCTGGCCGCCCGGTGCGACCTGCTGCTGGCCGAGGACGTCGCCGAGGCGGCGGTGCGGGCCGCGCGGGACCGGACGGCCGGGTGCCCGGGCGTGCGGGTGGGCCGCCGTGCCGTGCCGGCGGAGTGGCCGGAGGGCAGTTGGGACCTGGTCGTCGTCAGCGAGCTGGCCTACTTCCTCGACCTCGCCGACCGCGAGCTGCTGTGGCGCCGGGTGGAGGGTTCGCTGGTGCCGGGCGGCACCCTGCTGGCCGTGCACTGGCGGCCGCGCGTCGACGGCTGGCCGGCCACCGGGGACCAGGTGCACGCCGAGCTGCGCGGGCGCGAGGGGTGGACCTCGCTGGCCCGGCACGAGGAGCCGGACCTGCTGCTCGACGTGCTGGCCCGGGGAGACGTGCCCTCGGTCGCGCAGCGGACCGGGCTGCGGTGAGCCCGCTGCGCCGCGTCGGGGTGGTGGTGCCGGCGCACGAGGAGGCCGAGCTGCTGCCCGCCTGCCTCCGGTCGGTCCGCGAGGCCGCGCGCCGGTGCCCGCTCCCGGTGGAGGTCGTCGTCGCCGTCGACGCCTGCTCCGACGCCACGTCGGAGGTCGCCCGCGAAGGTCGGGCGCGCACGGTGGAGCTGGCGGCGCGCAGCGCCGGGGCGGCTCGCCGGGCTGCTGCGGCTGCGCTGCTGGCCGACGGGGCGTCAGGGGAGTGGTGGCTCGCCAGCACCGACGCGGACTCGCTGGTGCCCCCGCACTGGCTCGAGGCGCAGCTGGCGCTGGCGGAGCGGGGAGCCGGAGCGGTGGTGGGCAGCGTGCACGTGCGCGCGTGGGAGGACCGGCCCGAGCACGTGGCCCGGCTGTGGCTGGCCGCGCACGAGCCGCGGGAGGGCCACCGGCACGTGCACGGGGCGAACCTCGGCGTGCGCGGCGACGCCTACCTGCGGGCCGGCGCGTTCCCGCCGCTGACGTCGGGCGAGGACGTGGCGCTGGTCCGCGCGCTGGAGGCGTCGGGCGCGCGGGTCGTGCGCACGGCGGTGGCGCCGGTGGAGACCAGCGCGCGTCGCCGGGCCCGCGCCCCGTTCGGCTTCGCCGCGCACCTGGACGCGCTGGAGCTCGGCAGCGCCGGCTGACCACGGTCGTCGGGTGTGCGGCTGTCGGCGTGTGGGCGGGAGCGGCAGGGGGCAGGAGCGCGGTGGGGCGGTGCCAGCCGTCCCGACTCTTCGCGGAAGGCGGACTCGGGTGGCTCTCGACGACGACGACATGACCACGAGCGCGGGCGGTGCGGCCGAGGGCCCGGCCGACGGCGGCGCGGCCGGCAGCCCGGGGCACTCTGACGGTGGCGCCGACGGCGGAGCTGACGGCGGGGCGCACGGCCCGGCCGACGGGGGCGCCGGCGCCCCCCTGACCGGCGAGCACGACGGCGGGGCCGACGGCGGCGCGAGCGGTGCCGGCGACGGTGGCGCGGACGGTGGCGCTGACGGTGGCGCGGACGGCGGCGCGGACAGCGGTGCCGGGAGCAACGGCTGACCACGCTTCCGGTCGACGGCGCGCCCGCCCCCCAGGGGGGGGCC
>JBQCIO010000233.1:0-25359 GCA_051953655.1 Motilibacteraceae bacterium
CCGCGGCGCCCGCGGCGTGGTTATGGTGGTGGTTGCGGCGGTGTCCCCCCCCCCCTCCCGGCCCTGCGGGGGCCCCGTTTTCCCGTTGGGGGGGGGCGGGCCGCCCGCCCCTCTCGCGCGTCGTCCGGCCCGCCCTCTCGGCTACAGCTGGACCCGCGCTGGCGCGGGAGGTGCTGGGCTACTCCGCCGCAGCGACCACGTTCACGACGCGGCGGCCGCGGCGGGTGCCGAACTCGACCGCGCCGGCGGCCAGGGCGAACAGCGTGTCGTCGCCACCGCGGCCGACGTTGTCGCCCGGGTGCCAGTGCGTGCCGCGCTGGCGCAGGATGATCTCGCCGGGGTTGACGGCCTGGCCGCCGAAGCGCTTCACGCCGAGGCGCTTGGCGTTGGAGTCGCGCCCGTTGCGGGTGGACGAGGCGCCCTTCTTGTGTGCCATGGAGTCAGACCGCCTTACTTCGCCGTCTCGATGCCGGTGACCTTGACCTGGGTCAGCTTCTGGCGGTGACCCTGGCGCTTGCGGTAGCCGGTCTTGTTCTTGTACTTGAGGATCGTGATCTTCGGGCCCTTGGCCGGGGCCAGGACCTCGGCGGTCACCGTGACGCCGGCCAGGGCCTGGGCGTCGCTGGTGACCTGCGCACCGTCGACGACGAGGAGCGCGGGCAGGGTGACCGTGGCCCCGGCCTCGCCCTGCACCCGGTCGATGGTGAGGACGTCGCCGACGGCGACCTTCTCCTGGCGGCCGCCAGCGCGGACGATCGCGTACACCGTGCTGCTCACTCTCGTTCAGACGTCAACGTCGACTGCTGTCGTGATGGTCGTGCTGTGCTCTCGAGCGAGGGTCCCCGCAGACGGGGCCTCGCGAGCGGGCGCGCACGCAGCGCACCGAAGGGCCAGGGTACGGACGGGCGGACCGCCGGGTCAAACCGGCGTGCCGCCCGTCCCATGTCCCTGGACCGGAAGGTCCTCAGGCGGTGCTGGTGCGCGGCCGGGTGGCGCGCCGGCGCCGGGCCGGCTTGCGCTCGGCGGTCTCGGCCGGCTCCGCCGCCGCGGGCGCGGCGCCGTCGCTCGCAGCCTGCGACGACCCGGCCCCCGGCTCCAGCGCGGCCTCCACCGCCGCCACCTCCAGCTCGTCGGCGTCGGCCGCCTCCCCCTCGGCGACCTCCCCCTCCGCGCCCTCGGCAGCGGCCGTCGCCCGCGGCTTGGGCGCCGGCATCGGGATCGGCTTGACGTGGCGGACCTTCGCCTGCCCGTTGCCGGAGCCGTTCCCCGACCCGTTGCCCGATCCCGTCTCCACCGGCTCCATCTGCACGACGACGCCGCGGCCGTGGCAGTGCTCGCAGGTGTGCGAGAAGGCGTCCAGCAGGCCCTGGCCGACCCGCTTGCGGGTCATCTGGACCAGGCCCAGCGAGGTGACCTCGGCCACCTGGTGCTTGGTCCGGTCCCGGCCCAGGCACTCGATGAGCCGGCGCAGCACCAGGTCGCGGTTGCTCTCGAGCACCATGTCGATGAAGTCGATGACGATCATGCCGCCGACGTCGCGGAGCCGGAGCTGGCGGACGATCTCCTCGGCCGCCTCGATGTTGTTCTTGGTGACCGTCTCCTCGAGGTTGCCGCCCTTGCCGGTGAACTTGCCGGTGTTGACGTCGACGACGGTCATCGCCTCGGTGTTGTCGATGATCAGGTAGCCACCGCTGGGCAGCCAGACCTTGCGGTCCAGCGCCTTGGCCAGCTGCTCGTCGATCCGGTGCGCGGCGAAGACGTCGCGGTCGCCGTCCCACCGCTCCAGGCGCCCGGCCAGGTCCGGCGCCACGTGCTCGACGTAGGGCTGCACCGTCTCCCAGGCCTCGTCACCGGAGACCACGAGCTTGCTGAAGTCCTCGTTGAAGACGTCGCGGACGACCCGGGTGGTGAGGTCCGGCTCGCCGTAGAGCAGCGACGGCGGGTTGGCCGCGCCGGCCTTCCTGCTGATGTCCTCCCACTGCGCCTGCAGGCGGGCGACGTCGCGGGCGATCTCCTCCTCCGACGCCCCCTCGGCGGCGGTCCGGATGATGACGCCGGCGTCGTCGGGGACGACCTTCTTGAGGATCGCCTTGAGCCGGGAGCGCTCGGTGTCGGGCAGCTTGCGGCTGATGCCGGTCATCGAGCCGTTCGGCACGTAGACCAGGTAGCGACCGGGCAGGCTCACCTGGCTGGTGAGCCGGGCGCCCTTGTGCCCGATCGGGTCCTTGGTGACCTGCACGAGCACCGCGTCACCGGGCTTGAGGGCGACCTCGATCCGCTTGGGCTGGCCCTCCAGACCGGCCGCGTCCCAGTTGACCTCGCCGGCGTAGAGCACGGCGTTGCGGCCCTTGCCGATGTCGACGAACGCCGCCTCCATCGAGGGCAGCACGTTCTGGACCTTGCCGAGGTAGACGTTGCCGGCCATCGAGACCGACTGCTCGCGGTTGACGTAGTGCTCCACGAGCACGCCGTCCTCGAGCACGCCGATCTGGGTGCGCTCGCCGCTCTGCCGGACCACCATGACCCGCTCGACGGCCTCGCGCCGGGCCAGGAACTCGGCCTCGCTGACGATCGGCGTGCGGCGACGGCCCTGCTCGCGACCCTCGCGGCGGCGCTGCTTCTTGGCCTCGAGGCGGGTCGAGCCCTTGGGGATCGCCACCTCGTCGGAGCGGTCGCGGTCCGACCGGTCCGATCGGTCCCCGCGCTCGCGCCGGCGCGGCTCGCGGACGTGGACGACGGTGCGCTCGGGGTCGTCGCCGCCCTCGGCCTCCTCGCCGTCGCCGCCGCCCCCGCCGCGCCGACGGCGCCGGCGACGCCGCCGCGTGCCGCGCCCGTCGTCCTCGCCCTCGGCACCGTCGGCGCCCTCGGCCTGCTCCCCCTCGGCCTCGGCGATCTCGACCTCAGCCTCACCCTCAGGGTGTGACCCGGCGGCGCCGGCAGCCTCCTCGTCCGCGGACTCGTCACGGCCCGACTCGTCACCGCCGCGCCGACCCCGACGCCCTCGGCCCCCACGACGGCGACGACGACGACGCTCGCCGCCCTCGCCCTCCTCGCGGTCCTCGGTGTCGGTGTCCTCGGTGTCCTCGGTGTCGGTGTCCTCGCTGCCCTCGTCCTCGCTGGTCCCGCTCTCGTCCTGCGCCGGCTCGGCCGAGGACTCCTGGGCCAGCGCCTGGGCGGCCTCGGCCACCTCGGCGGCGGCGGCGTCCAGCGCGGCCTGCGCCTGCGCGGAGAGCTCGCCCTCCTCGGGCTCCTGCTCACCCCGACCCGCTGCGGCGACGGTCTCCACGACCGGTGCCTCGACGTGCGTCGGCGGGCCCGCGGGCCGGCTGGCGGCACGTCGACGCGGACGGCTCGTGGTCGGGGCGGGAGGCTGGAAGAGCACGGCGGGCGGGGCGAGCGGCGCAGCCGGCGCCGGCTCGGGCGCTGCGGTCGACGTCGCGGCCGGCACGGTGACGTCGGCCGGCGCAGCGGCCTCCGGCTCGGACGCCCCGGACGGCTCGGATGGCTCAAGAGCCTCCGCCGTCGCCGGCTCGGTCGTCGAGGCGGCGGCCTTGCGGGCGACCGCCTTCTTGGTCGTGCGCGTGCGCTTGGGCTTCTCCGGCTTCTCCGTGCCGGGCCCGCCGCTGGCGGCCGGCTCCGGCGCGACGTCGGCTGCCGGCTCCGGCGTGACCTCGGCCGCCGGCTCGGCCGTGACCTCGGACGAGGCCGCCGCCTTCTTGGTGGCGCGCCGGGCGCGCTTGGGCTTCTCGGCCGCGACCGGCTCGGTCGCCGCCGCCTCGGCCGGCGCTGCTGCCGGCGCGGCAGCCGCCGGGGTGCCGGTCTCCGGGGTCCCCGGCTCGACCACGGGCGGGCCGGCCGGGCGGGAGGCCGCCCGGCGACGGCGGGTGGGGCGCGCGGGTGCCGTGCCGCTGTCGGAGGACGTGCTGTCAGTAGGGGTGCTGGTGGGCTCGTCGTCGAGCATCCGGGGTGTCTCCCGTCATGCCGGACACGGGGCTCGCCGCCGGGAGCAAGGTCCCGGCGAGGGGCCGCGCCGCGTCGCGGCGGGTCGTCGTGACCGCCGGGCTGACCGGACGTCGGCCGCGGCGGAAGCCTGCGGGGGGTGCGCCGGGGAGCGACGCCGAGCGGCTGCGGTGGCAGCCGGCTCCGGTCGCGCCTCAGACGCCGACGGCGTCCTGCGTCCGTGACCGGTCCGCCTCGAGCGGGTCGGTCACCGAGCCGCCATCGTCCGCGAGGGGCCCCTGCGCCAGCCGGGTCACCTGGGGCGGGACCGGCGGCGCGAGGTCGGCCACCTGACGGAGTCCGGTGAGGACGTCGTCGGGTCGGACGGCGGGTGTGGCGTGCCGTACGACCAGGTGGAGTATCGCACAAGGGGACGCACCGCCCGCCGGACCGGCGCCCGCGCCGGGCGTGTCCGACCCCTCGGCTGCCCGGGCGAGCCGCGCCTGCGGGTCGAGCACCTCCAGGCGCAGCACCTCGACCCGCGCGTCGAGCGTGCGCACCCCGTTCTTCGTCAGCCGCTCCACGAGGACCTCGCCGGCGGCGAGGAAGCGCTGCACGGCGGCCGCGGCGGTGGCGTCGTCGACGCCGGGCAGCCGGACCTCCCACTCCGAGGCCACCAGCCGGTCGGCCAGCGCCCCCGGCCCGGCCTCCACGCACTCGACGACGTCCATGCCCGGCGGCAGGGCGGCGTCGAGCGCGGCGCGCAGCCGCTCGGGGTCGACCCGCTGCGTGACCGACAGCTCGAGGTACTCGGCCTCGCTGGCCGTGCCGGTGGGCGCCGCCCCGGCGTAGGAAACCTTCGGGTGCGGGGTGAACCCGGCCGAGTAGGCCATCGGGACGCCGGCGCGGCGCAGGGCCCGCTCGAACGCGCGCTGGAAGTCGCGGTGCGAGCTGAACCGCAGCCGGCCGCGCTTGGTGTAGCGCAGCCGCAGCTTCTGGACCGCCGGCTCCGGCGGCGGCCCCTCCGGGGTGCGAGGCATCCGGTCAGGCGCCCCGGCCCGGCTCGGCGGTGCCGGCGGCGGCGCCGACCAGCTCCTGCCGACCCGCGTTGAGGACCGTGAGCGGCAGCAGCGTCTGACCGGTGGGGCCGATCTGGATCTCGGTGCCCATCTGCGGGCAGACGCCGCAGTCGTAGCAGGGGGTCCAGCGGCAGTCCTCCACCGGCGCCTCGTCCAGCGCGTCCTGCCAGTCCTCCCAGAGCCAGTCCTTGTCCAGGCCGGAGTCGAGGTGGTCCCAGGGCAGCACCTCGGCGTAGTCGCGCTCGCGGGTGGTGTACCAGTCGACGTCGACCGGCTCGTCCGCCAGCGCGCGCTCGGCGCACTCCATCCAGCGCTCGAACGAGAAGTGCTCGCTCCAGCCGTCGAAGCGGCCGCCGTCCTCCCAGACCGCGCGGATGACCTTGCCGACCCGGCGGTCGCCGCGGGAGAGCAGCCCCTCCACGATGCCCGGCTTGCCGTCGTGGTAGCGGAAGCCGATGGCCCGCCCGGTGGACTTGTCCGCCCGGATCGCGTCGCGCAGCTTGACCAGCCGGGCGTCGGTGGTCTCGTGGTCCAGCTGCGGGGCCCACTGGAACGGCGTGTGCGGCTTGGGCACGAACCCGCCGATCGACACGGTGCAGCGGATGTCGCTGCGCCCGCCGGTGACCTGCCGACCCGCCTTGATGACCCGCTGGGCGAGGTCGGCGATCTGCAGGACGTCCTCGTCGGTCTCGGTGGGGAGCCCGCACATGAAGTAGAGCTTCACCTGCCGCCAGCCGTGCTCGTAGGCGGTGGTGACCGTGCGGATGAGGTCCTCCTCGGTGACCATCTTGTTGATCACCTTGCGCATCCGCTCGGAGCCGCCCTCGGGGGCGAAGGTGAGGCCGGAGCGGCGGCCGTTGCGGGTGAGCTCGTTGGCGAGGTCGACGTTGAAGGCGTCCACCCGGGTGCTCGGCAGCGACAGCCCGGTCTGGGTGCCCTCGTAGCGGTCGGCCAGCCCCTTGGTGACCTCGCCGATCTCGGAGTGGTCCGCGCTGGAGAGCGAGAGCAGGCCCACCTCCTCGAAGCCGGTGGCGGCCAGCCCCTTCTCGACCATCTCGCCGATGCCGGTGATGGAGCGCTCGCGGACCGGCCGGGTGATCATGCCGGCCTGGCAGAACCGGCAGCCGCGGGTGCAGCCGCGGAAGATCTCCACGCTCATCCGCTCGTGCACGCTCTCGGCCAGCGGCACCAGCGGCTGCTTCGGGTAGGGCCAGGCGTCCAGGTCCATGACGGTGTGCTTGGAGACGCGCCACGGCACGCCCGGGCGATTGGGTGCGACCCGCTTGATCCGGCCGTCGGGCAGGTACTCGACGTCGTAGAGGGCCGGGACGTAGACCCCGCCGGTGCGCGCCAGGCGCAGCAGCAGCTCCTCGCGCCCGCCCGGACGGCCCTCGGCCTTCCAGCCACGCACGACGTCGGTGATGGTGAGCACGGCCTGCTCGCCGTCGCCGAGCACCGCGGCGTCGATGAAGTCGGCGATCGCCTCGGGGTTGAACGCGGCATGTCCGCCGGCGATGACGACGGGGTGGTCCTCGGTGCGCTCGCGGGCCTCGAGCGGGACGCCCGCGAGGTCCAGCGCGGTGAGCAGGTTGGTGTAGCCCAGCTCGGTGGAGAAGGACACGCCGAGCAGATCGAAGGCACCGACCGGGCGGTGGGCGTCGACGGTGAACTGGGGCACCCCGTGCTCGCGCATGAGCGCCTCGAGGTCGGGCCACACCGAGTAGGTGCGCTCGGCCAGCACGCCCTCGCGCTCGTTGAGGACCTCGTAGAGGATCATGACGCCCTGGTTGGGCAGGCCGACCTCGTAGGCGTCGGGGTACATGAGCGCCCAGCGGACGTCGCAGGCATCCCACTCCTTCACCGTGGAGTTCAGCTCGCCGCCCACGTACTGGATCGGCTTCTGCACGCTGGGGAGGAGGGCCTCCAGGCGCGGGAACACGGACTCGACGGGCATACGCGCAAGCCTAACGGGGCTCCGCTCGGCCACCTCCCGAGCGAGAGTCTCCAGGCGGGCCGTTCGGGGGTGCGGGGGCGTCCGCCTCGTGGGCGGTCGATGAAGGGCGCTCTTGTCCCATAGGTTCGAACGAAGGGACCCTTCACCCAATCCCGGCGACGTTCGACGAAACAGGTCCACGCGGGCCCTCGGGGGCTCACGGGGGCGGAGCCCCCGTGCGTGGGTGAAGCCCCCGTGCCTAGGCGTAACGGCGCAGGTGCACGTTCTCCAGCAGGCCGACGGCCATGAAGTTGGCGAACATCGAGGACCCGCCGTAGCTGACGAAGGGCAGCGGGACGCCGGTGACCGGCATGAGGCCGAGGGTCATGCCGATGTTCTCGAAGGCCTGGAAGGTGAACCAGCAGACGATGCCGACGGCCACCAGGCGGCCGAAGAGGTCCTCGGCTCTGGCCGCGATGCGCAGCGCCCGCCACAGCAGTAGCCCGAGCAGCGCGATGATGCCGCCGGCGCCGACCAGTCCGAGCTCCTCCCCCGCCACCGTGAAGACGAAGTCGGTCTGCTGCTCGGGCACGAACTTGCCCTGGGTCTGGTAGCCGTGGAACAGCCCCTGGCCGTCCACGCCGCCGCTGCCGATGGCGATCTGCGCCTGGCGCACGTTGTAGCCGGAGCCGGAGGGGTCGGCGTTGGGGTCGACGAACGAGGTCAGCCGCTTGATCTGGTACTCGTGGATCACGCCGGCCTGCACGGCCACGAAGCCGAGCAGCACGCCGGCCAGCACCAGCCCGCCCACCCAGCGCGCCTTGGCCCCGCTCACCGCGATGACGCCGAGCAGCAGGCAGCAGATGACCAGCGAGGTGCCCAGGTCGGGCTGCAGCATGATCAGTCCGAGCGGCACCGCGGCGAACGCGAGCGCCAGCATGACGTCGACGTCGCGGGGGGTGTCCTCGGCGTCGCGCTTCTCCGAGAGCAGCACCGCCATGCCGACGACGAGGGCCACCTTGGCGAACTCGGCCGGCTGGACGGAGAAGCCGGCCGGCAGCACGATCCACGAGTGCGCGCCGTTGATGGTGGAGCCCAGCGGCGAGAGCACCGCGAGCAGGCCGAGGATCGAGGCCACGTAGATGACCGGCGCGTAGGCGCGCAGCATCCGGTAGTCGAAGAACGTGGTGGCCAGGCCGAGGCCCAGGCCGATGACGATGTTGAGGACGTTCTTCTTGACGAACGACTGCGGGTCGCCGCCGGCGTCGATCATGCGGCCCCGGGTGGCCGACCAGACCAGCAGGCTGCCGACGACGCACATCGCCAGCACGGTGCCGACCAGGACCCAGTCCAGCCGGGGCCAGACGCTCTCCCGGCTCCGCCCGCTCGCCTGGGCCCCTCGGCTGCGCACCGCGGCCGGGTAGCCGCCCGCGCTCATACCGGCCACCTGCTGCGGTTGAGCGGCGGCCCGGCCGCGGCCAGCACCAGGTGCGGCGGTGGGTCGGCCGGGGGCAGCCCGCTCACCGGGCCGCTCGCGGTCGGGCTCTCCGGTCCCGCCGGGGCGCTGCCCGGCGGTGCGGCCGCGGGCTGCCAGTAGGCCGCGTCAGCCACCGAGGGGATCACGACGTTCAGCGGCAGGCTCTTGGGGGGCCGGGCCTCCTTGCCGACGCCGCCGACCACCGGCAGACCGTTGGGCTGCGCCCCGAAGGTGGTGCCCTTGGGCAGCACCACGGTGCCGTCCGGGGCGATGGAGGGCAGCTTGGTCGCCGGGGTGCCGCCGGGCACCAGGGCCTTGGCGGGGTCGATGCTGCCGTCGTCCTGGACGCCGAAGATCGCCTTGTAGATGTTGGCCACGCTCGGGCCGGAGACGCCCGAGCCGGTGCCGCCCTGGGTGACCATCATGACGATCGCGTACTGCGGGTCGGTGGCCGGGGCGTAGGAGGCGAACCAGGAGGTCGACTCCTTGCCGTAGACCTCGGCGGTGCCGGTCTTGCTGGCCACCGGGATCTTGTCCAGCGGGAAGTTCACCTGCACGAAGGGGTAGTGGCCGGTGCCCTCGTCGGTGACGCCGCGCAGCGCGTCCTTCATGTAGGCCAGCACCTTGGGCTGCACCGGGATCTTGCCGCGGACCACCGGCTTGATGTTCTCGACGACCGAGCCGTCGGGCCGCACGACCGCCTTGGCCACGTGCGGCTCGTAGATGGTGCCGCCGTTGGCGATGGAGGCGTAGACCATGGCCATCTGCAGCGGGCTGACCAGCAGGTCGCCCTGGCCGATGGCGAAGTTGGCGACGTCACCGCCACGGAACCGGTTGCCCTCGGTGCAGTTCTCCTGCGAGAGCTTGGTGAGGAAGTCGGCCTTGGCCGGGTCCTTCTTCCGGGTGTTGGGGAAGCCGGTCTTGGCCGCGGTGCAGTAGTAGTCGCGGGTGGCCTCCCAGTAGTCCTGCTTCCACTGGCGGTCCGGGATGCGGCCGGAGACCTCGCCGGGCAGGTCGATGCCGGTCTTCTGCCCGACCAGGTACCCCGTGGCGCTCTTGAACATCGGGTCCTTGGGGTTCTTGACCGGGGTGTTGCCGCCGTCGCGCAGCCACTGCTCGTAGGCGAACTTGTAGAAGATCGTGTCGCAGGAGACCTCGAGCGCCTTCTTCAGGCTGATGTTGCCGAACGCCTCGGACTCGTAGTTGCTCTTGAGCGAGTCGCCGATGCGGTAGGCGCTGACGCACGGGTAGGTCTGGTCGAGCGGGTAGTAGCCGCTCTGCACCGCGCCCGGCAGGGTGACCACCTTGAAGGTCGACCCCGGCGCGAACTCGCCCTGGAAGGCCCGCGACTGGTTCGGGTAGAGGTTGGTCTCGGAGGAGATGGCGTCGTAGTTCTTCTGCGAGATGCCGCCCACCCAGACGTTGGGGTCGTAGGTGGGGTAGCTGGCCATCGCGACCACGCCGCCGGTCTTGACGTCGAGCACCACGACCGCACCCGAGTCGGCGGTGAACTTCTTCCCGCCCTTGTTCAGGTCGCCGGTGGTGCGGGCGCGCTGGATGGCCGCCCACAGCTGCTGCTCGGCGACGGCCTGCACGCCGGCGTCGATGTTGGTCACCACGTAGTTGCCCGGGGTGGGGTCGGTCGACCCGACCACGCCGGTGACGGCGCCGCGCTGGTCCACCGCGAGCTTCTCCACACCGGGGGCACCGCGCAGAGCCTGGTCGTACTGCTTCTCCAGGCCGGCCCGGCCGACGACGTCGTTCTGCTCGAGCGTGCTCTTGCCCGCGGCCTTCTGCGCGTCCAGCTCGCCCTGGGTGACCGGGCCGAGGTAGCCCAGCTCGTGGGCCGCGTTGGCGCCCATGGGCTGCGGGTACTCGCGCACGGCCTGCAGCTCGGCCGTCACCCCCGGGAAGTCCTCCCGGCGCTCCATGATCTGCAGGGCCATCTTCGGCTCTGCTTCCTCGGTGAGCGGGATCGGCTGGTACGGGGACCCGTTCCAGCAGGTCGGGGGCTTGGGCGCGCCGGGCTCGCCGCACAGCCGGGTCTTGTCCCACAGGGTCTGGAACGGCTCGCCGATGACCTTGGCGACCCGCTGCAGCAGCGCCTTGCCGCCGTCCTTCTGCTGGAGCAGCTCGGTGCGGCTGACCGAGACGACCAGCGCGGTGCGGTTGCGCGCCAGCGGCCGGCCACGGTCGTCGAGGATGAGCCCGCGCGGGGCCGGGGTGACGATCTCGCGGATCCGGTTGGAGGTGGCCGCGGCCTGGTACTTCTCGCCGCTGGCGACCTGCAGGAACCAGAGGCGCCCGAACAGGGTGACCAGCAGCGACACCACGAGGACCTGGAGGACGACCAGGCGCAGGCGGGACCGCTCGCTCACAGTGGTGGTGCTCCTGCCTGTTCCTGGACTGCGCTGGTGCTGCCGGGGGTCGGAACGACCTGGCCGGCAGGTTGATCGGCACGGCGGCCGGCGGGGACCTGCTGATCGCGCCGTGAAGGGGGACGATCCGGGCGGCCGATCGGTTCCCTCCCCCCAGCCCCGCACATGGGACGGCTAGCGCACGAGGTCGGGTTCGGCCCGGCGGGCGAGGGCGAGGACGGCGGGGACGACGAGCGGTGCCAGGACCAGATCGTAGAGGACCGCGGTGGGCAGGACCCGGGCCACGAGCACCCAGGTGACCCGCGCGTCGCCCATGACCACGCCGAGCAGGGCGTAGACGAGGGTGGCGGCTGCGGCGGCGGCGCCGACGACGAGGAAGGGCACCAGGGCCGAGCGCTCCACCTCGGCCCGGGCCTGCCCGCAGAGGTAGCCGACGAGGGTGAGCACGAGCGCCCACCGGCCGGCCGCGTGGTCGGCGGGCGGGACCAGGTCCAGCGCCAGGCCGGCCGCGAAGCCGGTGACCGCGCCGAACGTGGGGCCGTAGACCAGGGCGAGCGCGACCACCCCGAGCAGCACGACGTCCGGTGTGGCCCCGGGCAGCGGCAGCCGGCCGAGCACCCCCACCTGCAGCACCAGCGCCGTGACGACCACGGCCGCGGCCAGGGCCAGGCGCGGTCCGCTGAGCGTCCTCACGCCCGGCTCACCCGGCTCCGCTGCCGGACGGGCTGGGCGTCGGTCCGGCCGCGGGCGTGGCGCCGGGCCGGGGCGAGCCCGCGCCGGCCGTCGGGGTCGAGGACGGTGCCGGGGTCGCCGTCGGGGTCGGCTTGGGCTTGGGCGGCAGCACCGCGTCGCGCGGGTCGGTGCGCGGCGGGGCGACGACGACGCCGACCAGGTCCAGCGCGGTGAAGTCGACGTAGGGCTTCACCGTGGCGGTCTTGGTCAGCGCCCCGGGGGTGCTCTCGACCTTGATGACCTGGCCCACCGGCACCCCGGGCACGAACGGGCTGTCGCCCTGCGAGCCGAAGGTGACCAGCCGCGCGCCGGGGTCGACCGTGGTCTGGGGGTCGTAGAGCTGCAGGTCGAGCGGGGTGTGGTCGCCCTGGCCGTTGGCCACGCCGACCTGGAGGGTGGACTCGAGCCGGACCCCCACGCTGGAGGTCGGGTCGATGGCGAGCAGCACCGTGCAGGTGGTGCGGCTGACCGAGCGGACCCGGCCCACCAGACCGTCGCCGTTGATCACCGTCATGTCCGGCTTGACGCCGTCGAGCGAGCCGGCGTCGATCGTGACCGTCCAGGCGAACCCCTGGGCCGGCCCGACCGCGACGACCTGGGCCGGCACGATCCGGTACTGCCCGGCGCCGGCCGTGCGCAGCAGCTTGTCCAGCTCGGCGGCGCGGGTGCGGTCGAGCTCGCTGCTGCGCAGCTGCCCGCGCAGGTCGGCGTTCTCCTGCTCGAGCGCCTTGATCCGCTTCTCGCTGCTGCCGAGGTCGCCGACGGCCGAGATGGCTCCGACGACCGGGTCGACGACGGCCGACACCGCCTGCTCGACCGGTCCGAACACGTTGCCGGCCGCCGTGCGCAGCCCGCCGAGCGGCGAGGCGTCGCCGCCGCGCTGGTCGATGGTGATGAGGGTGAACGAGACGAGCAGGAGCAGGCCGAGGATGAGGCGGTTGCGACGGGTGTCCCGGTTCACCCCGCACCCGTCCCTTCAGCCGCGCTGCGCTTCCCCGGCGCAGCCGGGGACGGGCGCCGGACCCCGGGCCCGGCGCCCCTCTCGCCCGCGGCCCGCCGGAGCGTGGCCGCGGCGGACATCAGTGCTTCGGCTCGGAGATGAGGACCTGCTGCAGGGCCTCGAACTCCTCGACGCACTTGCCCGAGCCCATGGCGACCGAGTCGAGCGGGCGCTCGGTGATGTGGATGGGCATGCCGGTCTCGTGGCGCAGCCGCTCGTCCAGGCCCTTGAGCAGGGCGCCGCCACCGGTGAGCACGATGCCGCGGTCCATGATGTCGCCGGACAGCTCCGGCGGGCACTTGTCCAGGGTGGTCTTGACCGCGTCGACGATCGCGTTGACCGGCTCCTCGATGGCCTTCCGGATCTCCTCGGCCGAGACCACGATGGTCTTGGGCAGGCCGGAGACGAGGTCGCGTCCGCGGATCTCGGCGTGCGGCTCGTCCGGCACCGGGAAGGCCGAGCCGATGGCCATCTTGATCTCCTCGGCGGTGCGCTCGCCGAGCATGAGCGAGTACTCCTTCTTGACGTACTGGATGATCGAGGAGTCCAGCTCGTCGCCGCCGACGCGGATGCTCTGCGAGGTGACGATGCCGCCGAGGGAGATGACCGCGACCTCGGTGGTGCCGCCGCCGATGTCGACCACCATGTTGCCGGTCGGCTCGTGCACGGGCAGGCCCGCGCCGATGGCGGCGGCCATCGGCTCCTCGATGATGTAGACCTTGCGCGCGCCCGCGGCGTAGCCGGCGTCCTTGACCGCGCGCTGCTCGACGCCGGTGATGCCCGAGGGCACGCAGACGACGATGCGCGGCTTGGCCAGGTGGCGCCGGCGGTGCACCTTCTGGATGAAGTAGCGCAGCATCCGCTCGGTGGTGTCGAAGTCGGCGATGACGCCGTCCTTGAGCGGGCGGATCGCCACGATGTTCCCCGGCGTGCGGCCGATCATCTTCTTCGCCTCGGCGCCCACCGCGAGGATCCCGCCGGTGTTGGTGTTGATGGCCACCACCGAGGGCTCGTTGAGCACGATGCCCTTGCCGCGGACGTAGACCAGGGTGTTCGCGGTGCCGAGGTCGACGGCCATGTCACGGCCGATGAACGACATGTTGTTCGCCATGGGAGGAGCGGGGGCCTTCCGGGGGGAGGTGCGAGAGGGGCGTCATCGATGACGCGGGACGCCCTGCTGGCGCAGGGCGCGGACGCAGACGGGCGGGCTCATGGTAACCGCGGTTCGGGTCGGACCCAAAAGGCCGCCGAGCGCGTCGCGATCACCCTTTCGGGCTACTCCCCCTGCCCCGTTGTGTCCAGCTCCGGGAAGAAGATGGCGATCTCGCGGGCGGCCGACTCCGGGCTGTCCGAGCCGTGCACCACGTTGCTCATGACCTTCTCGCCCCAGTCCCGGGCGAGGTCGCCGCGGATGGTCCCGGGGGCGGCGGTGGTCGGGTCGGTGGCGCCGGCCAGCGACCGGAAGCCCTCCACCACCCGCTGCCCCTCCACCATCAGCGCGACCACCGGACCGGAGGACATGAACTCCACCAGCGGCTCGTAGAACGGCTTGCCCACGTGCTCGGCGTAGTGCCGCTCCAGGATGGCGCGGTCGAGGGTGCGCAGGTCCAGGGCCACCACCCGGTAGCCCTTGCGCTCGATCCGGGTGAGCACCTCGCCGATGTGGCCGCGGCGGACGCCGTCGGGCTTGACGAGGACGAGGGTGCGCTCGGTCACTGTGTCGGTCTCCTACGGCTCGGGCTTGGGCTCAGGGCTGTCTGCACTCACGCTGTCGAGGCCCTCGAGGAGCCCCCGGGCCGAGGCTATCGAAGGCGCCGCTCTGCAGGTGGACCCCGCCGCCCTCACCGCGCCAGTTCCATGCTTACCGCGGCAGATCTGTCGCGGTAAGCATGGAACGATCACGTCCACGTGATCGTTCGGGCCCGGCTCAGCGCAGCAGCAGCCGGGCGAGCCGGCGCGAGGTGACGAGCAGCCCGAGGGCGCCGAGCACGACGAGGTAGGCGACCCGCAGCAGCAGGCCGGGGTGGACGGCGCCGACGCTGAGCGAGCGGACCAGGTCCACGCCCTGGTAGAGCGGGGTCCACTGCACGACCGTGCGCAGCGCCGGCGGGTAGACGTCGAGCGGGTAGAAGGTGCCCGACAGCAGGAACATCGGGAGCGTGGCCAGGAAGGTCCACTCGAAGTCCTGCCAGGACTTCATGAACGTGGTGACGGCCATCCCGGCGCCGGCGAAGGCGAACCCGAGCAGCAGCGCGGCCAACGGCACCAGCACCGCCCACCAGGACGACACCAGGCCGAGCGCCACCATGACCACGAGGAAGGCCGAGCTGTAGAGCGATCCGCGGGCCACCGCCCAGGCGATCTCGCCGGCGGCGACGTCGCGGGGCGAGACCGGCGTGGCCAGCACGGCGTCGTAGAGCTTGTTGTACTTGAGCTTGAAGAAGACGTTGAAGGTGACGTCGATGACGGCGCCGTTCATGGCTGAGGTGGCCAGCATGGCCGGGGCGACGAAGGCGGCGTAGGTGAGCGGCTGCCCGTCCGGGCCGGTGACCCCCTTGATCACGCTGCCCAGACCCACGCCCAGGGCGAAGAGGTAGAGCAGCGGCTCGAGGAAGCCGCTGACCAGCATCAGCCAGCTGCGGCGGTAGACCCGCACGTTGCGCTCGAACAGGGCCGGGGCCATGGACCGGCGGCGGGCGGCCGGCTGGCGCAGCGCGGCGGCGGTGAGGACGCTCATCAGCGCACCAGCCGGCGGCGGAACGAGGCGTCGACCAGCCGCGCGCCGGCGGCCACCCACGCGGCGACGACGGCCAGGTGCAGCACCGCCATGCCCACGGTCAGGCCCGAGGCGGCCCCGAGCATGGCGCCGCGGGTGAGCTGCACGCCGTGCCACAGCGGGGTGACCCAGGCGACCGGCTGGATCCACGCCGGCAGCTGGGAGACCTGGAAGTAGGCGCCGCTGAACAGCGACAGCGGGATGATCGCGAACCGGTAGAGCAGGGAGAAGTTCTCGTCGTTCTCGGCCCGGGCGGAGAACGCCATGACCGGCAGCGCGAACGCGGCGGCGAGCAGGACGGCCACCAGCGGCACCACGAGCGCCCACCACGAGGACACCAGCCCCAGCAGCGTGCTGAAGCCGAGGAAGACCGTGGCGGCCACGGTGGCCCGCGTGAGGATCCACAGCGCGTGGCCCCTCCACACGTCCCGGGAGCCGAGCGGCGTGGCGAGCATCGCGAGGTAGGTGCGGTTCCACTTGATCGCACCCATGACCGGCCACATGGAGTCGTCGCAGGAGTTCTGCATGACCGCGGTGGCCAGCAGGCCCGGGGCCAGGAAGGCGGCGTAGGAGACGCTCACCCCGGGCAGCCCGCCGCCGCCGTCCACCAGGGTGCCCAGGCCGTAGCCCAGCGCGAGCAGGGTGCCCAGCGGGATGAGCAGCGTGGTGAGCGCGCTCCCCCGCCAGGTCCGCTTGTACTGCTCGAGCCAGTGCAGGTAGGCCGCCAGCCACGGCCGGGCGGGCACTCGCGCCGGGTGCGCGACGCCGGTGGCGGCACCGCCTGCCCGGACGGCGACCTCGGGCGCGCTCACTCGTCCACCAGGGAGCGGCCGGTGAGCCGGAGGAAGACGTCCTCCAGCGAGCTGCGGCGCACCAGCACCGACGACGGCGCGAGGCCGTCGGCGTGCACCTTGGCCACCGTGGCGTCGCCGTCGTCGGAGTAGAGCAGCAGCCGGTCCGGCAGCACCTCCACCCGCTCGCAGGCTCCGCGGACCTCGTCGGCGCGCTCGGCGTGGTCGCCGTCGCGGAAGCGCAGCTCGACCACCTCGCGGGTGGAGTGGGCCCGGATGAGCTCGGCCGGGCTCCCCTCGGCGGCGATCAGCCCGTGGTCCATGACCACCAGCCGGTCGCACAGCTGCTCGGCCTCGTCCATGTAGTGGGTGGTGAGCACCAGCGTGGTGCCGGCCTGCTTGAGCCGGAACAGTCGCTCCCAGACCACGTGCCGGGCCTGCGGGTCCAGCCCGGTGGTGGGCTCGTCGAGCAGCAGCAGCTCGGGCTCGTTGACCAGGCTGCGGGCGATGGTGAGGCGGCGCTTCATCCCGCCGGAGAGCGGCTCGACCTTGCTGGCCGCACGGTCGGCGAGCTGCACGAAGTCCAGCAGCCGGTCCGCGCGCTCCCTGGCGACGGACCGCGGCAGCCCGTAGTAGCGGCCGTAGACGACGAGGTTCTCCCTGACCGAGAGCTCGACGTCGAGGGTGTCCTCCTGCGGCACCACCCCGAGGCGGGCCCGGATCTCCGGCCCGTGGCTGGCCGGGTCCATCCCGAAGATCCGCAGCTCCCCCCCGCTGACCGGGGAGACGGCGGCCACCATCCGCATGGTCGAGCTCTTGCCGGCGCCGTTGGGCCCGAGGAAGCCGAACGCCTCGCCGCGGTGGACGTCGACGTCGATCCCCTTGACCGCGGTGAAGTCGCCGAAGGTCTTGGTGAGCCCTCGCGCCTGGACGAGTGGCTCCAGCGGCTCCAGTGGCTCCAGCGCCTCCGCGTCGTGCATCCCTCGAACCTAACCCGCGGCACGGACAGCCTTCACCCGCATTTGTGCGGGCCCATGGAGGGGCCCGCACGATGCTTGCCCTCGGGTTCCCCGTGCGCTCTGATGTCCCCTGCACCGCACGGGGGCTCCGGTGCTGCGAGGGGGCGCGATGACGAGCGAGACGACGGTGCCGGCACCGGTGGCAGCGCCGCCGAAGCGGACGGCCGGCGGCGCTGAGGACCCCGTCATCGAGGTCCGCGGCCTGCAGCGCACGTTCCGCGCCCGCGGTGGGCTGCTGCGGCGCGGCGGCGCCCCGGTCGAGGCGGTGCGCGGCATCGACCTCACGGTCGGCCGCGGGGAGCTGTTCGGCCTGCTCGGCCCCAACGGCGCGGGCAAGACCACCACGATCAAGATGCTCATCACGCTCCTGCTGCCCACCGGCGGCAGCGCGCGGGTGCTCGGCCACGACGTCGTCGCCGAGCCGCGCGAGGTGCGCCGGCGGGTGGGCTACGTCTTCGGCGGCGACCGCGGGCTCTACGAGCGGCTGTCCGGCCTGGACAACCTGCGCTACTTCGCCGAGCTCTACGGCGTGCCGCCGCGGGAGCAGAAGGCCCGGATCGGCGAGCTGCTGGAGCTGGTGGGCCTGTCCGGCCGGGAGCGCGAGCGGGTGGAGGGCTACTCCCGCGGCATGCGCCAGCGGCTGCACATCGCCCGCGGGCTGCTGCACCGCCCCGAGGTGCTGTTCCTGGACGAGCCCTCGATCGGCATCGACCCGGTGGGGGCGCGCGAGCTGCGGACCACCGTGGCGGGGCTGGTGGACCAGGGCACCACCGTGCTGCTCACCACCCACTACATGTTCGAGGCCGACGAGCTGTGCGACCGGATCGCGGTGATCGCCGGCGGGCGGATCGTGGCCAGCGGCACCCCGGAGCAGCTCAAGAGCGGGGTGAGCGGCGGGCACGTGGTGGAGGTCGAGGTGTTCGGCTCGGCCGCGGAGTCCGCCGAGCGGGCGCGGCTGCTGCCCTCGGTGCGCTCGGCCGGGGTGGAGGAGCGCGGGCAGGCCCAGGTGCTCGTGGTGCGCGCCGACGCGAGCCCGGAAGACGCCGGCTACGACCTCACCCGGGCGGTGCTCGACTGCCTGGACGGGCAGCGGCTGGGCCGGGTGTTCCAGCGCGAGCCCACGCTCGAGGACGCCTACGTCGAGCTGGTGGGCCGGCGGTGAGCGCGGTCACGACCGGCCTGCCGACGGGGCCGCTGACCAGGCCCTTCGCGGCCACCGGCCGGGTGCTGCGCCTGCTCGCCGTGGCGTGGTGGCTGCAGCTGAAGCTGCGCAGCCGCTCGGCGTTCGACGGGATCCTCTCGGTGCTCTGGCCGATCCCCTTCGCCACCTCGGTCTTCCTGATGTACGGCGACGACTCCCGGGCCGGGTCCGGGCTGGTCGCGGCCGGCCTGGTCTCCGCGGCGCTGGGCTCGGCCGTGATGGGCGTGTGGTCGGCCACCAGCACCACCGCCGGCTCGCTGCTGCAGCAGGAGCGCCGGCAGGGGACCCTCGAGCTGCTGGTCGCCGCACCGCGCCCGTTCCCGCTGCTCGTCGTGCCGCTCACCCTGTCCATGGCCACCATCGGGCTCTACAGCCTGGTCGGCACCCTGCTGTGGGGCCGGTTCGCCTTCGGCATCCCGATCCCGGTCGCCCACCCGGCCGGCTTCGTGCTCGGCGTGCTGGCCACCGTCGTGTCCATCGCCATGCTCGGCTTCCTGCTGGCGGTGTGCTCGGTGCGCTACCGGGCCGCCTGGGCGCTGGGCAACGCCTTCGAGCAGCCCGTCTGGCTGGTGTGCGGCTTCCTCGTGCCCCTGGCCCTGCTGCCGGGCTGGGTCCGGCCGATCTCGTGGGCGCTGGCGCCCACCTGGGGCATGGCCGCCGTCCGCGACGCCTCCGCCTCCGGGCCGCTGCTGCGCGACGTCGGCCTCTGCCTCGCCCTGGGGCTCGCCTACGCCGGCATCGGCGCGCTGCTGTCCCGCCGGCTGCTCGACTCCGCCCGCCGCCACGCGTCGCTGGCGCTGCAGTGAGCGCCTCCACCGTGGGCGCGGGCGGCCCGGTAGGCACGGCGGGCACGGCCCGCGCCGGCGTCGTGAACGGGACGCGGGTGTTCGTGCTCGGCGGCCTGACCAGCTATCGGGCGCTGTTCACCTGGCTGAGCCCGTGGATCATGGTGCCCACCTTCGTCGTCGGGCCGCTGGTGCAGATCCTGCTGTTCGCCTACATCGGGCGCGCCGCCGGCTTCCAGGACGACCGGTTCTTCCTGATCGGCAACGCGCTGCACTACGTCTCGATCCCGTGCGTGTTCGCGATGGCCAACACGATCGGCGGCGAGCGCTACAGCCAGACCCTCCCCCTCCTGCTGGTCACCCCGGCCCGGCGGATCCCGCTGTTCCTGGGCCGCTCGCTGCCGGCCATCCTCAATGGCTTCGCCGTCGCGGTGGTCGGACTCGTGCTGGGCGCCCTGGTCCTGGGCGTGCGCCTGCCGGCCGGAAGCCTGCTGCCGCTGGCGCTCGTCGTCGCGGTGTGCACCTTCTCCTGCACCGGCGTCGGCCTGCTCACCGCCGCCATCGCGCTGCGGGTCCGCGAGACGGCCACCCTGGCCAACATCGTCTTCGGCGTGCTGCTGGTCTTCTGCGGCGTGAACGTGCCGGTGTCGGCGCTGCCGGGCTGGATGGCGGCGGTGGCCAGGTGGCTCCCGCTCACCCACGGCATCGCCGCCGCCCGGGCCGTGGCCGACGGTGCTCCCCTGTCGGCCGTCGGCGGGCTGCTGGAGCGCGAGGCGCTGCTCGGCGTCGGCTACGTCGTGGCCGGGCTGGCGCTGCTGGCGTGGTTCGAGCGGGAGAGCCGTCGACTGGCCACGCTGGAGACGGCCTGAACCCCGACGTGACCTCCGGGCGTGGCCTCTGAGCGCGACCTAGGCGCTGGCCGCACGCTCGGCGTCCAGACGCTCCACCCTGCGGGCCAGGTGGAGGGAGACGAACCAGAGCACCGCGAACACGCCCCCGACGAAGAACATCGCGGTGACGACGAAGCCGCTGAGCACCAGCAGCACCTGCAGCACCGAGCCGACCGGATAGGCCCACCGGTGCCGCAGCAGCCCGGCCAGCAGCAGGCACAGCACCGCGGCGCCGAACCCGACCACGAGCACGGTGCCGGTGGAGACGTCGGAGAGGTCCTTGGCCACCAGGGTGGCGAACAGCGAGATCAGCGCCTCGACGCCCAGCACGCCGGCGCACAGGGTGCGACGGGTGCGGAACGGCCGCGGCTGGGCCGGCTGCCCGGCGGCGGGCTCAGACATCGGTGCGCCCGAGCAGGGCCCGCGCCTCGGCCACGGTGACGACCGAGCCGGTCACCAGCACGCCCGCTCCCCCGAGGTCGCCCTCCTCCTCGGCCCGCGCCACGGCCTCGTCGATCGCGTCGGCCAGGCGCGGCACGGCCCAGACGCGGTCGGCGCCGAAGACGTCGACGGCGATCGCGGCCAATTCGTCCACCGGCATCGCGCGCGGCGAGGACGACTCGGTGACGACGACCTCGGCGAGCACCGGCTCGAAGGCCTCGAGCATGCCGACGACGTCCTTGTCGGCGAACGCAGCGAACACTCCGATGAGCCGGGTGAAGTCGAAGGCGTCGCGCACCGCCTCGGCGGTGGCGCGCGCGCCGTGCGGGTTGTGGGCGCCGTCGACGACCACGGTGGGCGAGCGACGGACCACCTCGAGCCGGCCGGGCGAGGTGACCTCGGCGAAGCCGGCGCGGATGACGTCGGCGTCGAGCTGGGCCGAGCCGCCGACCCCGAGGAACGCCTCGGCGGCGGCGAGCGCGACCGCGGCGTTGTGCGCCTGGTGCACCCCGTGCAGCGGGAGGAACACGTCCTCGTAGGTGCCGCCGAGGCCCTGCAGCCGCAGCAGCTGGCCGCCCACCGCCACCGACCGGTCCAGCACCCCGAACTCGAGGCCCTCGCGGGCGACGGTGGCGCCGACGTCGGCGCAGCGGCGCATCAGCACCTCGGCCACGCCCACCTGCTGCTGGGCGAGGACCGCGACCGCGCCCTCCTTGATGATCCCGGACTTCTCCGCGGCGATCTCCTCCGGCGTGGAGCCGAGGAAGCGCTGGTGGTCGACGTCGACCGGCGTCACCACGGCGACCTGGCCGTCGGCGACGTTGGTGGCGTCCCAGCGACCGCCCATGCCCACCTCGACGACCGCGGCGTCGACCGGCGCGTCGGCGAAGGCGGCGTAGGCCATGCCCACGAGCACCTCGAAGAACGACAGCGGCACGTCGCTGCCGGCGTCGACCAGCGGGAGGTAGGGCGCGACGTCGTCGTAGGCGGCGACCAGCCGGGCGTCGTCGAGCGGACGCCCGTCCAGGCAGATCCGCTCGGAGAGGTGGTGCAGGTGCGGGCTGGTGAACCGGCCGGTGCGCAGCCCGGCGGCCCGCAGCAGCGCGTCGACCATCCGCGTGGTGGAGGTCTTGCCGTTGGTGCCGGTGAGGTGCACCAGCGGGTAGGCGCGCTGGGGCTGGCCGAGCAGGTCGACCAGCGCCGCGATCCGGTCCAGCGTGGGCGTGATGTCGTGCTCGGGCGTGCGGGCCATCACGGCCTGCTCGACCTCGCGCACCCGGGCGGCGAGCTCCTGGGCGTCCACCCCGGGGCTGCTGGGGGTGCCGGTCTGCTTGGCGCTCACCGTCTGCTCACGCCTCCGGCAGCGCGGCCAGCTGGCCCTGCAGCCGGGCGATGTCGGCCTCGGCGACCTCGAGCCGCGCCCGGATGCCCTCCACGACGGTGGCCGGCGCCTTGGCCAGGAAGCCGTCGTTGCCGAGCTTGGCGGTGGCCTGGGCCTTCTCCTTCTCCGCGGCGGCGAGGTCCTTGGTCAGCCGCTTGCGCTCGGCGGCGACGTCGATGGCGCCGGACAGGTCGAGCTCCACGGTGACCGGGCCGCCGGGCAGCGCCACCGGCAGCGCCGCGGAGACCGCGAAGCCGTCCTCGGGCGCGGTGAGCCGGGTGAGGGCGCGCAGCTGCTCCTCGTGCACGAGCAGCGGCGAGCGCTCCAGGTCGGCGAACCGGGCGGCCACCCGCTGGCCGGGCTTGACGCCCTGGTCGTTGCGGAACCGGCGGACCTCGGTGACCAGGCGCTGCAGCGCGCCGATCTCGTCCTCGGCGTCGCGGTCGGCGTAGCGGGCGTCGGCCTGCGGCCACGAGGCCACGACCACCGACTCGTTGCCCTCCCCCGGGCCCATCAGCGCCGTCCACAGCGCCTCGGTGACGAACGGCGTGATCGGGTGCAGCAGCCGCAGCAGCTTGTCCAGCACGTGGCCGAGCACCAGCCGGGTGGCCACCGCCTCGTCCCCGCCTCGGGCGAGCGGCACCTTGGCCAGCTCGACGTACCAGTCGCAGAACTCGTCCCACACGAAGTGGTAGAGCAGGTCGGTGACCTTGGCGAACTGGAAGTCCTCGTAGAGGGCGTCGACCTGGGCGATGACCTCGTGCAGCCGGGACAGGATCCACCGGTCGGCGGTGGACAGCTCGTCGCGGTGCGGCAGCTCGCCGACGTGGGCGCCGTTGAGCAGGGCGAACCGGGTGGCGTTCCAGAGCTTGTTGCAGAAGTTGCGCGAGCCCTGCACCCACTCCTCGCCGATCGGCACGTCGGTGCCGGGGTTCGCGCCGCGGGCCAGGGTGAGCCGCAGCGCGTCGGCGCCGTAGGCGTCCATCCAGTCCAGCGGGTCGACCACGTTGCCCTTGGACTTGCTCATCTTGCGGCCGAACTGGTCGCGGACCAGGCCGGTGAGCGCGATGGTGCGGAACGGCACCGAGTTCTCCGGGCCGAGGTCCGACATCGCGTAGAGGCCGAACATCATCATCCGGGCGACCCAGAAGAAGATGATGTCGTAGCCGGTGAGCAGGACGTCGGTCGGATAGAACTTCTTCAGCGCCTCGGTGTCGTCGGGCCAGCCGAGGGTCGAGAACGGCCACAGGCCCGAGGAGAACCAGGTGTCCAGCACGTCCTGGTCCTGGGTCCAGCCCTCGCCCGGGGGCTCCTCGTCCGGGCCTACGCAGCGCACCTCGCCGTCCGGGCCGTACCAGACCGGGATCCGGTGGCCCCACCACAGCTGCCGGCTGATGCACCAGTCGTGCATGTTGTCGACCCAGTCGAAGTACCGGTTCGACAGGTCGGCGGGGTGGATGGTGACCCGGCCGTCGCGCACGGCGTCGCCGGCGGCCTTGGCCAGCGGCGCGACCTTCACGAACCACTGGGTGGACAGGCGCGGCTCGACCACCGTGTCGCAGCGGGAGCAGTGCCCCACCGCGTGCACGTAGGGCCGCTTCTCCGCGACGATCCGACCCTCCTCGCGCAGCGCGGCGACGACGGCGGGGCGCGCCTCGAACCGGTCCAGCCCCTCGAACGGGCCGGGCGCGGTGATGACGCCGCTCTCGTCCATGACGGTGAGGGCCTCGAGGCCGTGCCGCTGGCCGATCTCGAAGTCGTTGGGGTCGTGCGCCGGGGTCACCTTGACCGCGCCGGTGCCGAACGCGGGGTCGACGTGGGCGTCGGCCACGATCGGGATGGTGCGGTCGGTCAGCGGCAGGGGGACCCGGGTGCCGACCAGGTGGGCGTAGCGCTCGTCGTCGGGGTGCACGGCCACGGCGGTGTCGCCGAGCATCGTCTCGGCCCGGGTGGTGGCCACCACGATGGCGTTCTCGCCCCCGCCGTAGCGGATCGAGACCAGCTCGCCGTCGTCGTCGTGGTGGTCGACCTCGATGTCCGAGAGGGCCGTGCGACAGCGCGGGCACCAGTTGATGATCCGCTCGGCGCGGTAGACCAGGCCGTCGTCGAAGAGGCGCTTGAAGATGGTGAGGACCGCGCGGGACAGGCCCTCGTCCATGGTGAAGCGCTCGCGGGTCCAGTCGACGCCGTCGCCCAGGCGACGCATCTGGCCGAGGATCTTGCCGCCGTACTCGGCCTTCCATTCCCACACCCGTGCGACGAACTCCTCGCGCGAGTAGTCGTGCTTGCTCTTGCCCTCGGTCTCGGCGAGGTGCCGCTCGACCAGGGTCTGGGTGGCGATGCCGGCGTGGTCCATGCCGGGCAGCCACAGCGCCTCGTAGCCCTGCATCCGCCGGCGCCGGGTGAGGGCGTCCATGAGCGTGTGCTGGAAGGCGTGGCCCAGGTGCAGGCTGCCGGTGACGTTGGGCGGCGGGATGACGATGGCGTAGGGCTGCTTGCCGCTGCGCGGGTCGGCCACGAAGTAGCCCCGCTCCTCCCACCGCTCGTAGAGCGGGCCCTCTACCTGCGCCGGGACGTACTGGGGCGGCAGGTCGACGGCGCGCTCGGCGCTGGGGGCGGAGGTCGGCGTGGTCACGGCGGGAAGTCTACGGAGCGTCGGCGACGGCCCTCGACCCGGAATCCGCCCGCTCCCACCGGCGCCGGGCCTGCTCGGTGAGATCGGTGAGCTCGGCCATCAGCGCGCGGGTGGCGCGCACCGCGTCGGACAGCGACCCGGCGGCCACCGGCGGGAGCGGCCGGCCGAACACGACGTCGATCCGCGGGCGGCGCGGCGGCCAGGACGTCAGTGTGGAGCGACGCTCGCGCAGCAGCTCGTGCGTGCCCCAGGTGGCCACCGGCACGACCGGGGCACCGGTGGCGGCCGACAGCAGCGCGACGCCGGGCTGGCCCTTGCCCGGCATCAGGTCCGTGCGGGGGGTGAGCTTGCCCTCGGGGTAGACGACGACGCACTCTCCCCGGCGCAGCGCCCGCTCGATCGGCTCGAGCCGGCGGAGGTCGCCCTTGGCGTCCCGGTCCAGCGGCAGGTGGTCGAAGTAGCGCAGCACGGCCCCGACCACCGGCCAGCGCATCACCTCGGCGCGGATGACGAACCGCGGGATGCGCCCGCGACGCAGCACCGCGCAGGCGACGACCAGCGGGTCGGCCGAGGAGACGTGGTTGGGGGCGATGAGCAGCGGGCCGCGTGGGAGCTGCGCCGGGCCGACGCTCCTCCGGGTCAGCAGGCACAGCACCGCATCGATGAGGCCGCAGACGAGGTGGTAGGCGCGGACGCGGCGCACGCCGTCCGGTCCTGCGTTGCTCATCGCGCTCCTGTCGTCGCTGCTGGTTGCCAGCGGGACCCTGGCGGGCGCGGGCACGCTGCGCAACTCGCCTCGCATCGGCGGCTGGCGGCGTCGGCGGGGAAGGTCGACGGCGCTGGTGACGGGAGGAGCCGGGCGGTGAGCCGGTCACGCGGCCGGCTGCAGGCCAGAAGATCGA
>JBQCIO010000234.1:0-12470 GCA_051953655.1 Motilibacteraceae bacterium
GGGGGGGGTTTTGTGGGGGGCGCTGTGGAGGGGTGTTGGGGTGGCGGGGGGGGCCCCGGCCGTGCTCCGTAGGCTCTGGCCCGGCGGGCGGCAGTCCCGCGAGGAGCACGGCGTGCGGGCTGCGGACGAGCGCCGGCGAGAGGAGGGACCGGTGGAGGAGGCGCAGGTGGTCGAGCCGGAGCCGCGCGCGACCGGCGTGCAGTCGGTGGAGCGTGCGCTCGACGTGCTCGAGGCGCTGGCCGCCCGCGACGTCCCGATGGGCGTGAGCGACCTGGCGCTGGCCACGGGCCTGGCCTACGGGACCCTGCACCGGCTGCTGCGCACCCTCGCGGTCCGCGGCTACGTCCGGCAGGACGCCAGCCGCAAGTACGCCGTCGGCCCGGCGGTCGCCCGGCTCACCGCCGCCGGCACGCGCTCCCTGGCAGCCCCCGTCCGTCCCTACCTCGCCCGGCTGGTGGAGGTCAGCGGGGAGACGTCGAACTTCGCCGTGCTCGAAGGCGATTTCGTCGTCTACGTCGCCCAGGTGCCCAGCAACCACAAGCTGCGCATGTTCGCCGAGGTCGGCCGGCGGGTCCTGCCGCACTGCACGGCGGTGGGCAAGGTGCTGCTCGCGCAGCTCCCCGTCGACGTCGTCGACGCCGTGGTGACCCGCACCGGGCTGCCCCGGCGCACCGAGCGGACCATCACCGACCCGGCCGCCTTCCACGCCGAGCTGGCCGCCGTGCGTGAGCGCGGCTTCGCCGTCGACGACGGCGAGGAGGAGGTGGGGGTGCGCTGCCTGGCGGTGCCGGTGGCCGACCGCGGCCGGGTCGTCGGCGCCTTCTCGGTCTCCGGCCCGGCCGACCGCATGCTCGACGGCCGCCGCGCCGCGATCCTGGCCGGCATGACCGAGGTGGCCGACAGCTTCGCCCGGGAGGTGCTGGCCGCCCGAGGCTGAGCGGACTCACGAGCGGATCTTGCTGCATCACCACGCTCGAGGTGGGTGCACCAGGTCTCATGATCCGCGGAGTCCGGCGGCCGGGCGACGCTCAGCGGTGCGGACGCGCCGTCGACCCCCGCACCACCAGGTGCGTGTCCAGGCGCGGCGAACGCGGCCGGCGGCCCTCGAGCTGGGCCAGCACGAGCCGGGCGGCCTCCCGGCCCTGCTGGAAGAGCGGGTGCGCCACCGTGGTGAGCGGCGGGCTGCTGCGGGCGGCCTCGGCGATGTCGTCGAAGCCGACCACCGAGAGGCGGCCGGGGACCTCGAGGCCGGCGTCGGCGGCGGCGTCGAGGACCCCGAGGGCGAGGACGTCGGTCACGGCGAAGACGGCGGTCGGGCGGGAACGGGCCGGCAGGTCGAGCAGGCGGTGGGCGGCCTCGCGGCCGGAGCCGCGGGTGTGGTCGCTGGCCTCCACGACGGCGCGGTCGGGCAGCTCGGCCCCGGCCTCGGTCACAGCGGCCCGGAAGCCGGTGACCCGGTCCAGGATGCCGGGCCGGACCGGCCCGGCCTCCGTCGGCGTCAGCCCGCGCGGCATGGCGACCACGCCGAACCGCCGGTGCCCGAGCTCGAGCAGGTGACGGGCCGCCACCGCCGCCGCGGCGGCGTTGTCGATGCCGACGTGCGGCATGCCGGGCAGCCGTGGGCTGCCGGCCGCGACCATCGGGACGCCCCGGGCGCGGGCCGCCGCCACAGCCGGCTCCGACGGGACGAGGTGCAGCAGGACGAGCGCGTCGACGACCGCGCCACGGACCTTCGCCTCGGGGTCGCTGCCGGCCGGGATGATGAGCAGGGCCTGCCCGGCCTCGGCCAGCGCGCTGGTGAGCCCGTGCAGGAGCGAGACGGTGCCCGGGTCGGTGAAGGCGTAGGGCAGCTGCTCGGTGAGCACCACGCCCACCGTGTCGCTCCGGCCGCGGCGCAGGGACCGGGCCGCCGGGTCGGGCCCCGCGTAGCCGAGCTCGGTCGCCAGCGTCAGCACGCGTTCCCGGGTGGCGGGGGAGAGCTGGTCCGGCCGGTTGAACGCGTTGGACACCGTCATCGGGGAGACGCCTGCCGCCCGCGCCACGGTGGCCAGCGTGGGGCGGCGGGACGGGGAGTCGGTGCCGGCGCGCGAGGTCACGGACCTCATCGTGCCGTGCCGGAGGTCACCGGGCGGCCCCGAGCGGGGCCGTGGGCGGGGTCGTCCTCCCGGTCGCGGCGCTGCACCCGACCCTTCGGACCGTCGCTGTATCGTTACAGACGACGGGGAGCAGGAGCGGCGCAGCCGCGGGGCGGGACTGGACTCGGTGAGCATGAACGGCGAGCAGGTCGCTGTCGGTCTGGCGGCGGTGGGCGCCACCCTCGGCGTCGTCATGGTGGTGCCGCAGGTGGTGCGGATCGTGCGCCATCCGCACCTCGGCGGGGTGTCCCCGGTGTCGTGGTTGCTCACCGCGCTCGGCTGCTCGGTGTGGCTCACCTACGGGCTGCGCACCTGGACGGTCCCGCAGATCCCGGGCAACGTGCTGCTGGTCGCCGGCGCGGTCCTGGTCGTCCTGCTGGTGCCCAGCGAGGTGGGGCGGGGCCGTCGGGCGCTCAACCTCGGTGCCGCCGCCCTCGGCCTCCTGGCGGTCGCGCTGGCGCTGCCGGCCCGCGACGTCGGCTACCTCGCCTTCTGCGTGGGACTGTGCTCGTCCTGGCCCCAGGTGGCCGAGTCGGTCGCGACCTGGCGCAGCGGCCGGCGCTCGGGCGTCTCGGTGCCCACCTGGCTGCTCAAGGCGGGTTCGCAGGTCTGCTGGCTCGGCTACGGCCTGGGCGCGCACGACGTGCCGGTGCTGGTGAGCAGCAGCGTCGCGCTGTCGACGTCGGTGCTCCTGGTCGGGCTCGAGACCACGGCCGCCCGGCGCGCCGCGGCCGCCGCCCTGGCCGCGGTCGAACGGGTCGAGGTGCTGGCCGAGGCGGTCTGACCGTCGGTGCAGGATGAGGCCAGGCGAAGCGCGCAGGCAGGGAGAGCTGGATGAGCACGACGAACTGGGCCGGCAACGTGGTCTTCTCCGCGCGCCGGGTGCTGCGCCCGACCACGGTGGACGAGCTGCGCGACATCGTCGCCGGCTCCGACGCGGTCCGGGTGCTCGGCACCGGCCACTCGTTCAGCCGGGTGGCGGACACGACCGGCGACCTCGTGTCGCTGGCGGCCCTGGTGCCGGCCGAGGACCCGGCGCTCGGGGTCGTCGTGGACACCGAACGAGCCGTCGCGAGCGTGCCGGCGGCGGTGCGCTACGGCGACCATGCCGGCGTGCTGCACGCGTGGGGCTGGGCGCTGCCCACCATGGCCTCGCTGCCGCACATCTCGGTCGCCGGCGCGGTGGCCACCGGCACGCACGGCTCGGGGCAGGGGCTGGGGAACCTGGCCAGCCAGGTCAGCGCGGTCGAGCTGGTCGCCTCCGACGGCGGCACGGTGCTGCTGCGCCGCGGCGAGCCGGACTTCGACGGCGCGGTGGTGGCCCTGGGGGCGCTCGGCGCGGTCACCCGCCTCGAGCTCGACCTCGTGCCCACCTTCGACGTCCGCCAGGACCTCTACGTGGCGCTGCCCTGGGCCTCGCTGCTGGACCGGTTCGACGAGGCCGTCAGCGCCGCCTACAGCGTCAGCGTGTTCACCGACTGGCAGGGCGACGCCGTCGGCCAGGTGTGGCTCAAGAGCCGCGCCGACGCCGGGCAGCCGGCCGGGCTCGAGCACCTCGGCGCCGCCCGGGCCGACCGGCCGCTACACCCGGTGCCGGGCATGCCGGCGGAGAACTGCACGGAGCAGCTGGGCGTGCCGGGGCCCTGGCACGAGCGGTTGCCGCACTTCCGGCTGGGCTTCACCCCCAGCAGCGGTGACGAGCTGCAGTCCGAGTGGTTCGTGCCCCGCGCGGAGGCGCCCTCCGCGCTGGAGGCCGTGCGCGCGCTGCGCGACGTCGTCGGGCCGGTCCTGCAGGTCTCCGAGATCCGGACCATCGCGGCCGACCAGCTCTGGCTCAGCGGCGCCTACGGGCGCGACACCGTGGCGCTGCACTTCACCTGGGTCGGCGACACCGCGGCCGTGCTGCCCGTGGTCGGCCGGCTGGAGGAGGTGCTCGCGCCGTTCGCCGCCCGCCCGCACTGGGGCAAGGTGTCCGTGGCCGCGCCCGACCAGGTCCGCGGGCTCTACGACAAGGCGTCGGACTTCATCGCGCTCGCGGCGCGCTACGACCCGCGCGGCGCGTTCCGCAACCAGCTGCTCGACGCCTGGTTCCCTCGCACCTGAGGTCGCTCACTCCGACGTCCTCACCCCGGGCGCGACGGGGGAGTGCGCGTCGAGGAAGGCGAGGGCGTGGGCGGCGTCCACCGCGCGGCCGAAGAGCCAGCCCTGGGCGTGCAGCTTGGCGACCGGCTGGGCGGCCGCCACCCGCAGCTGCTCCTCGGTCTCGATGCCCTCCACCGTGCAGGCCAGGCCGAGGGCCTCGGCCAGGCCGCAGACGGCGGCCACGATGGCGCGCGAGGCGGGGTCGTGGGGAAGCCCGGCGGTGAAGGACCGGTCCACCTTCACGAAGGTCAGCGGGAGCCGGTGCAGGTAGGTGAGGGAGGCGTAGCCGGTGCCGAAGTCGTCCACGCCCAGGTGCACCCCGGCGGCGCGCAGCGCGTGCAGCTGGGTGACGGTGCCCTCGCCGGCCTCGAGCAGCACGCTCTCGGTGAGCTCGAGGGCGAGCAGGTGCGGGGGCAGCCCGAAGCGCGCCAGCTCGTCGAGCAGCTCGAGGGTGAACTCGGGACGCACGGCCTGGCGTCCGGAGACGTTGACGGACACGGGCACGGCCCGGTCGGGGCGCTGCCAGCCGACGGCGTCGGCCAGCGCGGTGCGCAGCACGTGCGCGCCCAGCGGCATGATCAGCCCGGTCTCCTCGGCGACGTCGATGAAGTCGCCGGGCGGGTGCACCGTCCCGTGCTCGTCCACGAGCCGGACCAGCGCCTCCATGCCGGTCACCGAGGTGGTGCGGGCGTCGACGACCGGCTGGTACTGGACCAGGACGGACGCCCCCTCGCCGGCCAGCGCCGCGCGCAGCAGTCCCTCGGTGGTCACGCGCCGTTGCACGCGCCCGCTCACGCACTCGTCGTAGGCCTCCACCCGGTTTCCGCCGCGCTGCTTGCCGGCGTACATGGCCGCATCGCTGCCGGCCAGGACGGCGCTGGCGTCCTGGCCGGGGGTGTCGACCACGAGCAGCCCCACGCTGGCGGTGACGGTCAGCGGGGTCCCGGCGACCACGGCCGGCTCGGCCAGCGCGGCCCGCAGCCGTTCGGCGAGTGCGGCGGCGCCGGCGCGGTCCTGCGCCGAGGTGAGCACGGCGAACTCGTCGCCGCCGAGCCGGCCGACGACGTCGTCGCGGCGGACCAGCGAGCGCAGCCGGTCCGCGGTCAGCGTCAGCAGCTCGTCGCCGGCGGCGTGCCCCCAGGTGTCGTTGACCCGCTTGAACCGGTCCAGGTCGACGAAGACGATGCTCACCGGCTGCTCCGGGCCGGCGGTGCGCAGCCGGGCCCCGAGCGAGGACAGCAGCAGGCTGCGGTTGGCCAGGCCGGTGAGCGGGTCGTGCGTGGCGAGGTGGCGCAGCTCGGCCTCCTGCGCGCGCCGGTGCGTGATGTCCTCGATCTGCACCAGCAGCCAGGGCGCCTCGCCGCCGGCCCCTCCCGAGGCACGGAAGCGGGTGAGGGTCGCCTCGCCCCACCGCGTGCTGCCGTCGGCGTGCAGGTAGCGCTTCTCCAGGCGGACCGGCCCGCCGCCGACCCGGCGCGCGCCATCGCGCATCATCGCGACGTCGTCGGGCCGGGTGAAGGCGAGCGCCGGCGTGCCCAGGACCTCGGCGCGGCTGCTCCCCACCATCCGGCAGGCGGCCTCGTTCACCTCGCGGATCACCGCGTCCTCGTCCACCAGCACCATGCCGATCGGCGCCGAGGCGAACAGGACCCGGAACTGCTCCTCGTTGCGCCGCGCCTCGGCCAGGCTGGCGGCGAGGCTGGCCTCGCGCTCGCGCAGCCGGCTGTAGAGGCCGGCGTTGGTGATGGCGATGGCGGCCTGGGTGGCGAACAGCTCGAGCAGCTCGCGCTGGAGCTCCCCGGGCACCCGCCCGTCGACCGGGTCGTCCACCGAGATGACCCCGACCAGCTCGCCGTTGCTGCCGTGCAGCGGCGCGAGGAGGGCGTCGAAGGGGTGCCAGGCGCCGGGGTCGTCGACGATCGGCAGGTCCGGCACGTGCATGTAGAGGTCGGTGTCGTCGGCGGCCATGACGACGTCGTGGTGCAGGAACCGCAGCGTCCCCCACGGCTCGCCGAGCTCGAGCAGGTGGATCCAGTTGGCCACGCTGTCGGTCTGGCCGGCCAGGGCCTCGTGCACGTCCGGGCCGCCGGACACGGCGACCACGCGCAGCTGGTCGCCCTCGACGAGGTTCACGACCGCGGTGCGGAAGCCGATGGCCTCGACGACCGCCGCGGCCACCGCGTCCAGCGTGCGGGTGAGGTCGAGGCTCGCGCCGATCCGCGTGGAGACGTCGTGCAGCGCGCGCAGGGCAGCGGACCGCTGCTCGAGCCGGGTCAAGGGCATGCCGGGCTGCACCCACCTTCCCCGTGTGCCGGACCGCACGTGCCGCGCCAGCGGGTGGTCGCGCGTGCGGACGAGCCGGGGCACGGGTGCACCGGCGTCGGCCGATGCATCGGCGGACCGGACCGGAGGTTGAGAAGTCCGTCCCGGCAGCCGGGAGCGACCCCCGGTGGGCGCTAGCGCGGGACGGTGACGGGCGCCGGGCTGCCGCTGCTCCCGGTCAGCCCGTCGAGCAGACCCCCGGGGACCCCTCCGTGCAGGCCGACGGCGAGGGCCGCGAGGGCCACCACGAGGAACAGCAGCTTGAGCAGCTTCTTCACCACGATGACGACCACCAGCGCCACCACGGCGACGAGGAGCCACGGGGCGTGCGCGGAGTCGAGGAGCGTGGCGGCGTCGAGGGCGGAGGGCCCGGCGACGGTGGTGAGCGGCACGGTGGTGAGCGGCACGGTGGTGAGCAGCACGGTGGCTCCCGTCGGGTGGGTGCGGCGCGAGCAGTGGCGGCTCGCGCCACGGACAGAGGCGTTCAGGGGCGGGAACCGCCGACGACCCTATCGACGCCGTCCCGCTGCCGGACGGGGACACGCATGCCTGCCGGTGCCGGACCGGCCGTGTCATTTGAGGATGTTCACCGCCCGGGCGATGACGAGGGCCACGGTGGCCAGGGAGACCAGGGACTGGGTGAGCATGGTCAGCTTGGCCCAGCGCGAGAGCGGCATCGTGTCGGTGGGGCTGAACGCCGTGGCGTGGTGAACGAGACGTAGAGGTAGTCGGCGAAGCCGGGCTCCCAGTCGGCCGGCGCGATCCCGGGCGTGGCCATCTGCGGGAAGAGGAAGTCGGGCCGGTCGGCCCGCAGCCCGGCCGCCCGCGCACCCGGGCCGCCGCGGTCCAGCTCCCAGTACCACAGGCCGAACACGATGACGTTGGTCAGCCAGATCAGCGCACCGGTGGTCAGCAGCGGCGCCGGCTGCGTCCCCTCGGTGCCCCGGACGAGGCCGCGCACCAGCTCGGCGGCCGACCAGGCGTTGGCCAGGCTGGCCACCGCGATGATGGCCAGGCTCGCCAGCCGCAGCGCCCGGGAGGGGCCGCTGATCCGGGTGGGGTTGGCGAGGAACACCGCCACCAGCAGCGCGGCTTCGACCGCCGGCAGCAGCCAGTTGGCCGAGAGGGTCAGCCGCCCGGGCAGCGCCACCTGCAGGCCGACGGCCACCGCCACGGCGAGGCTGGCCGGCCAGCGCTGCTCTCCCACCGAGGCCCGGCGCCACGCCGGCTCGACGCGGGCCTCCGACGACCGCGCCCCGGCGTCCAGGCGCTGCTCGAGCCGCTCCACCCGCCCGTGCAGCCCGTTCTCGGGGTGCGCGGCGTCGCTGTGCTGGCGGCTGGGCTGTTCGTCGCCCGGCTGTCCGGTCCCCTCCTGCATAGGCCCAGTCTGCTGGCGCCGGGCTGCCCTAGGGGCGAGGCGGCACCGATGACCAGTCGGTCCGCACCTGGTGCAGGTGGTGGCGCATGAGCTGCTGGGCCTGGTCGGCGTCGCCGGAGATCACCGCGTCGAGGATCTGCGCGTGCTCCTGCGCGCCGGGCAGCAGGTCGCCGCGCTCGGCGATGGGCCCCAGGCCGAACAGGCGGCTGCGCGAGCGCAGGTCCCGGACGACGTCGACCAGGGTGGCGTTGCCGGCCAGCGCGAGCAGCTCGAGGTGGAACCGGCGGTCGAGGTCGAGGTAGGCCAGCAGGTCGTTCTCCCCGCCGGTGCGCTCGAGCTCCTTGGCGAGCGGGCGCAGCGCCTCCAGCTCCTCCCGGTCCGCGCGGCGCGCCACCTCGCCGATGGTGGGCACCTCGATCAGCTCGCGCAGCGCGGTGATCTCGTCGAGCTCGCGGTCGGTCAGCTCGGTGACCCGGTAGCCCTTGTTCGGGACCACCTCGACCAGGCCCTCCTTGGCCAGGTCGAGCATCGCCTCGCGCACGGGGGTGGGCGAGGCGCCGGCGCTGGCGGCGATGGTCCGTGCCGAGTAGACGCTGCCGGGGTGCATGGCGCCGGCCACGATGGCGGCCCGCAGGACGTCGACGAGCTGCTCGCGCAGGCTCGTGCGGGTCCCGAAGGATGCCAGGCGCTGGCTCAGGTCGTGGGTCACCCGGGCCCCCTCCCCACTGGTGCCGACGTCCTCACCTTCGGGGCCGCCCCCGCCCGGTCGCTCGAACGTGCGCACGCCTCACGCCCCGAGGTAGGCCTCGACCACGCGCGCGTCGCCGGCCAGGTCCCGCGCCTCGCCCTCCAGGGAGGTGCGACCCTCCTCGATGACGTAGGCGCGGTGGGCCACCCGCAGCGAGGCGCGGGCGTTCTGCTCCACCAGGAGCACCGAGGTGCCGCGCGCGTTGATGTCGCGGATGAGCTCCATGACCTGGGCCACGACCAGCGGGGCCAGGCCCATCGACGGCTCGTCGAGCATGAGCAGCCGCGGGCCGGTCACCATCGCGCGCCCGATGGCCAGCATCTGCTGCTCGCCGCCCGAGAGCGTGCCGCCCTGCTGGGTGCGCCGGTCGGCCAGGCGCGGCAGGAGGTTGTAGACCTCGTCCATGCGCTGGGCCACCAGGGACTGGTCGGCCACCCGGTAGCCGCCGATCTGCAGGTTCTCGTGCACGGTGAGGGTGGAGAAGATGCGCCGCCCCTCGGGCACGTGCACGATCCCGCGCGCCACGATGTCCCAGGGGCTGACCCCGGCCAGGTCCTCGCCGAAGGCGTGCACCGTGCCGGCCGAGGGCCGCACGACGCCGGACACCGCGGCGAGCGTGGTGGTCTTCCCGGCGCCGTTGTTGCCGAGCACCGCCACGATCTCGCCCTCGCCGACGGTCAGCGACAGCCCCCGCAGCGCCTGCACGCGGCCGTAGAAGACCTCGAGGTCGGCGACCTCGAGCGCCGCCGCCGTCCTGCTGGCGTTCATCGCGCCGCCCCTTCCTGGACGTCCGCGCTCCCGCCGGGCTCCCGGCGGTCGGGCTCGGCGTCCTCGTCGTCGCTGCCGAGATAGGCCTCGATGACCGCCGGGTCGCTGCGCACCTCGTCCGGCGCGCCGTCGGCGATCTCCTTGCCGAAGTTGAGCACCACCACGCGCTGGGAGACCTGCATGACCAGGCCCATGTCGTGCTCGATGAGGACCAGCGCGATCCCCAGGGCGCTGATCCGGCGCAGCAGGTCGAGCAGCTCGGCCTTCTCGCCGTGGTTGAGGCCGGCGGCGGGCTCGTCGAGCAGCAGCAGGCGCGGCCCGCGGGCCAGCGCCCGGGCGATCTCCACCCGGCGCTGCTCGCCGTAGGGCAGGTTGCGCGCCTCGCCGGTGCGGTCGCCGCGCAGGCCGACGAAGTCGAGCCAGCGGTCGGCCTCCTCGGTGGCCTCGCGCTCGGTGCGGTGGAACCGCGGGGTGTGCAGCAGGGCGTCGACGGCCCGCTGCTTCATCCGCAGGTGCATCCCGGCCCGGACGTTGTCCAGCACGGTCAGCTCGCCGAAGAGCCGCAGGTTCTGGAAGGTGCGCGCCACCCCGCGGGCCGCGATGGCGGAGGGGCGCATCCCGGTGACGTCCTCGCCGGCGATCCGCACATGTCCCGAGGTCGGCTTGTAGAAGCCGGTGATGCAGTTGAAGGCGCTGGTCTTGCCGGCGCCGTTCGGCCCGATCACCGACACGATCTCGCCCTCGGCCACCGAGAAGGTGACGCCGTCCACGGCGCGCACGCCGCCGAAGGCGAGCTCGAGGCGCTCGACGGACAGCAGGGGAGGGGCGGTCAGGGACACCGTCGCCGCCGCGGCGGGGCTGCTCTCGCTCATGCCGATGCTCCCTTCGCCTCGGCCCGCGGGGCCTTGGCCGGTCGCTTGCGCCGTTCCGAGGCCCGGGACGGCCACAGCCCCTGCGGGCGGAAGATCATGGCCACGATGAGCAGCACGCCGAAGATGAAGAAGCGGTAGTCGGCCGCTCCGCGCAGCAGCTCGGGCAGGACGCTGATGAACACCGCACCGATGACCACGCCGGGCGTGGAGCCCATGCCGCCGAGGACGACCGCCATCAGCACCAGGGCCGACTGCAGGAACGTGAAGCTGGCGGGGGAGACGGCGGAGAGCTGGGCGCCGAAGAGCAGCCCGGCCAGGCCGCCCCAGACCGCACCGGCGATGTAGGCGGCAAGCTTGACCTTGTAGGTGTGGATGCCGACCGCTTCGGCGGCGTCCTCGTCCTCCCGGATGAAGCGCCAGGCGCGGCCGAGCCGGCTGCGTCCGAGCCGGCTGGCGCCGAGCACCGCCAGGGAGACCACCGCGACGGTGAAGAAGTAGAAGGCGACGGGCGAGGAGAGGTCGAGCCCGGCGATGCTGATCCCCGGGATGCCGAAGACGCCGGAGGGGCCGCCGGTCACGTCGAGGTTGTTGGCGGTGATGCGGATGATCTCGCCGAACCCGAGGGTGACGATGGCCAGGTAGTCGCTGCGCAGCCGCAGCGTGGGAGCGCCGATGACGAACCCGGCGACCACGCTGGCCAGGATGACGAACGGCACGGTCACCAGCAGCGGCCAGTCGAAGCGGGTGGCGATGACGCCGCTGGTGTAGGCGCCGATGGCGAAGAAGGCGGCGTAGCCGAGGTCGAGCAGCCCGCAGTAGCCGACGACGATGTTCAGCCCCACGGCGAGCATCACGAAGATGGCTGCCGAGGTCATGACCGACAAGGCGTAGGAGCTGGCGTCGACGAACGGTGCGAGCACCGCGATGGCGAAGCCGACCCAGCCGAGATATCGGTTCTCCAGCAGCCGGCTCATCCGCGACTGCCCGCGGCCGCCGGGCTCAGGCTGCTGGGGCGCCCTGCGTGCCTCCTCGGCGGCGTCGGCCCAGGCGGACGGATTCTGCGTGGAGGGAGTCTGCGCCGAAGGTGTCTCCTGGGTCGCCATCACACACGCTCCGTCACGCGCTCGCCGAGGATCCCGGTCGGGCGCACGGTGAGGAAGACGATGAGGAAGCCGAAGGCGAACACGTCCCGCCACTCGCCGCCCAGCCAGTTGGTGCCGAACGACTCGAGCAGCCCGAGGGTCAGGCCGCCGAGCATCGCGCCGGGGATGTTGCCGATGCCGCCGATCACCGCAGCGGTGAAGGCCTTGAGGCCGATGATGAAGCCCATCAGGAAGTCGATCTTCCCGTAGTAGCCGCCGGCCATCACGCCGGCGGCGCCGGCGAGGGCGGAGCCCATGAAGAACGTGCGGGAGATGACCGCGTCCACGTTGATCCCCATGTAGAGGGCGGCCTTCGGGTCCAGGGCGATGGCCCGCATCGCCCGGCCGGTGTTGGTCTTCTGCACGAGGTACCAGAGGCCCGTCATGAGGACGACGGCGATGAGCACGAGCACCAGCTGCTCGAGCGTGAGCCGTGCGCCGAGCACGTTCACGCTCGTCCCGGACAGGCGCACCGGGTAGACCTCCGGGTTGGGCCCGGCGATCAGGCGGACGCCGTACTCGAGCGCGAAGGAGGCGCCGACCGCGGTGATGAGCACCGACAGCCGCGGCGCGCCGCGCAGGGGGCGATAGGCCACCCGCTCCAGCACCAGGCCGGCGCCGCCGGTGACGACCATGGACAGGACGAGCACGACGAGCAGGGCCAGCAGGGAGCCGGACTGGACCGCGCTCCCGGCCACGCCGAGCATCGCGAAACCGCCGAAGGCGCCGAGCATGTAGAGGTCGCCGTGGGCGAAGTTGAGCAGCTTGATGATGCCGTAGACCATGCTGTAGCCGAGGGCGACCAGGGCGTAGAACGAGCCGACGAACAGCCCGTTCCAGATCAGTTGGGCCATGAGAAGGCCTTTCGCAGTCAGGCGAGTCTCAGCGTGGCGTCCCGAGTACGCGGGACGCCGGGGCGTGAGCGGCAGGTGCGAGACGTGGGTGGGCGGGAGCGGCACCGGC
>JBQCIO010000235.1:0-42840 GCA_051953655.1 Motilibacteraceae bacterium
GGCGCCGTGGTCACTGCATGACCTAGAGGTCCTCGCCAGCTACTTCGGCGTGACGGTGGCCGACCTCGTTGGCGGCCAGCCGAAGGGTGACGGTCCGCACGACGGCGGTGAGCGCGCCCGGAGGGATTCGAACCCCCAACCTTCTGATCCGAAGGTAATACCTTTGCGGATGCCAGCACGGCCGCTACCCACTAGGAAGGTGGCCTAACTCATGCACAGGGGCATGGCTCGGGGGCCACCATGGTGAGCATCTTCGGAGGGGTAGGCCGAGTTGAACTCAGCGCGCACGCCTGGTAACGGGCATACTTGGATCATGGAGGCGCTGCCGCTACCCGAGAGCCTGGACGACGTCCTGGCCGCGTGGAAACGGCACAGTCTGGCCGCAGGTCACTCAGATCGGACGATTGAGTCCAGGGCGTACACAATCGCCCGGCTCGCTCGCACGGTCGACCCGATGACTGCGACGCGGGACGAGCTGACGGACTGGTTGGCAGCACTCACGGACTGTCGAACGGGGGAGCCGGCGAAGCGGTCCAGCAGGGCCACCTACCGTGCGCAACTCCGTTCCTTCTACTCCTGGTTGGTCGACTGCGGCAGGAGGGCAGACGACCCGAGCGCGGCGCTCCCCCAGCCCCGAGCGCCGCGCGCCTACCCCCGCCCCTTGTCGGTGTCGGACGTCGACCGGCTGCTCGCTGCATGCTCAGACTCGCGAGCAGCCCAGACGCGCGCCTACGTGGTGCTGGCCTGCTATGCGGGGCTGCGGGTGCATGAGGTCGCCAAGGTGCGCGGCGAGGATGTCATGGGGGACGTGCTGCGCGTGCAGGGCAAAGGTGGCTCGGACGCGACCGTCCCCATGCACCCGGCGATCGCTGCCCTGGCCCGGTCAATGCCGGAGACGGGGTGGTGGTTCCCCTCCCCCAGCCGATCCGGCCCGGTCAGCCGCGTATCGGTGGGGCAGGCCATCGCGCGGGCCATGAAGCGCGCGGGAGTCTCAGGCACGCCGCATGCGTGCCGCCACTTCTACGGCACGCAGGTGCTGAGTGCGTCGGGTGGCAACCTGCGTGTGGCCCAGCGGGCGATGCGGCACGCCGACGTGCGCTCGACGGCGATCTACACGCAGGTGGTCGACGACGACCTGCGCCGCGCCGTGGCTGGCATCCCGGCGTAACGCATCCACAACGCACGAGAAGGCCCCCACCCGCCGAAGCGGATGGGGGCCGAAGGGTGCTGCCAGCGTCAGGCGATCTGTGGCTGCACGTAGAACGTCTGGGGGCCGAACGTCTGCACCTCGCCACCGGAGTAGGTGACCTGCAGCTCGACGGCCCAGGCGCCGGTGACGTCGAGGTCGCCGACCTGCCAAGCGTAGGACCATGCACCGGTCGCCGGGTCGGTGATGGTGGCCGGTGCGTCGATCACGGTCGCGTCGGGCTTGCGGACGTGCACGGCCGCGCTCGCCCCGGTCAGGTCGGCGTTCACGGTGCCGGTCAGGGCTGGTGCGGTGTCGCCGGTCGTGAACGTCGCCATCAGGTCAGCTCCAGGGTTGAGGCGGGCATGGTGAGGGTGAGCGTCCCGGTGGGCTGGTCGAGGGTCAGCGTCGACCGGGCCGTGGTGAGGGTGAGGCGCGGGTCGCGCACGGCTCGCCCGTCGCCCTGGCCGATGAGCCGGACGTCGCCGGTCACCGTGCTGACGGCCTCGACGACGCCAGCCACCTGCAGCACGACGGGCGCGTGGATGAGGTCGACGTCGCCCGCCGTGTCGCTGACGGCCTCGACCGTGCCGCCGACCTGCAGGAGTGCAGTAGGGTCGCCGCTGACGCCGCTGGTGGCGCTCGCGGTCCCGGCCGCCTGCAGGATGGCGGTCACTGCGCCGGTCGTGGTGCTCGTGGCGGTGGCCGTGCCTGCCGCGACCAGGCGCGCGGTGACGGCTCCCGTGACGCCGCTGACGGCGTTCACCGTGCCCGCGACCTGCTGCACGGTGGAGCCGGAGACGACCGTCACGGCGCCCGAGACGCCCGACGTCGCCACGACGGTGCCCGAGGTGGGCAGCAGGGACGTGACAGCCCCGGCCGCGCTCGAGGTGGCGGCCACCGTGCCCGACGCCTGCAGCACCTGCGGCACCCGGGTGGCCGCACCCGAGACGCCGGAGACGCCTGCGACGGTGCCCGCCATGAGCAGCACGGCGGTGACGGCGCCAGCGACCGACGACGACGCGCTGACGGTGCCGGTCGCCTGGTACGTGGTCGACGTCGCGGCGGGGGCGACGGTCAGCTCCCAGCCGCTGTTGCGGGCGCTGACGGAGTACGTGGCCGAGGCGGTGCCCTGCGCGACACCGGTCTGCCCGGCCAGCTGCACGCCGCCAGCCCAGCCACCGAACCGCGCGCCCGACGTGTTGGTCGAGCAGACGTCGGCGAGCTCGTCCCAGCCTGCGGGCGGGGTGACGGTGAGCGCGCCGGACGCCGAGCGGTCGAACACGACCACGAGGCGGTAGGCGTCGGCCACGCCCGGGGTAATCGCGGGCACGTCGATGCTCAGGTCGTCGGTGTTGTCGATCCACTGCAGCGAGACGTCGATGGCCGAGGCGCCCGGCAGGTAGGCGCCGGCGACGGCCCAGCGGCCGGTCGCGGACATCGTGGCCGAGAAGGCGGCGCCCGAGTCGGCCGACGTGACCGCCTTGCCGTACAGCCACACCCGCATGTTGTTGCTGCCGTTGTCGTACGGCCCGTCGAGCAGCGTCCACCCAGCCGGGGCGCTGGTAATCGTGGTGGTCGTGGCGACGTTCGTGCCGATGACGGCGACGGCATACCCGGCCGTGGCGATCGTGGGCAGGGTGGCGGTGGCCGTCGCGGTCTGGCTCGAGCCAGGAGAGCCCGAGAAGCCGACTACGGTGCCGATCGACACGTCAGCCCGATCAGGTGAGCGTGACCTGCAGGACGCCAGCCGCCCACTGCAGCTGGTCGCCGGCGGCCACGGTGCGCGAGGTCGTCAGCGCGGTCCAGTCGGTGCGCTGCGTGCCAGCTGTGGACGCTGAGAAGACGGCGAAGTGCGAGACGGTCCCGCCTGACGTGGCCGCTGCAGTCGTGAGCGTGCCGGCATTGGCCTTCACGGACGGGTCGGCGTTCGTCGCGGCAGCCCAGCCGGCCGCGCCGATCGCGGTGCGCGCGAGCCCGGCGAACTCGGACGTGCCGTTGACGCTGTACGCGATGTAGTCGGTGGCTCCCGTGGTGGGGAAGCGCGCGTCAAGCGTGGCCTGTGCCTCGGTGTTGGTCAGTCCTGCCATGCGTCAGCCCTCCTGGGCGGGTAGAGCCGGCGCGGCACCGCGCTCGGCGTCGGTGGTGCGGGGAGCGGAGTAGCCACCCACCGCGGTCCCGGACAGGCCGAGGAGCGCGAGGAGTAGCCCAGACACGGGGTAGGGGACGGCGCGCAGTGCCTCGTCAGCGGCACCGGCGGTGTTCGAGGCGTGCCAGACGACGACGCCGAGCAGCCACACCAGGAACGTAGCGAGCGCCCCGCCGAGGACGGTGCCGACGAGTGCGCCGTAGACCTTCGTCTCGATGCGCCGGTTCATCAGGCACCTGCCTTGGTGTTGAGGCGCACGGCGATGGCGTCGACGACCTGCGCGGCGACGTCGGTGCCGAACGCGTCGACGACGGCGGCTGCGATGGCTTGCGGGTCGGCCTGCTGCCCGGCCATCTTCGACAGCGCGGTCACGCCTGCGACGGCGCGGCGGATGTCGGTGACGATGACGTTGCCGTGGAGTTCGTCGAGGCCTCGGGCGGGCTTGGCTCCGGGGGTGTCGGCGGAGACCTCGCGGGCGCGGCCGTCGTTGTCGTCGACGTAGTACCGCTGGGGGAAGATCCCGTAGAGGCGGTCGTGGATCTCGTCGAGCTTCTTGGCCTGCTCGGGGGTCATGTCGTCCTCCTGGGGTGTGACGTCGGGGGCGTTTCGGTGGGGGCCGGCGCTGAGCTGGGCCGCGGTGAGCGTCGATACGTTCGCGTCGACCAGCCCCTCGCTGGTCTGCAGAGACGCGGCCCATTGCCAGATGTGCGGGGCGGCCCAGCCGGTGGTGTTGGCGGACAGTCGTGGCACGTAGGAGGTGGGCCAGGACCGGACAGGACGGCCGGTCGGGTAGCGCGGGTACCACCAGTAGTCGAAGTACGGTGCGAGCCCTGCGCCTGAACCGTTGGCCGCGTACCCGCCGACGTAGGCGACGGTCGTGCACTCTGGTGCGCGGCGGCGCAGTTCCTTGCCGAACGCCTTGGCCCACGCGTTGGTCGCGCCCTGCGTGAGCGGCGACTTCTCAAGGTCGAGGCAGAGGACGTCACCGGTGACGGGCTTGACGACGGACAGGAACCAGGCGACCTCGGTCTCGGCGTCTTTCGCCTTCGAGTCTGGACCGGCGAAGTGGTAGGCCATGCGGGTGAGCCCAGCGGCCTTGAGTCCAGCCCAGTTCCGAGCGAAGTAGGAGTCGAGGAACGTGTTGCCCTCGGTGGCCTTGCAGGCGCCCCAGGTGAGGCCGTGTGCCCGCTTGAGCGCGCGCCAGTCGACGGCGCCTTGGTGGTGCGAGATGTCGATGCCGCGAGAGAGCGTCACGGGATCTCCTCCGGGGGTTCAGCTGGCCCGTGCGCTGCAGGGCCGAGGTCGGTCGGGACGTCGGGGCGCCCTGGGTCCAGGTCGGCTGGCAGCGGCAGGCCGTGGGTGGCCATGTGCTCGCGGAGCCGGTACTGCACGCGAAGCTCGGTGTCGAGGCGCCGGTTCAGCTTGCGGAGCTCCTCACGGTGCCGGTCCGACAGGGACTGGATGTACCGGTCGTGGTCGGTGCGCAGGCCGCGCACCTCGCGCTCGAGCGCGGAGACGCGGCCGACGAGCTCGGAGCGGTCGCGCTGGTGCTCGGTGTAGGCGCGATCCCGTTCGGCCTCAGCGTCACGGGCACGCTGCTTGAAGTGCTCGACGTCGGCCTGCCGGCCGATCCGCCACTCGCGGACGATGTACCCGATCAGGACCAGGACGATCCCGAGGGCACCGGTGGGAGCGATGTCGGGCACTACGGACTGCAGGTCGCTCACGATTCCCCCCGTGGTGCCCGCGGTGGGCCCGCGAGACGACGCACCTCCTTGCCGAGCAGGACCAGGCACAGCACGTGCAACGCGAGGTTGGCCGCGACCGGGGTGACGAACCGTGCACCGTCACCGGCTGCGAGCACGCCCTGCAGGAGCGCGATGCCGTACCAGGCGTAGACGAGCACTCCGACCAGATGCGCGGCGATGAGGGGGCCGATGCGCCGCCACAGCAGCGCGGCCGCGAGCCCGAAGAAGCCGAGGACCATGGCTGTGCCCCACTCGCGCGAGCTGCCGTAGGACTCGACGATCCGCAGCGTCCGCGACGTCGGTGCGTCGGGGTCCGTGATGTAGTCGAGACCTCGCGTACCGGTCGCGATGGCGGTGATCCAGCCGAGGACCAGGCCGACCCAGCCGGGGGCGTGTAGCGGCCGGTAGGCCGCGAGCATGGTCATGCTGTCGGCCAGGTCTGCACGTCCGCCGCGATGGCACCGATGGAGCGCAGGCGGCCCATCACGACCTGCTGCTGGTTCGCGGTCAGGTGCACCAGCAGCGTCGGCACGTTCCACGACCACGGCTCGGGCAGCGACGGCTCAGGCGGTGGCGGCGTCAACGGCACGGAGATCGGCGCCATCAGGTCCACCGCCCAGCGACCGCGTACCCCGTCGCGGCAGGCTGCCAGCCGTTGCCCGTGGCGACGAGGATCTCGGCCTGCTCGACCGTCACCGTCGTCGTCGCCTCATCGCTGACGCGGCCGAGACTGTCGGTAGCGACCACCCCGAACGTGTAGGTGGCCTGCCGGCGGCGCAGCGGCGCCCGGAAGGACGGCTCCCGCACGCCGTTGCCCTGGTCGTACACCACCAGGCCGGCGTTCGCGGACTTCGACACCACCCGCCACGTGTAGGACGCGATCGTCGCGCCCGTCTTCGGGACGGCCGAGCAGGTCAGCCAGATCTTCGACCCAGCCGGCCACGTCTTGTCGGGCCCAGCCACGATGGCCGGGGCGTTCGCGGACTTGTCGGCCAGGCCGCGCACGTCCACGATGAGCGCCGCCGCCGCCGAGATCGACGACCCCCGGATGCGGGACACCCACGCGGCGGGAAGGTTCCCGGCCAGGCCGTCGACCTCGGTGACCCACGCCTCGGCGGTGCGGACGGTCGTGCCCTCGGCGCGGGTGACCCATGCCTCTGCAGCCATGAGCGCGCCGCCTCAGCTGCCGGTGAAGTCGAGCTGCAGCCGGATGTCCGACAGGTTCGTCTGCGCGGTCTGGTCGGCGGTCGCGACGTCCTGGGAGAACGTCGCCACGCCGGCCGTGTTCACCGTGGTGAACGCCGCGTAGGTGTGGATGACCGTGGTCCCCTGCAGCAGCTTGGCGACCATGGACAGGGTCGCGGTGCCCGGCGCGCACTGCACGTCGATGTCGAAGTGCTTGAGCGGGCCGGGGGGCACGCCGCCGTCCGAGCCTGCCCACCGGAACACCGCCGAGTTGGTGGTGCCCGACAGCGGCACCTTGACCAGCGTGCCGGGGTCGGCGTCCGACCAGACGCTCGACATCGTCGTGCCGCCCACGATCGTCGCGCCCGAGGGGACGGTGAGGTCGGCGCCCGGCTTGAGGGCCACGGTCGAGGACGCGGGGGCGATGACCAGCGTGCCCATGACGGCGGTCGCGGTCGACTGGTCAGCCGTCCATGTGGCAGCCGGCACCGTGCCCGCGGCCTGCCCGGCGTTCTTCGTCGCCACCATCGAGACGAACGCGAAGGACGCCGCGCCCGAGCTGTAGTCGTCGCGCACCGTGTAGCCGGTGGAGATCGACCGCGCCGAGCTCGACGTCGATCCGTCCTTCGCGGCGTAGAACTGCATCACGAAGCCCGGGTCGCCGCTCGAGGGGTTCGTCGGCGTCGGCGAGGTGTGCGTGGTCGAGGCGGTGGCCTCCAGCACGCTGGCCGCGACCGCGACCGGGCCGGTGCTGGCCGGGCCCGCGACGGCCGTGCACGTCAGCCGGACCTTCGCCACCGTCGTCGCGGCGATGGTGACGGTCGACCCGGCGTCACCGGCCTGGCAGTAGCGCGTCCACACCTTGAGGTCGACGCCGTCGTTGTCGTCGATGCGGATGGTCCACCCGGTCAGCGTCGCCCCGTTGTCGGGCGCGGAGCCGCCGACGTAGGACAGCACCAGCAGGTCGCCGACCTGCGCGGCCGCCGGGATGACGACCTGCTTGGCCTGGGCGACCGTGGTGGCCGTGCCGGTGTTGATCGCGCGGTACGTCGCGAGCGTTGCCATGAGTGCTCCTGGTGCTAGCGGGAGATGTCGACGAACGCCTTGTACGCGGCGTAGACCTTGGACGGGTCGACCGCGATGGGCCAGCCCTGGTGTAGCGGGTCGCCGACGGGGGCGTCCTTGCTCGCGGTGCCAGCCGTGACGGCCCGCTGGTTCCACGTGCCGGTGCCGGTGAACCACAGGACCGTCGTCGGCGGCACGGTGGCGTTCAGGCAGAAGTCGCACATCGCCTTGATCGACGCGGCCATGCCCGACCCGTCCACGTCGTGCGGGGACAGCGGACCCCACCCGTAGGTGCTGTCGAGCGTCGACAGCTTCGGGGCGATGCGGCGCGGGGCGTTGAACTCGTCGATGCCCCACCCGTAGCCGGGGTTCATGTAGCCGCGGGACTCGATGTCGTTGTACATCGACTGGAAGTCGGCGGCGTTGCGGTACGTGGTGCCGTACTGCTTGTAGCCCGGCGGCGTGCCCCGCGGGTTGTCGTAGATGTCCATGTGGCACTCGGTGCCGGCGGGCATCGTCGAGGCGTCGGGCACGTGCAGCGGGTTGAACGCGCCCGCGTTCCACGACGGGTTGATGACCGCGATGCACCGGCCGTTCCCGGCGTCGCCGTCGCTGATGGCCTGGGCGAGGATCGGGAACGATGCGAGGTACTGCGCCATCGTGCGCCCCGTCGCCCCGTCGCCGCCCTGGTCGGTGGTGTGCAGGTTGTACTCGTGATGGAGGACGACCTGCACGTACCAGCCGGCAGGGACAGCGGCGGCGAACGAGCGCATCTGCGTCGCCAGCGCCGAGCTCGAGGAGGTCACCGAGGCGGGGTCGTAGGTGACGCTCATGTTGACCCGCTTGGCGGTGGTCACGCCGGTGATGCCGACGCCGGCGCCGCGGTAGCACAGGCCGCCGGGCTGGAAGTGGCCGGGCCCGAGGGTCGCGCCGCCGTTGTAGATGCGCGCGAACGGGATGCGCCCGAAGCGGTTCATCTTGTCGTTGCCGTCGGCGTCGAGGGTGTTGTACCCGAACGCGGTGGCGACCTGCGGGGCCGTCGGCGGGGGCGGCGGCGTGGGGGGCACGCCGAGCTCGTCGGGACGCAGCCACGCGCGGGTGCCGTCCGAGCGCTTCGCCGCGTACCTGCGGACGGTCATCGCGCGCTCACAGGGGGAGTCGCACTTCGATCTGGTCGCCGGGCACCTTCGGGGTGGCCGTCAGATCCTGCGCGTAGGCGGTCGAGGTGTCGGCGCCGATGGTCGGTTCCTTGGTGACGTCGTACTGCATCACGTAGGTGACGATCGTCGTCGGGTCGCTGGTCACGGTGGTGCGCGCGGGCCAGGTGCCGTCGGCGTTCTGGTAGACGAAGTACCCGCCGCTGCCGACACTGGCCGGGATGTATGAGGCGGGGATCTTCCCGTCGGCGCCGAGGATCGGCATGGGCGGGGCGCTGGGGGCGATGTCGTCCCACGTCGAGGCCGCGCCGGACACCTCGGCCACGGGGATCTGCACGCGGGCGTCGCGGGCGTTGATCTGCGCCAGGGTGAACGTGCTGGCCGTGACGCCCTCGATGGTGACCTGGCCGCCCGTGCCAGCGGCGGCGAGCGCCTGCGTGGCCTTCTGGTCCGCGCTCGTGGCCGTCTGCAGCGCCGTCGAGGCGTTCGCGCCCGCGTTCAGCGAGTCGACCTTACCCTCGGCCGAGATGAGCGGACCGACCCACGTCGACCCACCGTCGCCCGACACCTGGATCTGCGGCACGTCCGTCGTGGTGTACGACCAGTAGCCGTAGTCGTCGGTGGTGATGTCCGGCAGCGCGGCCAGCGTCGAGGCATCGCGCGCCTTGAGCACCGTGCCCGCGGCCGGACGGCGCGGCGCGGTGACGTTGCCGCTGCCATCGGGGTCGAGGGTGCCCGGAACCTCGACGAAGTGCGAAGGATCGACGTCCGTGCCGAAGTGGTGAACGGTAGCCATCGGTCAGGCCCCCTTCGGGTACCAGTAGATGCCGTCGAGGTGGATCGAGTCGCAGTCGACCGACGGGATGAGGGTCACGCGACCAGGCGTCGGGGAGTTGTAGGCGTAGACCATGACCCGCGCGAAAGCGATGGCGCCGACGCAGGCAACCACGAGCCGCCGGTTCTGGATGGGCGCCAGCGCCGCCGAGAACGACCCGACGGTGTACTCCGTGCCCGCCACGAACTTCGTCCCGCCGCTACGTCCGATGGCGCCCTGCAGCTCCATGCGGCCTGCGACGCGCGCGTACTGGGGTGGCACCGAGACATAGGGCACGACCAGGCCGGTCGCCAGAGCCATGTTCTGCCACGACGGAGACAGCAGCGACGTCCACGCCTCACTGCCGGCCGTCGACCCACTGCGCAGGTGGATGTCCAGCATCCCCACGCCGCTCGGGTAGCCGGTGGTGATGAGCACCTGCCCGAACGAGAAGTCGGTCGGTGCCGGTCGGTTGGCGTTGGCGAACGCGAGGGGGTACTGCCACAGGCGGCGGTCGACGATCGCAGCCTGCGAGAGCACCTGCGAGGGCTGGCGGGTCACGTCCCACAGCGGGCAGAAGTCGCCGCCAGACGGCACGGTGATCGCAGTCTTGACCGGGGCCGCGAGGTACAGCGGACCCGCCGGGTCAGCTTCCTTGGCGGGGTCGTACATGATGCCGATGGTGTAGGTCTTCGCCGAGCCCACGGCCGCCGCCAGCGTCAGCGCGTGCGCCGCCGTGACGCGGATCGCGAAGCCCCGGAACTGGTACTTGCCCACACCGATCGTCGCCGTGTCGTCGGTGGACGACAGGGTGATCGAGAACCACCCGACGTGCTCGGGGTCGAAGAATCCGGCCGGCCGCGAGTGCAGCTGCATCCACTGCGCGTGGTCGATGTTCGTGCCGACGATCGGGTACGACGTCGTCGTCACCGTGTCACCACCTTCCGCAGCGTCTTCCGCATGGCGAGGAACTCCTTCTGCGAGCGAGTGAGACCGGCGTCGGCCGTGCCGACGACGCCCTCGACGGAGACCGTCGGCGAGCCGGAGTCGACGGCGATGCGGGTGGTGAGCTGCCGCAGCCGGTCGACCACGCGCTCGTCGTCGAGGTCGAGGGTCACCAGCGCGCCAAGCGGGACGTCGACACCCAGGCGCAGGCCGGGGGAGTCTAGGATCGGCGCCGAGATGGACACCGGCTGCGAGCCCTCGGCGAGCGCGTCGTCACCGGCCTTGTCGAGCTCGGCGGTATCGGTGGTCTGCCGCTGGTCGATGAACGCCTCGACGCGCCGCCCCCACGTGGTCTCGGCGGTCGTGTCGGGCCGCTCGCGGAAGACTCGCGCCGTCCCCTCGCCGCCGCCACCGACCTCGGCGCGCGTCACGTCCGGCTTCGTGAGGGTGTAGGACCAGTCCTCGCCGAGCAGCCCGGGGCCGCCGAAGCCCGGCACGCCGTAGCGCGCCGTCGCCGACAGGTCCGGGGCCGCGGTCACCGTGGTCGCCAGCGTCGTGCCGGACTGCACCACCTCGACATCGAGCCCGGCCGCCGCACCGATGTCAGCCACCAGGCGGCCGAGGTTGTCGAAGCGCGCCGTGACCGTCACCGTGCCGCCGCGAGCTGACGACGCCGGCACCGTCAGCCCGGTGACCTTGCGGGCCGTGAGCGCGCTCGGGCCGGCGTTCGCGCTGATGTAGTGCAGCAGCACCGTCTCGGCCGCGCCGGTCTGCACGTCGCCCACGTCGACCGTCTGCGCGGTGATCGCGTTCGTCGGCGTCGGGTAGACGATCCGCTCCCACAGCCGGATCAGGTCGGACTCGAACGTCAGCGTGCACGTCCGGTCGCCCTTGCGCTGCAGGCTCGACAGCTGCCCGGAGAACCGCACCCCGGACTCGTCGGCCAGCGTGACGCCGCCGTCGAGCGCGAACAGCGACCGCAGGTTGTCGGTGCGCCCCGTCACCTGCAGCGTGTCCGGCAGGTTCCAGCGCTCCACCAGCGTCGCCGACCAGTCCCGCACGATGTCGCCACGACCGAGCGTCGCCGTCCGACCGCGCAGGGTCCACGTCACCATGCGGTCTCCCACAGCGAGACGCCCGAGACGCGCGCGCGGGTGGTGTCGTCGGCGCCTGTCACCTCGATCGAGATGGAGGCATCACCGGGCGGCAGCGGTCGCCACTGCGGGGAATCACCGACCAGCGACCAGTCGCTCGCCCCGTTGTGCAGGCACTCGAGGTTCCGGCCCGTGTCGAGGTGGAACGAGTGGCCGGCGGCGACCGCGCCGATCGTCACGTCGAGGCCCTGCGGGCTCGTGATGTGCAGCGACGTCCACGGGCCCGTGCCGTCGATCACCGCGGCCGAGGGGACGTCACCGCCCACCGACACCGGCATCCCCGCGCCGAGCGCCACTGACGGGGAGATCGCGCGGGGGAAGGCATCGGCCAGGCTGTTCGACAGGAACGGGGCGGGCTTGGGTAGCGCCACCTCGGGCGTCGACCACGCATCGCCGTGCCAGTAGGGGTCGACCGCGAGGAGCCGCACGCCGACCATCCGCCACCACGAGAACTGCGAGCCGGCGTCGTAGTCGCCCTCGAGCCCCTCAAGGTACGTGCACCGCAGCGAACGCCGCGAGCCGTCCCCGTAGGCCACGAGATCGAACGTGCCCTCGTCGGCGACGTAGTCGGCGCTGCGGTAGTCCATGAAGCCGCGCACCGTCGCCATCTGCGCGAGGTGCGTGCGCCAGTCCCGGTCGGACGGGCGCATCGACACGGGCAGGAAGACGACCCGCTCCTCGTCGCGGATCTCCTGCAGCCGCGACCCAGGCAGACCCGGCACCTTCTCGCGGATCACCTCGCGCGGCGGCACGTCGATGCCCGTGATGCCCGCGCGCGAGATCCACTCGTCGCCGTCCCAAGTGATGAGCTGGCGGCCGTCCACCGACTCGAACTCGAGGCGGCGCGTGTCCGGCGGGACCACGATGAACGGCGCCCGCACGCCCTGCACGACGTCCACGAGGATCGGCACGCTCAGACCCCCCTCATCCGCTGTAGGTGGGCGTCATGGCGTCCTGCTCGCGCAGGCGCTGCACGACGGCGCTGGCGAGCCGCTCGATGTCGGGGTTGACGACGCCGGTCACGTGGTAGTGCTTCTCGACCGTCGGCCGCGAGCTGCCCATGCGCAGCGAGCCCATGCCGGGCGCGTCGAAGTACCGCCCGACCGTGCCGCCGTCGGCGAACATGCCCGCGTTGATGGCCTTGAGCAGCCCGCGGTGCTTGCTCGCCTCGCTGGCGCGGATGACCTCCTCGCCGGGCGAGAGCAGCGCTGGGACGTTGTCCTGCCGCGAGCCACCCTGGCCGACCACGGTGCCGCCGTCGGCCTTGCGCACCACGCCCGAGCCGCTCGTCGTGACGACGATGCCCGCACCGCCACCACCGCCGCGCGTGTAGGGCGTCGGCTGGCCGATGGTGCGGAACCGCGTGGTGATCGTCGCCTGGTAGTTGCCGGGGATCCGGTCGAGCGCGGCCTTGGCGTTGCGCGCGGGACCGCTCGCGCCGTCGGTGGCCTTGATGTTCGCCCGGTACGTCCCGGGGATCTCGTCGAGCGCCGCCGCGTACCTCTCGGCCGCGGTCCTCGAGTAGCCCGCCTTCTCGGCCTGCTTGATGAACTCAGCCTTGAGCGCCTGCGACTTCTTCGTCACAGCGGAGGCCGAGGCACCCGTGTCGGCGTACGCCTGCACGAGGTCGTACGCCTTCTGTGCCGTCGTGCGCAGCGCCTCGCGGTTCGCGATCGCCTTGGCGCTGTAGCCCTCGGTCTGCTTGCCGTTCTCCTTGATCGACGCGCGCAGGTCCAGCAGGCTCGACTTCCACGAGTCGGTGGCCTCCTCGACCGAGAACGTCTGGTCGAACAGGTGCTTGAGCGCCTTGTCGAAGCCGTCCACGTCGAGCGTCGCGTCGCTGGCCGCCTGCCCGACGCCAGCCACACCACCAGCCACGCCGGCCGCCGACTTCGCCGCGAGCGTCTGCTCGTTGTCGGCCGCCGCGAGCGCGTCGGAGTAGCCCGGCATCAGCTTGCGCAGTGTGTCGATGCTGCCGCCGCCGGCCTGCCACTGCTGGGCGAGCACCTCGAACTGGCTGGCCGCCAGGTCCGCGTGCCCCGACGAGACGAGCTGGCCGAGCGCGTCGCCGATCGTGTTGACCTGCTCGATCAGCTTCGTTCGCTCCGCCGAGCCCTCGGACCCGCCGAACGACTGGATCTCGCCGGCGAAGTCGTTGAGCCGGTCGAGCAGGCTCGGCTCAGCGAGCTTGCGCGCCGCGTCGGCCAGGCTGTTGACGTTGTACGACGTGATGAGCCCGGCGCCGCGCTGGATGCCAGCGAAGCCCGCGTTGATCTTGTCGAGGCCGACGTCGTTGAGGTCGAGGAGCGCCTGCTCCATCTCGTTGACCGACATCGACGCCGGGCCCATGCTGCGGTAGAGCGCGTCCGCAGCCGACGCCAGTGCGATGTAGCCGGCCACCGCACCCGCGGCCTTGCCGGCACGCGACAGGCCCGTGGTGACGGCCGGCGCCTCCGCCTTGAGCGTGCGGAACGCCTTGATCGTCTCGGTGATGCGCGGCAGCATCAGCAGGAAGCCGCCAGCGGTCAGGGCGGTCGCGCCCGTCACGGCACCCAGGCCGAGCGCGGCACCCTGCAGTGGCCGAGGCAGGTCGCCGTAGCCCTTGACGACCGCCGTGACGCCCTGCGTCATCGTGCGCAGCGTGCCGTTGGCGACCGAGCCGGACTTGATGAGGTCGTTCTCGAGCGCGGCCCGCAGCTTCGCCAGGTCGCCCTTGAGGTTGTCCATCTTCCCGGCGGCCTGCTGGGCGGCGAAGCCGGTCTCGTTGACCGACTTCACCCAATCGGCGTTGACCTTCGCGCCGTCGCTCATCAGGATGTTCGCGCCCTGGATGGCGTGCGCGCCGAACAGCACCGCGAGCGCGTGGTTGCGCACCTCGGGCGTCAGACTGCCGAACGACTTCTGCAGGCGACCGGCGAGCTCGGACGAGTTGACCATCTCGCCGTTCGCGTCGGTGATCGAGAAGCCGTACTGCTCCATCAGGTCGCGCGCCTGCTTCGACGGGTTGACCAGCTGCAGCAGCATCTGCCGCAGGAGGGTTCCGCCCTTCTCGCCGATCTGCGCGTTCTGCGCGAACTCGGCGAGCGTGCCGACCGTCTCCTCGAGCGACCACCCGAACTGCGCAGCCACCGTGCCGGCCGACGACAGCGCCTGGCCGAGATCGCCGACACCACCGAGCGCCTTGTCGGCGCCGGCCGCCAGAAGGTCGGCGATGTGCGGCACGTCCTGGCCGGACAGCTTGAACTGCGTCATGGCCGACGCGGCGATGGTGGTGGCCTCGCCAACGTCGATCTGCCCGGCCGCAGCCAGCCGCAGCGCGCCGACCAGGGCGCCGCCGAGGATGTCCTTCACCGACAGGCCGGCCTTGACCAGCTCAGTCTCTGCCTCAGCGGTCTGCGAGGCCGAGAAGCCGATCGCCTGACCCATGCTCAGGGCGGCGTCGGTCAGCTGCACCATCTCGCGCGACGTCGCGTGCGAGAGGGTCTTCACCTGCGACATCTGCGCGTCGAAGTCCGCGAAGGTCTTCACCGACAGCGCGATGCCGGCGGCGACCGCGGCGCCCGTGACGATCAGCGCGCGGCCGGCCGTCTCCCACTGCGCCTTGTTCTTCGACGCCGACGCGATCATCCGCTCGGAGGCGGTGCTCGCGCGCTGGCTGGACTTCTCGGCCTCGTCGCCGACGCCCTTGACGGCCTTCGTCGCCTCGGCCATGCCCCGCTTGAGACCATCGACCTCGGCGCGCAGCCGGACCACAACACTGCGATCGGCCACCACGCCTCCCTCGGTCGGTGTTCACTGGAGGGCATGGACCAACACACGGAAGCCACCGCGGTCGACCGGCGCCGTCGGCTGTCTAACTGGTGCTTCGGGATCGGCGTCGCACTGCTCGCCTGGGCGCTCGTGGGTGCCCTCAGCAACGGCAGCAGGGGGCTGCCCGCCGTCGGCTGGCTGGTCGGGCTCCTCGGGCTCGTCCTGCTGGCCGTCGGGCTGCTACGTCGCCCCTAGGTAGGACGGGTTCGGCTCGAAGCCCTCGTCGTAGGAGCGGTCGACGATCGCGACCTTGCGGCCCGGCTCAGCACGCTCGTCGGCCTGCGCCTCCTGCGCGACCCGGCACGCCTGGCAGAGGTGCTCAACCTTCTCGTAGTAGCCCTCCATGTCGAGGTTGTAGGCCCTCGACACCGGGTGTCCGCACGAGCACAGCGACGACTCGTAGATCGTCAGCGCCATCGCCAGCACGCGGTCGCGCAGCGTCCACTTCTTGCGCCCGAAGCGGATGAGCCCGTGCGGGACGCCCCACGAGCGCGCGGTGCGCAGCTGGGTGACTACCGCGGCCCAGCGCGGCCGGGCGAGGACTTCCGCGAGAAAGGGGCGCTCACCGACGGATCCTCGCTCATCGCCTTCTGCAGCGTGCTGAACAGCTGCAGCACGACGGCCTCGCCGAGCCGGTCCTTGAGCTTGAGGATCTGCGGGCCCGTGATACCGGCAGCGGTCGATCCGTCCGCACGCTCGACGCGCACGACAGCGGCCGCGATCTGGTAGGCCGTGTAGTCCGCGTTCTCGTCCTTGGCCGGGTCGCCGCTGCGCTTCGCGGCCTTCTCGGCGGCCTTCGCGGCGGTGCGGATCTCCTCGGGCGTGAGCGCCTTGAGGTACCAGACCGCCTTGCTCGCCTCGATCTGCTGCTCGACCTGCTCCATCTCGGCCTCGAGTGCACCGAGGGTCGTCTCGGTGACCGACGCCTCGCGCTCGGAGCGCTGCAGCGCCTCGTACTGGCGCAGCAGCTCCTCGGCCTGGGCGATGAGGTCGCCGCGGCCGACGATGACGCAGGAGCGCTCCGTCGGCTTCGTGCCGTCGATCCACGCGTCGAGGTCGAAGTCGGCGGGGGCGATGTCGTCGTGCTCGGTGGTGCTCATGGATCCTCCTGGCCGGTGTCCTGGCCGGATGGTGGGTGAAGCGGAGGGGCGACGCGCCGGCCAGGGTCGCGCCGCCCCTCCCGTCAGGTCAGGCCGTGACGGTCGCCCCGAGCTTGAACGAGCCCTGCTGCAGCAGCGGGACGGTCAGCTTGAGGTAGCCGTCGCCCTGGCCGCCGCTGGGCTGCGGGGTGTCCGTCATGAACTTGTAGACGTCGTACTTTTCGCTGGCCGACGCCGCCGTGGCCGCGGGCTTGCCGACCCGCTTGCACAGGTAGCCGACGATCCCGGCCGCGTTGAACGTCTCCATGACGTCGGTGCCCGTGGTCGGCACGCCCGCGGTGTAGTCGCGGAACAGCACGAGGTTGCCCTCGTAGTTGCCGATCGTCGGTACCACGGCGTTCGAGGTGTCGGTGATGCCCTTCTCGTTCACCGTGTCGGAGGCCGTCGGGCCCACCGAGGTGCTCGTCACGACGAACTGGCTGATGTCCTTGCCGGCCGTCAGCTCGGCGACCGTCGGCGACGTGACGTCGGCCAGGGTGGTCACCCACAGGTACTGCGTGACACCGAGATCCACCATCCGCGGCATGGTCAGTCCTCCTTGATCTCTGCCGCGGGCTGCGGCTGCTGGGTCGTGAAGTCCACCTCGGAGACGATCGGCGCGTTCTGCTCGCCGACCTCCACCTCGATGGGCGTGAAGCCGCCGTCGGTCGACGACTCGGTGCGCTTCCTGCTCATGGCTTGCCCTCCCGGGCGTCGACTGCGGTTGGACGGATCAGGCGCGAGCGCCCATGACGACGAAGCCGTCGGAGCCGAACAGGACGTCGGTCACGGCGCTGTCGTCGATCTGGATGGGCTGGCCGGCGCCCGGCTCGAGCTCGATGGGCCCGAACACGTAGCCGGTCACCTGGGGCACGACGTCGACGAGCGCGGGTCGCACTCGGTCGATCAGCCACTCGACGCCCTTGCGGCCGTACGGCTCGGCGTCGGCGACGTACGTCACGCGGAAGCGGTAGCGCACGAGGTCGGAGGTGTGCGCGACATCCTCGGCCCAGCGCTCGCCCGGGTCGCCGTTGAACCGCACGTAACGCGGGGCGGCCGGTGAGACCGTGTCGCCGATAGGTACGCCGGGCAGTGCGGCCTCGATCATCGCGATCACGACGTCGGGCAGTTGGTCGCTCACGGCAGCATCTCCTGCGCAGCGACCTGCGCCAGGTGCTCGAGGTAGGCAGGCTCCTCGGCGTCGAGCGCGCCCATCGGATCAGGCAGGCGCGGCCCGGACTTGCTGTTGCCGAAGTAGAGCAGCGCCAGCGAGCCGGCGCCTCCCTCACGCGGGCCGATCTCCGCCTCGACCCACGAGACGCCCGTGCGCGCGTCGAAGGTGATCGACGACGGGAAGGCAGGCGCGTGACGCACGCCCTGCGCCTGGTCACGCAGGGTGTTCTTGACGTTGAGCGCGGCCTTGCGCGTCGTCGCGTCGACCTGGCCGAAGATCCGGTCGCCCGCGCCGTTCAGGTCGGCCTCGAGCGCGCGCAGGTCGGTGATGTCGAACTCGAAGGCACCCACGGTCACACCTCCGCCTTCACGGGGAGCCGGCGTGCGGTCTTCGCCGTGCCGAGGTGGGGGCCGTCGATGGTGAACGTGCGGCCGACCAGCGCGCTGTCGAGCGCTGCGGCGGTGATCGTCACCGTGTCGCCCTGCTGCACGCCCTCAGAGCCGACGACGGGCAGGTGGACGGTCCAGTCGACGACGAACGCCTCACGGCCCGCGACGTCGGGGTTGTTGACCTGCACGTCGCGCGTCTGGACCTTGCACTTGCCCTGGTAGACCGTGACGCGGGCGGGGTGGTCGTACTGGCCGGTGCCGTCGTTCCACGGTCCCTTGCCGGTGCCTGCGCGAGTGATCGTGCAGGTGTCGAGCATGAGGGCCTCGGCAGCCGCACGACCCTGCAGGGTGGCCGACTCGACGCTCATAGGTTCAGCTCGAACCAGTTGACCGGGACGCCCGTCGCGTAGCCCGGCGTGCCGGTCGGGGTGATCGTGAAGGCGTTCGTGCTCGCGCCAGCCGGGGCCAGCATCGCGAGCTCGTCGTCGGTTGCGTACAGCAGGCCGGCCGAGACCGCGTTGTCGCGCGTCCACGAGTAGTCGTCGATCGACTCCTGGCGCTTGCCGTCCGGGTTCCGCAGGACGCGCAGCACCATCGCCGTCTCGACCGCCACCACGAGCTTCGGGTCGAGCTTGACCGTCGTCGCAGTGTCAGCCGGGTCGAGCCGCGACTGCAGCAGCGCGACGCGCGAGAGCAGGATCTGCCACGCATCGTCGAGCAGAGAAGCCGCGATGATCTGCTCACTGTCGGACAGGGGGCGCCACCGACGGACCAGGTCGCTGACCGCTGCCGGGTTGCCTGCCATGACGCCCCCTCCCGACTACTTCGTGAGCTTGTAGCCGGAGTCCTTGAGGGCGTCGACGATGTCCTGGGGGACTTCGGTGACGAACCCCGCGGGGCTCTTGACCTTCACGGTCTTCGGCTGGTCGACATCCGCCACCATGGCGGGGTCGGTGTTCTCCTCGACGGCAGCGACCTGCTCGCCGAGGGTGGGCGGCGTCGCGGTCTCGTCGACCTGGACGTCGTCGGTGGTGGTCGCCTTCTTCGTCGCCATCAGCGCGTCTCCGATCAGGAGGCGTTCGTGAACTTCACGAACGAGGCGGCGTCGTTGACGAGGAAGCCGTACTCGGCCTCCGCCAGGATCGCCACGAGGTTGTTCTCGAACAGCGACACGAGCGCGCCGTTGATCGTGACCGCGGCCTCGGTCGACACCTTGTAGGAGATGCCGCCGACGACGCCCCACGCGGCCTGGGTCCAGTCGCCCATGTAGCCGTAGATCTTCGGGGTTGCGGCGTAGACGCCGTCACCCATGAAGGACGGGCGGCCGAACAGGCGGCCCTGGCGGATGATCTCCGCCGACTCGACGGGCGGGCCGTCGATGAACAGCGGGCGGCCGGCGGTGTCCTTGGCGCCGTTGAAGACCGGCTCCATGCGCGAGTCCCACGCCGACCCGGTGACCTTCTTGCCGGCGTTGACGAGGGTCGACAGGCCCGCGTTGAGGTCGTCGTAGACGGCGGTGAACGCCGGCGCGGTGCCGGTGAACTCCTGGGTGCTCGAGCCGGTGTCCAGGTTGGTGCTGAACGGGCTCGAGGTGCCGTGCAGGGCGGCCGCGTCGAAGGCCACGGCGAACGCCTCGGCGATCTGCGGGCGCAGCAGGTCCATGTACCCGCCGGGGTTGGCGCGCACGACCTCCGCCGAGACGACGGCGATGGCGGCCAGCTTCTTCGGGTCCATCGTCTTCAGCGCGATGGTGCCCTTGCTGGCGGGCTTCTGTGCACCCTCAGCGACCCACCCGGCGGAGATCTTGCCGGTGACGACGGGGATGGACTGGCCGTTGATGCCGAGCGGCACCTGGCGGACCAGGGACTGCACGACGGACTGCTTCGCGGCCTGCTCGAAGATGGGGGCCGACTGCTCGCGGGTCAGGAACCCGGAGAAGTCACCCGTGGTGGTTGCGGCGGTGATCGCCATTGGTCACAGCTCCTTGATGAGCGGCATCAGCCAGGGATGCCGAGCTTGGATCGGAGGGCCTGCTCGAGGCCGTCCGAGTTCAGGGGGGTCGCCCCGCCGCGCGCACCTTGTGAGGGGTCAGCGAGCGGCGTGGTGGGGGCCTTCACCAGCGCCATGAGCGCGTCGGCGTCGGCAGAGATCTCGTCCTCGGTGTCGCCTCGGAGCCGGTCGACCAGGTCTGCCGGGACGCCCTTCGCAAGGGCGACCCGCTGTCGCAGCGTGGTCTTCTCGTACTCGGCGAGGCGGGCCGCGGCGTCGGCCGCTGCCTTCTGCGCCTTCTCCAGCTCGCTCAGGTTGGCCGCCTCGATCTCGTCGAGACGTGCCTTGAGCGCCTTCGCCTCCCGCTCGGCCTGTGCCGCGCGCTTGCGCTCGGCCTCGAGCGCCTTCTTGCCGCCCTCGCCGAGGTCCGCAGGGTCGCCCTGGGGGTTCGGGTCGGTGACGGGTGCCGGCGCGGTGGTGGCCGGGTCTGCCGGGGGCTGGGTGCTGGTCGGTTCGGTCATGGGTGGTGCTCCTCCATCGCGGGGGAAACCCTCACCGGCTCGCCCGGCGTGGGTGGTCTGTTGGGGCTACAGCAGGTAGCCGTGCTGCTTGAGCAGCCGCAGCGCCTCACCGCGGTCGCTGGCGATGCGGTAGATGCCGTCGGGCGTCAGCCGCTGGCGGCCCTGCAGGCGCACACCGGCGAGCCCGTGCTTCGTGGTGCCCTCGGTGGTCGTCATGCCCTGGCGGCCGCGGCGGGCGTTCACGACCTGGCCCGGGTCGGCTCCCTCGGCGATGGCCTTGCGCTCGGACTCGTTGAGCCCGTGCACCTGCCCGGAGTCGAAGAGCGCCTGCGGGTCGCTGCCGAGCGTCGCGGCTGGGTTCGCGAGAGTCGTCGGGATGTGCACGCAGTCGCAGCGCGGGTGGCGCCGGAAGCCGCTGCTCCACCGGTAGAAGCGGCCGGCGAGCACCGCGCACCGGGGGCAGCACGGCGGGTTCACCATGCGCACCCAGCCGACCTTCGGGCGGGCGGCGATGCCCACCGAGGCCGCCTGACGGCCAGCGTCGGCGATCTGCGTGTGCACGGCCATGTCGAGCCACTTGCCGCCGAGCCGGAGAGCCTGCGCCGGCGTCGCGCCCTCGAGCACGTGCTGCTTCGCCGTCGTCACCGCACCGTAGAGCAGGGTATCGAGCGGTCGGCCGTCGCTGGCCCACCCGCCGAAGCCGTTCGGGTCGACATCGGCGAGAGGCTCGACGTGCGTACCGAGCTGGTCGAGCGTGGCCGGGACGTAGCGCGCGCCGTTGCCGGCCGCACCGACCTGCGCCGAGGTGGTCAGCAGCAGCAGCCGAGGTCCGACGGTACGCCACGAGGCGTCGAAGTCGGGGCCCATCTTCGCCCACTCGCGGCGGGTCAGAGCGAGCGTCGAGACGACCTGACGCTGCTGCGCCCGGTAGTGCTCACTGACCGCCCGCGGGAGCACCGCTGCCGCCCTGCAGCTGGCGCGCGGCGTTCAGGATCGGGTCCGTCGTCGCCTCGCGCTGGAAGTAGTCCCGCTCGCGCTGCTTGCGGGTCTCCGACCAGCCGAGCTCGTCCCATCCGCCCTCGATGGACAGGATCGGCGCACCGCCAGTCAGCTTCTGGATGCCGTCGACCTTCGCGGCGTACGTCGGCGTGGCCGCGTCGTGCCACTCCGCCTTGATCCGGTCGCCGTTGGTGATCCACTCGCCGTCACGCAGGCGCAGGTAGATCGCGAACGCCCGGCCGAGCTGGTCGCCGTCGGCGGCCATGTGCCGCTCGGCGCGCAGGACCGTACGGGCCTCGTCGGCGCGGATGCCGTCGGCGCTCGGCGGGTTCGCGGTCAGCTGGCCCATGTAGCGGATCGGCAGGCCGTAGACGCCGGCGAGCAGGCCGCCGTAGAAGTTGACCGTCTCGTGGAAGTTCTTGAGGTCCGAGGCGGTGAACTGGCCGACCTTGGCGTCCTTGTTCTGGTTGGCCCAGATCGCCGAGAAGTACGACTGCCACGCCGGGATCGGGTTGCCATCGGCGTCGACGAAGTCGCCCTTGCTCATGCCCAGCACCCACTTCTGGGGCACCGAGTGCGTCTCACCGGCGATCTGCAGGTTCGTCAGTGAGCGCGCGGCGGCGTCGGTCAGCGAGATCGCACGCGCCATCTCCGACACGCCCGTCCAGCGGCCCGTGCGGCGGCGGTTGAAGAACGGCACGACCGGCACGCGGCCGAGTCGGTGCTCGTCGCGCAGCGTCTCACGCCAGCGGCCCTCGACGCGCTCGAGCCAGACGGTGACGTCGGGCAGGTACAGCGTCGCCAGCGACGGCGTCGGGTCGTCCTCGGTCTGCCCGTACAGGCGCAGCGCCGCACGGACGCGCCGGGTGCGCGGGTCGATCGAGACAGTGACCTCGAGCGGCGACTCGACCGTGATGAGCGGATGCTCGGGATCCTCGTCGTTCGTGCCCAGGCACAGGAACGCGCGCCCGTAGACGCACTTGTCGTTCCACAGCAGGTGCTGCTCGCTGTCGAGGTTGTTCGCGTCCCAACCCTCCTGCAGGCCCGGGTCGGCGAGATCCTGACCGGGCAGCATGAGCGACTTGAGGCGGATCCGCTCGGTGACGGAGTCGACGACCAGCGACGGCCAGTTCACGACCGTCTCGAAGCGACGCAGCTCGGGCGGGACGGCCAGGCCGATGTGCTCGAGCCGCTGCTGGCCCTCGTAGTAGGCGTCCATCAGCGCGTCGGTGTTCGACAGGCGCAGCGACTCGCGCGCCAGGGCAGTCAGCGTGGTCGTCTCGTCCAGGCTCAGGGCCACGCCGACACCTCCCACCCAGCGGTCAACGGAACACGAACATCCGGCTGTCGGTCACTTCGCCCCAGCCGGCCGACCTCGCGTCGGCTGCAGCTTCGTGTGCGAGCACGGACGCCATCGCGGCGTCGATCTTCTGGTGCTGGTTCGGCTTCGACAGGATGTAGCGGTCGGCGCCGCGCGAGGACTTCCGCGCGTTCGCGATGTGCTGCGCCGTGATCGGGCACCCGTCCTGCGTCATCCGGCCGGCGCCGAGGTCGGTCACGAACCGCTCGAGGCTGGCGTGCATCTGCCGCATCCGGTACGTCGGCCAGGCGATGACGCGCTCGGCCCCATGCCGCAGCGCCCACGCCTCGCCGTCGGTCTCCCACTGCGGCGGGTCGTAGTAGAAGCGCTCCACCTCGAAGCGCTCGAAGATCTCGTCGACCGCAGCGTCGACCTCGAGCCGCGGCACCCGGTGGTCGAAGTGCTCGGCCGGGTTCCAGATCGTCGGGCGCCGCTCGGGGCCGTGCCGCGGCGTGAACTGCAGGCCCTCGAACGTCTCCGCGCGCAGCGCCGTCCAGTCGTCGACGTCCGATCCGTCGAAGCCGAGGCAGATGCGCGTGCCGGGCTCGGGCTCAGGCAGCCACATCGGGACCGACCTTCTCCCAGGCGCCAGCGGGCAGCCACGCATCCGAGCCGGCGACCAGGCGGTTGCCGAAGAAGCGCTCAGCCTGCGCCGGGTCGTGCTCGAGCAGCTCGACCGCCTCCGCCTCGATGCTGTCGAGGTTCACCCACCACGAGCCCTCGTAGACGTAGCGGTGGATGCGCGCCCGCTCGGCCTTGTTGCGGTAGGACAGGCTCGCCGGCGGCTGGCGGAAGAACTTGAAGACGTCCGTCGACTGCGACTGCCACGTCGTCTGCGCCACGCTGTTCTCGGCCGGGTCCCAGGCGTTCGTCGTCTCGATCGTCCGGCCGCCCATGCCCGCCGCACCGCGGCGCTGCGCCTCGGCGACCTTCCGCATCTTGTTCTGCGCGGTGTAGAGCCCCGACTCGTCCTGAAAGGCGAACGAGATCGGGTTACCCACCCGGCTGTTCGCGCTCGAGGTCACGACGTCGATACGGTCCATGTCGGCGTCGTCGCTCCCGCCGACGATGCGCATGAAGCCCTCGCGCACCTTGAGCAGGTCACGCAGCGGCCCCATGCCGACCATCGCCCGCAGCGGCCGGTAGATGTTGTCGACCTGGTCCTCGGACGTCGCCGTCAGCTGGATCAGCGGCGAGGGGTGCCGGATGCCCATCGGCTCGCCCGGCTCGTAGTCGAAGCCCCACCCGCAGCCGCACCCATGCTCGGCGCAGTCGTAGGCGTCGCCCTTCTTCGCCCACCCGCCGAAGATCGCAGGGCCGACCGCCTCGACGCACGTGATCGTCGCCGACCACGGGCCCTTGCCAGTCTTCTGCGGGGCCACGATCAGCGAGCGACGGTTCACGAACGCCTGGTTCAGCAGCGGGCGCTCCGGCGTCCACTTCGCATCCTCGCGGATGCGGTAGTGGTTCGCGGTGCACCAGAACTGCCAGTCGGCCATCTTGAAGGGCTGCCGGCGCGCGAAACCATCCGGCACGCGGCAATGATGCTCCACCCAGGCGTCGATCAGATCCCCGAGAGTGGGGAAGTCGACGACGAACTCACTGGCCGCCATCGGCCGCGCGCAGACGCCGCGGGCGAGCCTTCGGCGCCGGCGCCTCGCGGGTCGAGCGCTTCGCCGCGACCTCGTCGGCCGCGATCGCCCACCCGTTGTCCTTGAGCCCGGCAGGTGTGAGCCCGAGCTGGTCGCGGTAGCGGTGCAGTTGGGAGACGAGCGCAGCCGACGCGGCCGGGCTGAGCTCGACGATCGCCTTGAGACGGGCGTACTCGGCCACGATCGGCCAGCGCCACGACTCCATCGACCACGCACATGCCTGCGGCGTCGTCCACGCCTCGGCCCAGATCTCGCGCTCGCGCTTCGCGGTCAGGTCGTCCGTCGCGCTCGGCCCGATCGGCATGGCCGGCACGTCGCCGGTGTAGCCCTCGGACGGCAGCGCGGTCAGCTTGTAGCCCCGACGCTCTGAGCGCCCGGAGTTCGGGTCGGCCTGCGGGCCCGAGCGGTTGCGCGCACCACCGCGGCTCACCGCGGCACCGTCTCGGCCTCGAAGGTCAGCTCGACGGCGTCCAGCAGCGGGTGCGGGTCGGACTGCGCGACGAGCCGAGGCGTCTCGCTCAGCCGGCGGCCGGCCTCGGAGGCGACGCGCTCCATCTCGGATGCCGCCGCGCTGACGCACTCGCGCACCCGGTCGGGGCGCTCGCCCAGCGTGACGTACACCGGCAACGGCACGTTGAGACGTGCCTGCACGGTGGTCGAGTCGACCATGCCTGCTCACTCCCTCGACGGCATCGCGCCGCTTCGGTTGCCGACTCAGCCTCGCGCCGAGCCGGAAGTCTGAACCCTCCGCACCACCGAGCCGCCTCTCCGGCGGTACTGGCGCCGTGCGGCCTGAGGGGGCACCCCCCACCCCTTATGTCCGATTCCATCCACCCGGCTGGTGCCTTGCCGTCTCCCGCGAGTGGCATGGACCGCACAGACCTCGACCTCGGGCCGGGTCGTTGGGGTCGAGCCCTTGCTCGAGCAGGTCGCGCCTGCTGGTGGGGTAGTGGTCGGCCACGGTGCTGGGCTGCTGCCTGCACACCTTGCACACGGGGTCACGTGCGAGCACCTGCTCGCGGAAGGCTCGGTGCGCTGCGCTGGTGTAGCCACGCTGACTGGCGGTGCCGCGCTCACGGTCGCTGGCCTTCGCGTGCTCGGTGCACCTACCGCCTGGAGTGAGGCGTGGGCACCCTGGGACGGGGCAGACGCGCAGGCTCACGGCTCGTCGGTGCACTGGTGCCACTCGTCCAGAACCTCGTCGATCGCTAGCCTGTCCCGCTCAGCCTGCTCATCCGCGTGCGCGTTGCGCGCTACTGCCCAGGACCGCTGCAGCCTGCCGAGGCGTGCGGCCATGGCTTCGTCGGGGGTGGCTGCTCGGTCCATGCTGCACCGCCTTCGGGACGTCGCGCCCCGGCCGCCGTCGCGGTCAGGGCACCCGGTCAACGCCTGCGGGTTGCGGTCCTGCTGGCGGGCCGGTTTGGCGGCTGCTCTGCACGATGGCCCTGCCGCCGAGGCTGCCCCGCACTGGCCCACGGACGCTCGCAGCGTCAAGGTCGGCGGCCATGCGTGCGGGTGGCATGCGAAACGCGCGGTTCCCGATGGTGGGGACGCCGCGCGTGTTAGCGCAAGCGTAGCGCCTGGGTGCTCGGTTGTGCTAGCGACGCACGCCGCTGGTGTGTCGTGCACCACCGATGGGCCGGATGGTGTGCGTCGGCCGTGGCTCGGGGATGGTGACAGGTGCGGCACCGAATGCCACGGCGTCGGGTTCACCGTGCTCGGCCTTGACGAGCTCGATGTGGTGGAGCAGTGAGGGCACGGGCGCGTACCACTCGCGGCCATGGGTGCGGTGGACGGCGAACCGCTTGTGCATGCGCTGCTCGTCGGCGCGTGTGCCTGGGTGGGTGGCGAGGAGGCGGCTGGTGGGGGCGTAGCCACGCATGCGCTTGGTGAGGTCGCTGGTCCACCCGATCTTGATGTGGGCGTCGACCTGCACGTAGTAGACGGTGCCCTCGGGTGCGGGCTTCGGTGGCGCTGGTGCGGGCGCTGGCTTGTTGCGGTCGGTGTCGATGAAGACGGTCTGGTAGACGTCGTGGGCGACAGCGAGGTGCGGGCGGCACATCGGCAGGTCGAGCACTGCGGCGGTGTGGCACTTCGGCCAGCAGCAGATGCGCCGCGGCGCGGTCGCCGGGTGCGGCGGGGTCCATCGGCTACGGTTCCTCACATCGACCTCCTCGGGGTCGGTCAGCCCCCGGACGTTCCAGCGTCGCGGGGGTGCTTGTTCTCTGATTGTCGCGCGTAGCACTGACACCTTCGCGGCGACGCGCCCGGGCCTCGGCGTGCAGCAGGTGGGACTCGAGGTACAGGTAGCGGCCCTGCCACGTTGCGTACGGCTTGATCCGGCCCTCGCTGACCCACCGGCGCACCGTGGAAACGGGCCGGTCGATTGACGCCGCACACTCCTCGATCGTGAGTAGCCGCTTCTCGGGCTCCCACGTCACGACGCTGCGACGTGCGCGAGGTGGGCGTACTCGTCCTCGTTCCAGATGCGCAGGCAGTCGGTGTTGCGGCACTCGACGCGGTCGGAGCCGTCGCGGCGGATGAGGGTCCGGTGGTCGCAGGATGGGCAGGGTTCGCGGAGTCGGTGGGTGAGCTCGTCGCGGCCGGCCTGCTTCTCGAGGCGCTTGGTCATGGCTCGGGCTTCTCCGGTGATGTCGAGGGCGAAGGGTGAGGCGGCGATGTCGCCGAGGTGGCGGGTCAGGTAGGTGATGCTGGTGGTGAGCGCTCGGGTTGGGATGCCGGCGCGGTTGAACTTGAACGGCCCGGCGTGGCGGAGGTAGTCGGCGAGGGACTCGGCCCAGGCGTGAGCCCAGGCGATGACCTCTTCGGCTGCGTCCCACGCTGGGGACGGTGAGCGCGGCTCGATGGAGGGTGCGTGGATGCCGTCGAGGTTGGGTAGGCGGGCCATGTTGAGGGCGCCGTCTCGGCGTGCGGCGACGGCTGCGGCGAGGTCGGGGAGCCTGTTGAGGTGTTCACGGAGCTGCTGGGTGCAGCGCCCGCAGATGATGTGCCCTGTAGGGATGGTGCGGGGGAGGCATCCGGTGCAGTGGTGCTCGTGGTCGGGGCACTCGTTGGTGCAGGTGCAGCCGGCGTCGTGCTGCCCGCGGGTGGTGCATCCGTTCTCGCAGGTGCTCACTGGTCCTCGCTCTCACGGTCGCTGTAGCGGGTGGCGGTGTGGCATGGGCAGGTGCAGGGTCGGTCGGCCGGGCAGGGGGCAAGGGAGTGGATCGGTCACGGGCACCACTCGACGCGGTAATCGCGATGGGCGGCATAGACAGCAGCGAGGATCTTCAGGATCGGTTGGTCGAGTTCCATGGGGACGCGGGTTCCGTCCTTCCGCGCCCACGTGGCTGCGTGCACGATCTGCCGTTTGGCCGCACACTCGGCAAGCACGCGGGCCTGTAGTCGCCCGTACTCGCCGGGCGGGAGTGACTTCCATCGATCCCCAGTCACGGCGTCAACCCAGTCCTCACCGATTCGCGCGAGCAGGAAGTCGACGATCTCGATCATCGCGCTTCCTCCTCGTCGCGCCACATCATGCAGAACTCATGCAGGCCGTCGTGCCCATCGAGAAGGCCGCATGGGACGCGCGTCGGGCCGGGAACGCCGAGGACCGCCACTGCCGACGAGGTGCACGGCACGAGCACCGCCTGGGGGGTCAGCTTCTCGGCGTCGACCACGACGACGGGGCACGAGTGGATCACCTCGAAGGTGAACTTTCCGCAGGAGGGGCAGGTCCAGTTGCCACGCGACGGAAAATCAGGAGTGGTCATCGCGACTCCTCCTTGTCGATGCCCGTGAAGTCGAGGTGCCCGACGCGCATGAGCCCGGCCATCCCGGTGCCGTAGTCCTCAGCGTCGGCGCGGGTCATCGGGTCGTCGGGGTGCTCGACGGCCCAGCGGTAGCCGGAGTGCCAGCCCTCAAGGTGGGCGCGTCGAGCGCGTCGAGCGAGCCAGCGGAACCGGCATCCGTGGCGCTTCTGTGGGCCTCCGAATGGCTTGTGCTTGACCATGCGCCCGCACTCCCAGCACATCGACTCGGCGCACCACGAGACGCCTTCAGGGAGTACGCCCGGCTCGGTCCACTCGGTCATCGCTGGCCCTCCCGGCGGATGAATGTGCGACTGATGCGGTTCATGTACCAGTGCCGCCCAGTGGGGTACTCGTGCGAGAACTCAAGTAGCACTGGGTGGAGGAACGTGAACCGCTCTAGCCAGCGACCGATCCTCATGCGCATGGATTCCCTCATCGCTGGATCTCCTCGTTGAAGTCAGGCAGGTCGGAATCGGCGAACGGCGTCGGAGGTCGGAAGTGCTCGCCGTACACGGATGAACACCTCTGCGCGTGGTTGATGGCCTCTCGGAACTCCTCGAACTCCCGGGCCATGCAGCAGCAGCCGAGGACGATCCAGTGGCGGGTGCCGTGCCACGGGTTCGTCGCCTCGACGCGCGTCCGGTAGATCGGCAGGTCGCTCATCGCTGGTTCTCCTCGTGGTCCCTGGTCGCCTCCGGGTCGAGGCCGACGAACGTGCAGCCGTGCGGTGGGGTGTGGTCGGTGGTCGTGGCGCAGGGGAGCGAGCCGAGGCGGTTAGCGCACATCGCGCACCCGGTGCGGGTTCGTGACGACCGTTCCGCTGGACTCCAGCCACGAGGCGTTAAATCCCTCGTCCCATGCTTCGGCCACGGACTCCAGTCCAGCCGCCTTGATGCGGTCAGCGGCGAGGTCCACGATCTCCGTGAACGAGTGGCCGGTGTCGGGCAGGCCCAGGAGATCAGCCAGGCGGGCGAACTCGCGGCATGCTCTTGCGAATCCGTCAGCGTCGACCGAGTTGCGGGCGCACAGCCCGTCGTCGTGCAGGAAACCGCTCATCATGACTCCTTCGTGCAGTTGAGATGCCGACCAAGGAAGTCGGCGTGGATGGTGCGCAGGTGAGGGCATCCGTCTGCGTGTCAGGCATCGCACACCTTCTGCCATCGACCGACCGCTCGGGCTCCGATACCGGCTTGCAGAAAGTGACCCCGCTCGACCTTGCCCTCGATCAGCTCGGCCATCTCGGCGGGCGGCAGGTTGCGGATCGCGGCCACGACAGCCTGGGCGAGACGGCGTCGGTCATCGAGGTAGACGACCCCCTCGGCGGAGTCGTCGTCACCAGCCTCGTCACGGAAGCCGACCCACACGTTCACCGCCAGCACCTCGGCGATGGTCCGCTCGACGGCGGTGGGCTCGGGGGCGGTCACGAGTCGTGACCCTTCGGCAGCGTGCAGCGCTTGAAGCCGCACTGCTCGCCGTCGCGGGTTCGCGGTGCCTCGGTCGCGGACTCACGGGGAGCCAGAGCGGCGCGGATCTCCTCGTGTCCGACGACGCGGACGCTCGGCATCATCGCCTGGCACGCCGCCTCGGAGCCGCAGCAGTAGTCGGGTCCGCACGGACTCTTGTCCGGGCGCTTCCACACGAGCGAGTCGGCCAGCGCCTCGACCCGCCCCACCGTCTCCCGCAGCCGCGCCACCTCAGCCTCAGAGGCCAGACGCCGGAGCCGGTTGCTCTCGGCGACACGGAACGGCTGCTGCTGCGTCACCTCGCGCAGCCGCTCGATCTCGGCGTCCTTCTCGGCGAGCACGTCGTCACGGACAGCCAGCACGGCATCGGCGAGCGCCCACACGCTCGGCTCGCCTTCAAGGCGGTCGTCAGCATCCTCGAACGCCTTGTGCAGCGCGGCGGCGTATCGGTCCCGCAGGTTCTCGCTCATCACTTCTTCCAGCCCTTGACGGCGAACAGGTCATCGAGGCTCACGTCGGTGAACCACTCCTCAACAGCCGCCTTGACCTCCTGTCGCGCCCGGTCAGTGTCGGACTTTGCGACCTCAGCCAACTTGCGCAGCGCTGCCCGCGCCTCATCGCGCTGGACTTCGACTTCCTCGTAACCCTTCATCCAGCCTTCACACTTAGCCCGCCAGTCATCGCAGATGCCGGCGAGTCGCATGATCTCGGCGCGAGCCTTGGGCAAGGTGTCGTAGCGGTCGGTGTAGTGCTTCATGCTCGGGTCGTTGCTCGGGCTGTAGATGCCGCCCTTGTTCTCGCTCATCACTTCTCCGTTCGCGGCCCCTGAGGGCTCATAGATGGTTCGGGTGGCCTGGGAGACGCCAGGCGCGTTTTCGTCGCTCTCGCAGGCGCGTGTGGGCTCTGAGGGGGTGTTCACGCCGCACCGCCGTCGAAGTCCAGCTGCTCATCGCGTCGCAGTCTCCGGTTGCACCACAGAACCTCGGTGCGCTCGCTCCATACCGAGCCTTGACCCGTCGATGCGGCGATCTCTGTCCGATCCCATCCGGCGAACAGGTCCTCGTCGTAGAGCGCGCTCGGGTAGCCGGAAACGACGACCGTCGCCTTGCACTCAGCCAGAGCCGCAGCCAGTTCCCGGTGCTGATCCTCGTCGGGCATCTCGTGGCGGTACGCGAGGCTGTTGCGGGTCGCCGCGAGGTATGGCGGGTCGACGTACAGCAGGTTGTGCGGATCGCGGCCGTACGCAGTGATCACGTCCAGCGCCGGCCGCGACTCAAGGGTCACGCTCGCCAGCCGATCAGCGACGGCCGCGAACCTGCCCACATACCCGGCGAGCGTCCGAGGCATCGACGACGACCGTCCGAGCGGCGCCTCGTGGTAGCGCCAGCCAGTCGCCCGCAGTGACCCCGCGCGACCCTGCGAGAGCTTCACCCACACGCGACGGGCCCGCTCAAGGTCGTCGACGTCATCCGCGATCGGCCACGAAGCCTCATACTCGCCGCGAGAGTGAGGGGTCAGCGCACAAACCCGCTCGAGGTCTGCGGCGTCCTTGCGCAGCACTCGCCAGAACGTCATCAGATCGCCGTCGAGGTCGTTCACCACCTCGAACCGCGCGGGTGGCTTAGCGAGCAGAACGGCGAGCGCTCCACAGAACGGCTCGACGTACCCATTGTGCGCGGGGAGCATGTCGACGATTCGCGGTGCGATGCGCACCTTGCTGCCGTAGTAGCCCATGACCGTCGGCGTCACGCCGCACCGTCCAACGCGCACACCCAACACGGCACCACCACAATCGCCGACTTGTACGTCGCCGACTCGCAGTCCCACCACATCGACGCCCGCCACGACGTCTCACGACCACACACCGGGTCAGGGGCGGCGAACGTCACCTCGAAGGCCGGGGTGCTCATGAGGCCGCCTCGTCGTACCGAGCGAACGACGCGATCCGCGAGTAGTGCGGCGCCCACGCGAGCGTCACCCTGCCCGTGCGCCCGTTGCGGCACTTCTCGAGGTTGAACTCGATCTCGCCGGGCGACTCCTCATCGTCGCGGTGCAGCAGGATCACCTCGTCGGCGTCGGCCTCGATCGCACCGGACTCGCGCAGCTGGGCCATCGTCGGTCGCTGGTCCGTCGCGCGCGTCGACTCGCGGTTGACCTGGGCCAGCGCCACCACGGGCACCTCGAGCTCGCGGCCGATCGCGCGCAGGCCCTTGGTGATCTCCGACACGGCCTGCTCGCGCGAGAGGCGCCGGTCGGGACACCGCACGATCTGCAGGTAGTCCACGACGATCAACCCAAGCCCGCTCTTGGAGTGCGCCAGGTCGCGCGCCCTGCCCCGGATGCCCTGCACCGTGTTGCCCGGTCGGTCGTCGACCCACAGCGGCCACGAGGCCGCCTGGGACTGCAGTCGGGCGACCCGCTGCCAGTCGACATCGGTCAGCTCGCTGCGGATCAGCCGGGACAGGTCGATGCCCGCGACGTTGGCCGCGACCCGGTCGACCACCTCACGGTGCGGCATCTCGAGGGAGACGAACAGGGTGCCGACACCTCGCCCGGCCGCGAACGCCGCGAGCACGGACGCCGCTACCGACTTGCCGACCGCCGGCCGCGCACCGAGCACGCACAGGTGGCCGGGTCGCAGGCCACCGTTGAGGCGCTGGTCGAGGTCGTGCCAGCCGGTGGGCAGGACCGTGGTGTCGGGCTTCTCCCAGTGCTCGGCCGCCTCGAGCAGCAGGTCAGCGAACGGTCGCACGTCGCCGTTGTCGCGGGCGGCGGTTCGCCCGTCAACCTCGGCGCGCACGGTCTGGATCAGCTCCTCTACGTCGCCGGCTGCGGAGGTGTCTGCGGTGCCGACTGCCTGCTCGAGCCAGGTCGAGAGCTCCTGTAGCTTGCGGAGCTTGGCCTCGGCGATGACGACGCGCGCGAACCACGGGCCGTTCTGCGGCGTCGGTGCTGCGGAGTAGACATCCATCAGGTACGGCGCCCCGCCGATGCGCCGCAGGTCGTTGGCGAGCTGGATGCACAGCTCCTCGGGTCCGTGCGGCTCGCCGGCCGCGGATGCGCTGACGATGGCGTCGAAGATGATCTCGTGCGCGGGCCGGTAGAAGTCGCTGGCGGTGATGCCGGTGGCGAGGCATTCGGCGACGATGCGCTCGGAGGCCATCATGGCGCCGAGGACGATCCGCTCTGCGGCGTCGTCGTGCCGGGGGTCGCTCATGCCGACCTCCTGGCGACGATCTCGCGGGCGCGGCGCTCACGGTCGGCCTTCCACTGGTCGCGCTGGTCGCGGTGCCACCGCTGCCACGCCGGGGTGCCGGGGTTGAGGTCGTCCGGGGGTGCGGGGGGCACGAACTTCTCGGCGCCGAGGATCGCATCGACGTCGATGGCGCCGTCCGGGGAGACGGCCGCCCGCCCGCGCTCCCAGTCCTCGAGCGCTTGGAGCCTGAGCTGGTCGTACTTCTGCCGAAACGTGGGCATCGACAGGACGTTGGACCGCCAGAAGGTGTTGCCCTGGGTCCAGCGGATCAGTCGCTCTGCCTGCTCTGGCTTTCGTCCGTCGCGCTGGATCATGAGCCGTGCGTCGTTGAGCCACTTCTGGGTGATCTCGGGGCGCTTGCTGCCGTTGGCCTCGATGAGGTCGGCCAAGACGGTGCAGAGGTGAACGGCTTCCGGGGGAGGCGACGGGCGCTGGCGCCCGTTCTTCTCTGTTCCGTTAGGAACAGGGACTGGGTCGGGACTGGGACTGGGTCGGGTTACCGTAACTTCGCCCGAAGTTCCTCCGACGTTCGGGTGAAGTTCGGGCGAACCACCGTCCTTGACCTGCGGCGTAACGCCCTTCCTGGCTGCGCGCGCCTTCTGCATCCTGAGCCTGGCCGCGGCTCGCTCAGCCTCTACGTCGGCCTTGCTTGGCTGCCGCTCACACCATGCGTGGAACCTGTACGCACCATCGACGCGCTCCCAGAGGCCCACGGAGACGAGACGCTCGGCCTGTCCCTTAGTGCCAAGCGCGGCGAGCATGTGGTCGGGGATCAGGCCGTCAGTGAGCTGCAGGGCGCACCATGCACCGGCGCGGACCCAGAGCCCCATCGCGGGGTTGCCGGCCGCCACGACCTTGTGGTGGAAGGTCAGGTTGTCGTCGACCTTGAACCATGCCACTAGCGACCACCTGGCCGCGTCTTGAGTACCATAGAGGCACCCCTTCCGATGACTGAGGATTCGGTTGGGCTAGGCCCCGGCTGGTGTTCGCGCACCAGTTCGGGGCCGTCCTGCTTCATACCCATCCTACCGTGTTCGCTCACTGAAATCCCTTGCGTCACAGCCCGTTTGGCGTCGTTCTTGGTCCGCAGCGTCAGGTACTCGGCATCGCTGTATCGGCAGTCGACGCACACCCGGATCGGTCGCGGCCGGGTGTTCACGGTGATGCGCCGGCCGCAGCGCTCACACGCCTTGGTGGTCAGGCTTGGCATCACCGGATCACCTCGCCCGCGATGACTCCGGTGCGCCCCTTCTTGGGCAGCGCGCGGCAGAGTGCGAGCGCTGGACAGTCGGCGCACATGGCTGCGGCGTCTGCGTGGCGCTGGTCCTTCTCGGCCTTGGTCTCGGCGGGTGACCATGCACCGTTGCCGTCGAGCTCGAGGTCCCAGAGGAACGCGATGTCGAGGTCCATGCATGGTGCTGCTGCCCAGCGTTCGTCGGCGCACATGCCGTTGGTGAGTCTGGGTTGGGCCATCCGTTCGCGCATCGGCCTCATGCGGCACGCTGCCGGCGTGAGTAGCGGCGGGAGCGGTCGCGAATGCACGTCCTGCAGTCGCGCTGTCCGCTGGGGCGCCAGTATGTGTTCACCGAGTCGTATGGGTGACCGTGAACGCATTCAGTGATGAGCGCGTATCGCCGACGTCGGTTTTCTGCGGGGGTTACGGGCTCGAGGTGCGCCGGGTTGACACATGTCGTCACCCGGCAGAGGTGGTCCAGCTCGAGGCCATCCGGGATGGGGCCGACGAGGTCCGCGTACATGCGGCGGTGCGCCAGTTGATACCCCCAGAGGCCGTAGTCGCCACGCGGGACGAGACGGCCCTGCCAAATCCAGCAGCCGGCGTCGTTGATTCGATAGGTGGACTTGCTCGCTCTCTTCACGCGGCACTCTCCATGACGTCGAGCAACTGGCGGCCGATCCACTCGGTGTAAACCGGCGGGATGCTGAGGAAGCAGCCCTTCTCGCTCATCCACGGGGTGCCGAGCAGGTCGCGCAGCACGTCCACGTTGGCCGGCACGTAGCCGCCCTTGCGGATCTCGCGGGCCTCGCGCTTGTCGCGTCGCGCGCCGCCGTACGCGCCGGCCACCTGGACGTCGCGGGCGTGCTTCGGGTGCGGTGGCGCCATCAGGAACTCGCTGCACTCGAACAGGCGGTGGCGGTCCATGACTAGCGGGGTGCCGTCGTCGTCCACCGCAGACAGGTCGAACATGCGCCCGCACAGCAGGATCGGGTCGATGAGTTCGGGTCGTGCGTCGGCGACGTTCTCGATGACGTACGGCCGGCCGACGATGCGCAGGGCCTCGCGGGTGACGCCGATGAGCCGGTCGTACTTCTCGAGCCGGTCGGGTATGGCTGCGGTGCCGCGGCTGTACCCGGTGCAGGTCGGCGATGCGTGGATGACGTCGTACTCGTGGCCATGCTCGAGTAGGTAGACGATCGCGTCGGCCTGGATCGCCTTCTGCGGGTACCGCTCGAGGCGCTTGGCGTCGTTGTCGACTCCGGTGACGTCGAAGCCGGCTCGCGCGTATCCTGCGCCGGCTCCCCCCTCGCCGCAGAACAGGTCGAGCAGCTTCGGCCGCCTCATGCCCCACCCCCGCATCCCCCGCACACGGCGTCGTCGGCTGGCTCCCCGCACACCTGGCAGCGGGTGGACAGGTCGGTGATGATGAGCCGCAGCCGCGCCAGGCCAGTCGCCTTCTCGCCGTTGCGGAACTCGGTGCCGATGACGATGGTGTCGTTGTCGTCTGGGATCACGCCCGCGTCCACGATGCCGTCGACTGCGGCCTTGACGGTGGGCGCGAGGTTGGTGGCGTCACGGCGCCGCCCGGTGCTGGCTGCACGGATCTCGGCGAGGATGTGCACGCGGTTCATGCGCGGCAGTTCGCGAGCCTCGACGGCGAACCGCTGCCGCCACACCTTCGTTTTCGCTGCCTTGACGGCCCAGTGGGTGCGCTCGTTGGCGCTGATCCAGTCGTCGGGGCGGGCGACGTCGAGGACGTGCACGGGTGCGCCGGGGAAGCGGGCGGAGGTGACCGGGGTGCTCATGCCGCACCGCCGTGGTGCGATGATGCGTGCGCGTTCGCTTCCCACATGGCCGACTCCCAGGTGTCGCGGAAGTAGAAGCGGCGACAGTCGGCGCAGCGGACGAACCAGCCAGCCTCGAAATCCCGGTCGTAGCGGACGGTGATGTCGCTAGTCGACGGCGGCCAGATGCTCACAGTCCACCCCCCCGAGCGCCTTGACCGCACGTGCCCGCGCGACCTCCTCGACGAACCGGCCCACCACGAGCGCGGTCACACTCAGGCCGGTGACGACGACAGCAGCGCCACCGATCGCCGCGAGGACGTAGATGCCGTCCGTGAAGGTGATGTGGCGCATGGTCACCACCCCTCGGGCTCGTCGAGCGCCGGCTCTACCTGCTCGGCGGCGTGAGCCTTGAGCGCGTCGATCAGCGTCGTCGCCTCGGCCTTCGTCAGCTCGTTGCTCGACGACACCTCACGGCCGATCGCCGTGGCCGTGTACGCCAGGCGCTCGTCGCGGTCGGTGATGCCGACCTCGTTGAACGCGGCGTGCATGGCGTTCTGCTGCGCCTTCGTGATGCCGGCGCTCTTCGTCTGCTCGGGCTGCTCGGGCTCGGCCGCTGTCTCCTCGGTGGGCTGCCAGGACATCGTGCGGGCTGGCTCGGCCTGGGATGGCTCGGCCGGGACCGGCGAGGCGTCAGCGTCAGCGCCGTCGACGACCTCCTCGGACGAGTAGCCGATGCCGAGGATGGCGTCGGCGGCGATGAGGCGGCACAGCTCGGACGTCGCGCGGGCCATGAGCATGGCGGCTGGCTGCTTCTTCCACCCGTCCTTGCTCGCCAGGCCGAGGTCGCGGGCGCGGTCCATCGTCCACGTGACGGTCTGCCACTCGCTCGACCCGCGGCGGCGGCCCTTCATGCGGCAGCGGGTGCCGGTGGACTCCACCAGCACGACCTCGTGCCCGTAGGACTGCACGATGGCGCGCAGGGTGATCGCGCGGGGCGCGGCCTGCCCTTGGATCACGTCGAAGGCGCGCAGGGCGCTCATGGGCGACAGGCCGACCTCGGTGCCGGCGAGGATGGCGGCGGTGGCCTCGACCGGCTTGCCGCGGAAGGCGACCGGGACGAAGGACGTCTGCACGAGCCGCTCGGCGACCTTGTAGGCGGCGTCGGCGGACTGCGCCCACTCTCCGAGGCGGTGCACGGCGGCGGACTGGTAGTCGGCCAGGGCGGCGGACTGTGGCTGGTAGGTGGTGAGCTCGGTCATGCTGCGCCCTCCTCGGGGCTCTGGACCGCCAGGCCGACGTAGCCGGTGCCGGGCTTGCGCCAGTCGCCCCGGCCGCGCTTGGCGATCTCGTAGGTCTGTCGGATGGTGATGAACTCGGCGTAGATCTCGGGGCCGTAGGCGAGCGGGTGGACGTCGTAGCCGTCGGCGCGGATCTGCACACCGAAGGCGGCGTCGGTCGCGGGCAGGGGCTGCTCGTCACCGTCGAGGCCGGTGAACTCGGCGTGCCCGTAAGCTCCGAGCTGCCACGCGAACTCGGGGTAGATCGCCTTGCCGCTCTTCCAGTCGAAGATCGCGACGCCGCGCGCGCCAGTGTCGGGTCGGCGGTAGCGGGCGATCAGGTCGAGCGTCCCGGCCCACTGGTGCTCTCGGCTGGCGACGGGTGCCTCGATGAGCAGCGGCTCGATGTGCCAGTCGGCCATGAAGTCGAGTGCGGACTCCATGACGGCGACGTGCTCGTCGGCGACGTCGATCTGCTGGCCCTTGAGCAGCTGCTCGGCGTAGTCGTGCAGGACGTTGCCTCGGTGTCCTGCGTCGTCGCGCTTCTGCCAGGGGATGCCCTTGAGTGCGGCGATCATCGGCCCGCGGCCCATGCCGCGCAGCGTCTCGACGCCGTCGGGGTGGTCGGCGACGTAGGTCGCGACCTCGCCTGCCGCCCACTTCGGCAGCGCCTTCTTGTCGAGGACACCGAGGATGGTGGTGACACCGGGGACCGGCTTGCCGTCGAGCCAGTAGCGGTGGGACGCCTCGGAGAACTTGAGGCCGCGTCGGTTGCTCATGCTCACCACTCACTCGGGTCGGGCCGGTATGGCAGGTCGTAGTCGCCTGTCGCCCATGCGCGCCGGCGTTCTGCTTCTGCTGCGGCGGCGACGGTGGACGTGTGGTGGTCCTCGTGGGCGTCGCGGCCCTTGCCTGGGGTGGGATGCTCGGTCATGAGGTCACCACCGGACGGTCGCTGTAGACCTGACCCTTGTAGGGCGATCCCAGGTCGCGCATGAGGGCCAGCGCGTCACGCTGGGACATGGGCTCGGCCGTCTCGACCCGGAATGACTCGGCCGGATTGATGCCAGGAACGAAGGTCCGCACGAGCCGGAACTCGAACGCCCCGACCCGCGCGAGCGTCGACTCGGCAGCGTGAAGCCGGTTCCCACCCTCGTTCTCGTGGAGCGAGCAGGCGACGTCGAGCATGTCCTCGTGTTCGCCGACGTTCTGATACCAGCGCCATCCGGTCGCGGGCCGGTCGCAGGGCTGCTCGTCGCCGTCCTCGTCGATCACGGTGTAGCCGCAGCGGTCGTCGCTCATCGCTGCCCCCCGATCCGCTGCAGCACCCGGTCGAGCAGGTCCCCGAGCGCGACGGCGACGAAGAAGAACAGAAGCGTGTACAGGACGCTCATGCCGCACCGTCCTCACACGCCGCGAGCATGTCGGCGGCGAGCTGACGGTCGGCGGGGTCCGGTGAGGTTTCGAGGTCGTGGGCGATCCTGGCGGCACTGTCGAGGCTGAACGCCTCAACGACGTCGCGCCAGAGGATGCCGCGCACGTGGACTTGGCTGCCGTCGCGCCAGACGGTGAAGTCGTACTCGGGGGCGGTCACCACGCCACCTCCGCGAGTCCGAGCAGGGAGTGCAGAGACTTGGCGCAGCACTTGCAGATCGGCCGGCGCAGGCCGGCCTCGACACGACGGCGCCAGTCGGGGCTGTAGAGGTCGATGTCGAAGTCGGCCCAGATCGGCAGTGAGCGCTTCGGTCGGGGCAGCCCGCAGATCGGTCGGAAGCCACCGAATCCACGGCGGTCGAAGTCAGCGGTCCACACGGCCAAGTGGCGCACCTTGGGGGTGGCGAGGTAGGCGGCGCTCATGACGCACCGCCGATCCGCTCGACGCGCCACGTCGGGTGCGCCACGGTGGTGAAGGCCTCGCCGTCGAAGCGCACGCCGAGGTACTGGCCGGGGAACGACACGATGACGCCGGGACGGCCGTCGACCGTGATGCGGTCGCCGCGCTTGAAGTCGACGCCGTACTGCTGGCGGACGTACTCGGCGCTCATGCCGCACCGCCCGCGCGCTCGATGCGCCACGTCGGCGGCACCGTCTCGGCGTCGCACTTGCACCGGCACTTGCCGTCGTGGTCGTCGAGCAGGTGGCAGCGGTGCTCGCCCCATCCGTCGCGCCACTCGTAGCCACACTCGTCGTAGGCGTTCATCGCCCCCACCTCGCCAGCGCGCGGCGCGCCATCGCCGGGTTGCTCACGGCGTCCGACAGCCCGGCCTTGTAGCCGTCGTCCCAGGCGGCACGGGCGGACACGGTGCGGGCCTGGTGGTCCTGGCCGTACGGCTTGCCGGACGTGGTGACGCACCGAGCGCCAGGGCGGGCGCCGCACCGAGGGCAGATGGCCTTGCGGACGGCCGCGTCGAAGGCATTCACCCCGCCACCTCCCACGCGACGTCGGCATCCTCAGCCGGGTCGGGAATGTGCGGCCCGCAGTGCTCGCCGTCGACCGCGTAGTTGCCGCACCGGCACTTCGCGGGCTCCAACGCCGCGTCGCGCAGGTCCGTGGCGATCCGCTCGGCGTCCTCGGGGGTGAGGGTCAGCTGGAGGAGTCGCGCGATGGATGGCTCAGACCGCAGCGCGTCGACAGCAGCCATGACGCGCGGGTGGCTGGACCTGTTGCGGCCCAGGGTGCAGAACTCGTCCAGCAGCCCCACGTCGGCGAGAGTGCGCGCCAGAGTGGGCAGCAGACCGTCGAGGGGGTAGGCGACCACGGAGGCGTTGAGGATGACGGTGTGGCGGTCGTCCTCGACGACGCGGTCGGCGGTGATGCGGTCGTGGCCGGGGAGGATGGCCTCGTCCTGGCCGGGCAGGTACGTCATCATGCCACCGCCGGCTGCTGCTCGACGGGCCGCCCGGCCACGTCGACCTCGTGCAGGACCGTGCAGGACTGCGCCTTGCACTTCGCGGTCCCGCCGTCGGTGATCGGGCGCAGAACCTGCAGGGGGACGTGGACGGCGAGGTAGCGGGTGCCGTCGTGGCCGGAGTGGTAGGCGTCGGCGTGGTGGGGGGTGGGTCCGAAGTGCAGGCCGTTCCCGCACTCGTAGGTGTCGCGCCAGTCGGGGGCGGTGACGGTCTCGCCGAGGGGGTAGGTGGTGCCGTGGTCGGAGGTGAGGTTCGCGTTGACGGCCTTGTAGAGCAGGGCGTTGCCGTCGGTGACCTGGACGCCGTGGTAGTCGCACCAGTCGGCGGGAGCGGTCAGGTTGAGGGTGGTGTGGTCGATGAGGACGCCGCCGTCGATGGTGGCGCGGGCGGAGCGCAGGTGGACGGCGGTGTGGGATCCGGCGTGGACCGTGGCCGAGCCGGAGGCGCTGACCGTGGCCGAGCCGGAGGCGCGAGCAAACCCACCCACCTCCAACCACACGCCAGACTCGGAGACGATCACGATCTCGTCGAACTCATCTGCCTTGACGAGCGCAGCGTCCAGCTCGGCCTGGGTGGTGACGCGGTACGTGGTCATCGCCCCATCACCGCCAGGCACCCCGAGCACCCACACGACGCGGCCAGGCCACGACGCAGGAACACCTCAGCCTCAGCAGGGTCGAGGCGCACGTGCAGGGAGATCGCGGCCTGCTCGATCCACGGGTGGAGGAGGGCTGCGCGGCGGGTCACTTGGTCACCTCGCCCAGCACGTACGAGAAGCCAGCCAGCGAGCGGTCGGCGGCCTCGTCGTAGTCGACCTCGACGAGCATCAGCCGCTCGCCGATAGTGTTCGGGCCGACGATCTGCCCGATGGCGCTGGTGATGTCGCCGGGGTAGTTCGCGTGGACGACGGCCGGACGTCCCGGCGTAGTGGTCAAAGCCATGGGATGATCTCCTTGTTCGTTCGGAGCCCTCGGTGCTGCTTGGCTGGCGTGCCGAGGGCTTCGGCGTGTGGTGGGTCAGTGGGGTTGCGTGCGCTCGACGAGCCGCGCCCGCCATGCGTCGATGAGGGCCCGGTCGCCGTTCTCGTCGGCGGTGGCCTCCTGGTTGCGCAGGACGGCGGCGAGTGCAGTTGCGCTCATCGCTGGTGCCTCACGTTGCAGCCCGGCCGCGCGCACCCGTCCGCGCGGTCCAGGTCCACCGGGGTGCGGTCGATCCACGCGCGGATGACGTCACGCTTCTCAGCGAGCAGGGCCACGGACAGGGTGGCGATGAGGGCCAGGGCGAGGATGAGGAGAGTCATGCCGACCGCCTCGCCATGTCGTCGTCGAGCTTGCGGCGCAGGAAGTCCAGCCCGGACGGGAGCACGCGCGTGGTGTGCGTCAGGTGCTCCACACCGTCACGGTCGGTGTAGGAGGCAGCGGTCACCTTGAAGTGGTGCGCGTACCGCTGGTAGGGCAGGTTCGAGCCGGAAATGAGGACCCCGGAGTCCCGAAGGCGGCGGAACAGGGTGTTGCGACCGATGCCGAGCACCTTCGCGGCGGCGTCCATCGTGTAGAAGCCGTCGGCGTCCATGAGTGCGTCGTAGGCCTGCACCTTGGGGGCGGCGAGAGCGAGGGCTTCCTCCTGCTCCTCGATGCGCCGCTGCTGCTCAGCCGCGAGAGCGAGTGCCTCGGAGAACTTGCGGGGTACGGGCACGTACTGGCCGTTGCGGCGGATCTCGGGGATGACCTCGTGGGTGATCCAGCGCTTGAAGGCCTTGGCGCCCTCGACCTGACTGCCGAGGATGGCGGCGTAGAGGCCGGGCTCGGAGATGACTGCCATCTCCTGGTCTCCGCCAGGGGTACGCACTGAGCGCGTACCCTTCTCGTCCTCATCTAGGCGGCGAGTCATGTCGCTGGCCATCCGGTAGCCGAGGCAGCGTGCGACGTCGGCCGCGACAAACCAGGGCTCGCCGTCGATCACGAGGGTTCGGACCTGCTCGGTGGTCGAGTAGGAGAAGACCTCCAGTGCGGCGGTCATGCTGCACCGCCGAGGGAGTCGTCGAGCAGGTCGGCGACGGGCATGCCGAAGTGCCGCGCGAGCGCGGTCAGGTCGTCGATGCGCCACGCGACCTTGCCGCGCAGCCGGGCCGAGACCGACACCTGGGAGACGCCGAGGATCGCGGCGACGTCCGTCTGACTGAGCCCTCGGCGGGCCATCTCGGCGCGGACGTTCGCCGAGACGCTGTCGGTGGTATTGGGCATGGCGACACCGTATCGGCGCGGCCACTATCGGTCAAGCCACTAGGGCCAAATTCCATGGTTGATTTTTAGACGTTCCACTTGTAGCGGGGCTACTCATGGACCTAACGTGCTGGCATGACCGTTACTCCGCTTCCGCGTAAGGCGCGCCCACGCACGGTGGGCGACGTCGTCTCCCTCACCGTGCGGCACCTGATGGTCGACCACGACCTGACGCAGACGGCGCTTGCAGTCGTGCTGGGAATCACCCAGCCGCAGGTCAGTGCGCGGCTGCGAGGAGCGGCGCCGTGGTCACTGCATGACCTAGAGGTCCTCGCCAGCTACTTCGGCGTGACGGTGGCCGACCTCGTTGGCGGCCAGCCGAAGGGTGACGGTCCGCACGACGGCGGTGAGCGCGCCCGGAGGGATTCGAACCCCCAACC
>JBQCIO010000236.1:0-24826 GCA_051953655.1 Motilibacteraceae bacterium
TACATGGCTAGCGCGGCGATGAACCCAGCGGCCCAGCCGGCCGTCGCGGTCTGTACCGCCGGCCCGCCCGTCCCCCCGAGCAGCCGCGCGGCGTCGGCCAGCGGCGCGGCGGCGACCACGACGAACACCGCCGGCACCAGGACCAGGACCAGGAGGTTCACCGGGGTACGGGCGGCCTCGAGCACGAACCGCCGGGTGATGGGCATCGCCACCCTGGGCACGGAGGTCACCGCGGCGCCGTCCGTCCGTCCTTGAGCGTCACGATCCGGTCGAACCGCTCCTCGTCGGTGACGGAGTGGCTGATCACGAGCACTGCACGCCCCGCCTGCCGACACCGCGTCACCAGCTCCCAGAAACGCAGGTAGGTGTCGAAGTCGAACCCGGCGTACGGCTCGTCGAGCAGTAGCACCTCGGGGTCGGCCAGCAGCGCCAAGCCGAGGTTGAGCTTGGCCAAGGTACCGCCAGACAGCCGGTCGGCACGGGCGCCGGCGTAGCGCTCAAAGCCGAGCGCGGCGTAGATCTCCCGGCCGCGCCGCGCCTGCACCGGGGCGGGCAGCCCGTAGGCGGCGGCGAACAGGTCGAAGTGCTCGTCGCAGGTCAGCCGGTCGTAGACGACCGGCTCCTGCGGGCAGTAGCCCAGCCGCCCGGCCACGGTCACCATTCCGGCGTCGGCGGGCAGCGCGCCGACGAGGATCTTCATCAAGGTGCTCTTGCCCGAACCGTTCTCCCCGACCAGTCCGACAACTTCACCGCGGCACAGCGTGAGATCTGCGCCCCGCAGCACCCACGTGCTGCGCCGCGCCGGCCAGATCCCGCGAAGGTATGCCTTGGCGATCCCGTAAGCCCGCAGCACCGCGTGACTGGCTTCAGCGGCGTCCGGAACGGCTGGCGGAGACAGGTCGCCGGCGGCGTGGTCGAAGGCCACGCGGGCGCCTGGTGCGGCCCGGTGCAGTGGTCGGGTCATGACCTCACCGTGTCACGTCCTGGGGCGCAGGCCCCGGTATGAAGGTCCCGACCGAGGCCCTCGTCGCTTGCTGCGTCAGGCGCCCCCTCTCCGGTCGATGTGTGACCACTCGCCGCCCGTCAGCTTCCACAGCTGCCTCCTGCCTGTGTCGCGTTCGCTCTGACCTCCGGTCGCGCAGGGGCCAAGAGGAGAGCTGGGAGTGCTTGGCGTCGGATCTGGAGCACGGCATGCCTTTCCCCGAGCGACTTCCGGCCCACATGGCGTGGCCCGCGAGGGCCGCCGCGCTGACCCCGGTCATCGCGGCCGCTGCTACGGCGGTGGATGGTTGGCCCGGTGCCCGCGGTCTAGGTGGCCGAACAGAAGCTGCCGAAGACGTGGGTGCGGACGAAGTTGGCCGCCTTCGACAGGGCGGCCGCCAGCCGGTGCGCCGAGGGATAGTGGGCCCGCGCGAGCGCGTCGTGGCCTCCGGGCCGAGCAGGTCCGAGCGGCCCGAGGAGCCGAACAACAGTGACCCGGCGATGAACTACCGCCCTCCTGACCGTCGGAGAGCATCACGAAGGACAGGTGGGTGAAGGTGTGGCCGGGGGTGGCAAGCGCGCGGACCGGAAGCGACGCCATCACCCGAACCAAGTCGCCTCCCGGAAGGGGCTCCCTAACGAAGGAGATCGGCCCGAGGCGTTGACTGGTCTCCGGCGCCGGTAGCGTCGGCCAGGGCGCGACCGCCCATGATGTCGTTGTTTGCATGTGGATCTCGAACACGTGCTTCACCCGTAACCGGCCAAGGCCCCCGTACCGCCCTAGGCCATCTATCCGAGGGGGGGCGAGACTTCAGGTGCCACCGATCGGGCCGACCTCACTTCCTCCCCCTTCCGCCCTCACTCGACTCCCTTCGTCGTTCAGTGCATCCTCGCGCGACGGGCTGGTCGGCGTAGCGGGGCGAAGCAACTACCCCCGCTCACCCTGATAAGGCAGAGCCCGGCGGCTGAAGCCGTTGAGGCCGCGACTGCTCGTCAGCTCGCTGAGAGCAGATTCTGCATGGTCACGATCTCCTGCTCCTGGGCTGCAATGATTTTGGCGGCGAGCGCCTTGGCCTCAGGGTCCTGACCGCCGACCTGCTCCTGCTTGGCCATCGCCAAGGCGCCCTGATGGTGCACGATCATCTGCTGGAGAAAGAGCTTGCCGGCCTGCGCACCCGTGGCCTGCTTCAGGGCGTCCATGTCGCGCTGGCTCATGCCGCCGTTGGTCGAGGCGCCCATGTCCATACCCTCCATGGAACCTGTCGTCGCGGGTACATCCGCACCCCACGTCTGCAGCCATGCGGTCATCTGAGTGATCTCTGGCCCCTGAGCAGCCTTGATCTGCCGCGCGAGGTCGAGGACCGGCCGCGGCACGCCGTTCTTGCTCAGGATCAGGTCGCTCATCGCGATCGCCTGTGCATGGTGCGGGATCATCATCTGAGCGAACATGACGTCCGCCTCGTTGTATGGACTCGGGGCAGGTGTGCCCGCATCGCCGGCAGCAGGAGAGCCAGCGCTGGCAGTGGGCGACCCCATGTCCATCCCGTTCATCGAGCCTGAGGTGCTGTCTGCGCCGGCGCAACCGCTGAGGATCGCGCCCGCGGCGAGCAGGCCGACGGCGGCAAGGGAGGCTCGGGCGAGCTTCATGCAGGTTTCCGTTCTGGGTTGGATCAGGACTCGGGACAACAGGGAAGAGGAACCGCTGGCGGGGCTTTCCCCACGTGTGTCGCCGTGAGGCGCAGACCAGGCGGTTTCCTAGGACACGTAGGAGAGCTTGGTCATCATGCCGGTCTCGGCGTGGTAGATGTTGTGGCAGTGCGTCACCCACTGGCCCGGGTTGTTCGCGTCCAGCTCCACGTCCACTGACTGCATCGGGCGGACGATCACGGTGTCCTTGCGCGCGCCCCCGCCGGACAGCTCGAAGGTGTGCCCGTGCAGGTGCATCGGATGGAACATCATCGACTGGTTGGTGTACCGCAGCCGCACTCGCTCGCCCTGCTTGACCGGAAGGGCCGAGGTGTCCGGCCATGTCCTGCCGTTGATCGTCCACCTGTAGGGCATCATCGAGCCGGCGAGGAGCAGGTCGTGCGAACGATCGACCGGCTTGGCGGCTAGCCGGTGGTCCGGCCGCGCCTGCAGGTCATTGCCGAGCACGATCTTCCGGGCGAGCTCGGCCGGCCGCAGCGTGACCGGGGGAACCGGGCCACCGCCGGTCCGGACCAGAGCCCGGCCAGCCGTTCCGGTCTTGCCCTCCGGCACGGACACCAGCGGGAACACCCCATCTGCGAGGGTGACCTCGACGTCGAACCGCTCCCCCATGCCGATCAGCACCGCGTCGGCGTCCACAGGCTGAACCGGGTAGCCGTCGGTGTGGGTGACCCGCATCCGGTGGCCGGCCAGCGCGACCCGGAAGGCGGTGTCGCTGCCAGCGTTGATCAACCGAATCCGCACCCTCTGACCGGGCCGGGCGGTGAAGGTCTGCGCCGCGCTGGGCACCCGGCCGTTGACCAGGTAGTAGGCGTAGTCGACATCCCCGGCGCCTCCGAGCAGCGGTGAGTTCGAGGACTCCCCCATGCCACCCATCCCGCCGCCCCCGCCCATGGACATGCCGCCCATGTCCATGCCGCCAGGGCTGCTGGTGCTCGACGACCCGCCCATCGACATTCCACCCATGCCACCCGGGGTAGCTGACTGACCAGTGCCGGTGAAGCCGGCCAGCACGTCGTCGGGGGTTCGCCCGGTGCCGTCGACCCAGTCGTCGAGCACGACGATCCACTCGTGGTCGTAGCCGCCCGGCTCGGCGGGGTCGTCCACGATCAGGGGCCCGTAGAGGCCGCGGTCGAGCTGGACGCCCACGTGCGGGTGGTAGAAGTAGGTGCCGGGGTCCGGCGCGGTGAACTCGTAGGTGAAGCTCGCGCCGGGCTTGATCGGCGACTGCGTTACGCCCGGGACACCGTCCATGTCGTTGCGCAGGGCCAGACCGTGCCAGTGCACGGTCGTGTCGGCCGGCAGCCCGTTGTCGACCTGGACGCGGAGCACGTCGCCGGCGGTGACCCGCAACAACCGGCCGGGCAGGTCGTCGCCATAGCCCCAGGTGCGCACCGTGGGGCCGCCGAGGTCCAGGTTGACCGAGCGCGGCTGAAGCCGAGCGTTCACCACTCGCGAGCCGTTGGGCTTGCGCGCCGCCTCGGCGCGCCCGACAGCCTGGGAGCTGGCCGTTACCGGACTCGCGGACCGGCTGCAACCGGTGAGGGCGGCCGCGCCGGCGAGGCCGGCGGCGGAGACGAGTAGCTGGCGGCGGGTCAGAGCAACCACGGTCAGTTCTTCCCAATCTGGCGGCAGGATTTGCACAGACAGAGCGCACTCGCGCGCGCCCCGTGACGAGTATCGACGGTGGCGTCAGGCCGGCGCACCGCCGCGGCCCGCTTCTTCAGGGAACCTTCATCGATCGGGATAGATCCGTCCTTGGGAGCCGCCTGGTTGGCGTGCTCGAGCAGGACAGTCAGTCGACGTCGAGGTCGGCGTGCAGGCCGGCGACCCGGGCAAGCGCACCGGGCCTCGTGCCGCCCGGGTCTCGATGTGACCGTAACCCGGCAGGCCCTGATCCCGTCACGGGCCCCCGCCGCACACCTCCTGTTCGGCTTTCAGTGTGGGTCCATGGCGCACGAAGGGCGCACGCCCGACGTGACAACGCGTGACCCCGGTCCATCTCGGACCGGGGTCACGCTCGTGTTCGGAGGCCCCCTCGAGGCGCGGCGTCAGACTGGTCCGGCGAGTAGGGCCGGTTCGGGAGGGGCGCAGGTGTGGGTGTGCCGAGTGACCGAGCCCGCCAGCTCGTCACCGCGCGGGGTGCCCTGCACGGTCCCTCCAACGGTCGTTGGTACGTTGGAATGAACCGATCCGCCGAGGCTGGAGAACCAGATGACCGACGACGGCTGCGACCTACTGTGCGTGGACCTGCCGCACGCTGAGGACATTCGCGCGCAACTGGCCGGCGACGAGCAGACCCGCGCGCTGGCGGCACAGGCGAAGGCGCTGGGCGACCCGACCCGACTCAAGATCGCCGCCGCCCTGCAGTTGGGTGGTGAGCTGTGCGTCTGCGACCTGGCCTGGATCACCGAGCTGCCCAACAAGCTCGTCAGCCACCACTGCGGCGTGCTGCGGGTGGCCGGCCTGGCCTCGTCCCGCCGGGACGGCAAGCTGGCGTTCTACCGGCTGACCGCCACCGGCGACCGGCTGCTGGCGACCCTCGCCGGCGCCGGCGCGTCCGCGGCTGCCGCGGGCACCGTGTGACCGCCGCGCCGGCCCCCGTCGCTTCCGCCCCGGGAGCCGCCCCGCTGACCACGTTCCATGCGCCCGGCGCGCCCGCCGAGAGGATGCCCGCATGACCACCCAGCCGCCCCCGCTCACCGAGGCCGAGACCGCGAGGCTGACCCGCCGCGGGCTGCGCCTGGCGCAGTTCACTGTCGTCTACAACCTCGCCGAGGGGGCCGTCGCGCTCACCGCGGGCCTGCTCGCCGGGCTGGTGTCGCTGGTTGGGTTCGGCCTCGACTCCGGCATCGAGTCCCTCGTCGCGGTCCTCGTCGGCCTGCGGCTGGCCGCTCGGCTGCGACACGGCGAGATCGACGAGCGCAAGGAGCGCCGCACGCTCAAGGCCGTCGCGGTCAGCTTCTTCCTGCTCGCCGCCTGGATCGTCTTCGAGTCGGTGCGCGACCTGCTCGGCGATGACCACCCGAGGACGTCCACGGTCGGCCTGGTCCTGCTGGTCGCCTCGATCGTGGTCATGCCGCTGCTGGCCCGCGCCAAGCGCCGGGTCGCGCTCGCCCTCGGCGGGGACAAGCTGATCCTCGCCGACGCAGCCGAGACCAAGATCTGTGTGCTGCTCAGCGTCGCGGCGCTGGCCGGCATCGGCCTGTTCGCCCTCACCGGGCAGGCGTTCTGGGACCCGGTGGCCGGGCTGGTCATCGCCCTGTTCGCCGTCAACGAGGGCCGGGAGGCCTGGGAGGGCGAGCTCCTCGAGGACGACGATGACCGGGACGGCGACTGACGCGTCGCCGCCTGGCCGCGGAGCGGCCCGGCTGAGCCCGGCGCTGGCTACGTCGCCTCCGGGCCGCCCGCGATCCGGCGGGTCACGTTCGTGGCCGCCGCCCAGTCGGCGTCGGTCAGTGGCCGCGCCGGGCGTTCCTTCGCGGCCCGCTTCAACGCACCCAGCCACAGGCCCTGCGCCCTCGGGTACGCGGCGAACGGGTCGGGCTCCCCGGCCTCGTGGTGGACGGCGCGCACGGCGTCGCGCAGCGCCCGCATCTCCGCGTCGTCGCGGGTCGGGTCCTCGGTCAGCCGCATGGCCGACCCGGAGAGGGCGCGCAGCAGCGTCAGCTCGTCGGCCGCCACCGCCGGCGTGCCCCGCTCGGCGCACAGCGCCACGTACGGGTGCAGCGCCTGGGCCCATGCCTCGGCGGCGCCTCGCGGCGGGGTCACGCCGTCCAGCAGCCGCGCCACCTCCGCGTCGAGCGCATGCTCAGCCTGTCCCATACCGATGACGGTACCGAGCGTTCCGGACAGCGCCTGGGTGCGCGGCCGCGAACCCGACGGCAGGGGCTGCCGCCGTAGGCGGACCCGTCAGATCGGCAGGTACGGGTTCACGTTGACCCGTCCCTCGGGCCGGGCGAGCCGGGGATGGGTGATGGTCCGGGCCGTCAGTGCCCGTTCGGCGCGGACGGCGGCCTGCTGGTGCCAGGTCAGCCACAGGCGCAGGTCCTCGTAGGCCAGGTCGCTGGTGCGGTTGGCGAGCACCTGGTCGGCGATGGCCTCGGCGGCGGCCAGGCCCCCGGTGTCGATGACGGCCTCGCAGGCGACCAGCGCCAGGCGGGGCTCGGCGAGGTGCAGGTTCTTGTCCATCGCGACTTCGAGGTACTTCATCGCGGCGGTGATGCGGCCGGCGTCGTCCTCGTTCGTGACGACGAGCCAGGCCATGTAGGCCGCCGCGTCGGTGCGGGCCGGGCCAGGTGTTGATGCGCCGGTCGGGGCGGCTGCCGAATAGCCGGTCGCAGATGCTGGCTTCGGTGAGCACGCCCCGCGCACCGAGCGTGGCGATTGTGCGACCGGCTGGTAGATCGTGTCGCGGGGGCAGCCGTGCCCGGCGCGGCAGTCGGGGCACGCCTCGGCGCGCACCTCTCCGCAGGGGGTGCTCGCGGCGACGAGCGGGCGCTGCCCGGCCCACCACCGCAGCGCGCGGGTGTGCGTCAGCGTCGGGGCCGCAGGGTCGGCCCCCTCGATGAGCTCGGCGACCGCGCCGAGCAGCGTGCCCGGCTGGCCCGGCTCGGTCAGCGAGGGGAGCAGCGCGACCAGTGGGTCGAGGAGCACCGCCCCGTTCTCCGGGGCGGCCAGGCCCGCCTCGCCGCGCAGGTGCGGGCAGCGCAGGGCCGCGCACTCCCCGGCGAGGTCGAGCCAGGCCCGGTGCTCGTCGGCGATGCCCGCGTGCGTCAGCGGCCGGTCGTGGCCGGCCAGGTGCGCGGCCGGCAGCACCGGGTCGATGTCGCGACGGCTGCGGATGTAGCCGGGCAGACGCGGGGACTGCGCGGTGCCGCGGTCGTGGTCGGCGAGCAGGTCCCCGAGCGACGCGTAGGACGCGCCGGCCGCGTGGACGAGCAGCTTGAGCAGGGCGTCGGCGGTCGCCCGGGCGTCGCCACGGGCGTGAGGGGCCGGGCCGTTGGTCACGCCGAGCAGCTGGCACAGGGTGGCCAGGCTGACCACGCCCCGGTTGCCGATGCCGGGCACGCGCAGCAGCCGGGGCAGCGTGCTGGTGTCGATCACGGGGAGGTCCGGCAGATCGGCCAGGCCCACGGTGACGCGTGTGTCGCCGGCGGCGCGGGCCTCGTCGAGACGTTCCAGCTCGCGGCGCAGCACCCGCAGGTCGCTGCCGGTGTGCTGGACGAGCACCCGCCCGGCACCCGCAGCGCGTCGAGGATGGGCGGGGCGTGGTGGCGGAACGGCCGCTTGCCGGCGACGGCCTCGCTGGTGAAGCCGTGCACGCGGGTGGAGGCGGCGCTGACCGGGACGCCGGGGTTCATCTCCCGGTACAGCTCGCCGTCGCGGACCCGCTTGCCACGCACGACCCGGACGACGGCGGCGGAGATGAGCCGGTCGCCGTCACCGTCGGGGTCGGCCGTGTACTCGGTGTCGAGCACCACGAACGGCCGCTGGGTGAGCAGCTGGAACAGCTCGAACCCGGAGTCGGACAGGCTCACGAGGCACCGCCGAGACGCTTGTCGGCCAGGGCCGCGACCACCAGCGGGTTCAGCAGCGACGAGTAGCGCGGCGACGGCGTGCCGTCCTCCCGCGGCGGCGGCTGCGCGTCGGCCAGCAGCCGCGGTGCCGGCGCCCACCCGCCGGCCGTCTCGTTGCTGTCCCGGATGGCCTTCGCCACGGCGTCCAGGTCGCCGAACGCGCCCTGGTCGCGGGCCACGGCCAGGTCGAAGAGGAAGTTGGTGCGGGCCAGGTTCCGGTACAGGTGCTTGCGGTTGTCTAGGAACGGCTCGAGCTGGAGGCGCGTGCGGGTCTCGACCGCCGCGTTCGAGGCCGGCAGCTGTGGCTGGCGGGCCAGCAGCGGCAGCGCCGCGGTCAGCCGCGGCTCGTACATCTTGCGCTGCTCGGCGAGCTTCACCACCGGGGCCGGCAGCGCCGCGACGGCGGCGATGAGCTCGTCCCACCACCGCGACCAGTCGGCGGCGGTCCGGTTGAGCAGCTCGTCCCGGGTCAGCACATCCATGTGCTTGGCCAGCTGCGGGATGAGCACGGCGCGGCCCTCGACCTTCGTCGTGGTGCCGGTCAGCTCCATCAGCCCGTCGCGGATCTTGCGGTGGACGTGGAACAGGCTCGGGATGAGGCCGACCGCTCCGGTGCCGTAGTGCGCGTTGACCGCGCCGGTGATGGCCAGCGAGCTGTCGGCGACGATGTAGTCCGGTTGCACCGGCAGCTCGTTGAGCACCAGCCGCGACGCCTGCTGGTTGCCGCGCGGGTAGGCCCGAACCATGCGCAGCCGCGCCTCCCGTGACGGCAGCGTCATCGGGTCCGATGCCGGCCGCCAGAGCACCTCTACGACCACCAGCAGGCTCCACTGCGCCTGCTGGAACCGGTTGCACGCGGCCTTGCGGCGGCGGGTCAGCACGACCGGCAGCTCGTCGAGGATGTAGGTGAGCGGGGCCGCCAGCGACGCGCTCGGGTCGGGCGGCCAGGGCGGCGTCGTTGGCCGCGCGCTGCCGCTGCTCCCGCTTGACGACCGCCTCGACCGCCTGCTCGAACAGCAGCGGCGCGTACTGCACCACGAGGTCGGCGGCCAGGTGCCAGGCGGTCTTGCCCTGCTTGGTCCTCCACGACCCCGACGCGCTGCCCGCGCCGGCGGCGAGCAGGTCGATGCTGTGCGCCTCGTGCAGGTGCCGCACGGCCAGATCGCGATGCTCACGCATGGCCAGGGAGACCTTCGCGTAGCTCGCCCCCAGCGACAGGTCGTTGAGCGCCTTCGCCACGGCCTCCAGCGACCAGGGGGTGTGCCGCGCTCCGGTCAGCTCACCGCTGTGCGGCAACAGCAGCTCGTCGCGAGTCGCGCAGGTGTCGCTGCCCACCTCCACCGTCTCCCGCGACAGCGGCGGGACGAAGGTGTGTGCCTCGTCGGCCACAAGCACGCGCCTGTACCGCTGCCGCCGCCGCGACCCCCGGCCGAACGAGCCGTGCCGGGTCACCTTCGAGTCCTCGTGCTCCGGGCACTCCGGCGGCACATCCAGCGAGGTCAGCGTCTTCCCGACCGCACGCGCCATGACCTGGAAGTGGTGCACGGAGCCGTCCGGGCGGGTGCACCTGTACCGCGCCCAGGTGCCCGCCTTCGTCCGGCGCGTGCCACGGGCCGCGACCCGGGCGTCCGCGTGTCCGGCCTCCGGGCAGCGGACCCGGCGCGGCTTGGGCCGGGCCGTCGGCCGGTCCAGCGGCCGCGTGCAGAAGTGGTGCGCCGTCGAGCACGCACTCGAACCGCTGCTGCGGCCCACTCGCCGCCGGACGGAGCCCGCGACGGCGCACCCGGCTGCCGGCGTGCTACGGCTTCGGGCAGGCGGGCACCCCGCTGACCTCGCTCATCGAAAACCCCCGTGACAGAGACCGACCTTCTCGGTCACGGAGAGTGTGACGAGGGGGTCGGACAGGGATGCACCCAGACCCACACTAGCCTCGATCTTTCACGTCTTCGGGCTCTGTGGCGTGTGTCGAAGCAGCGGAGTGCCTGTCCTGCTTGGGATTCTGTGATTGCGACGTCATAGAAGACCCAGGCGGGAAGGCACTCCGTAGGTGAACGGTACCGGGTGTGAGCGGCGGCTGCGGATGGTCGCCGGCAGCGAGTCGTTGATCTCCTCCTCCGGCGCGTCGTTGCTGGTCCGGGCCGCCTGGCTAACCGGGCTGAAGGCGCGGCTGCGTGAGCAGCTAGGGCCGTGGCGGGCCGATCGGTCGGTGCACGACCCGGGCAAGACGGTGCTGGACCTGGCGATCGCGGTCGCCCTGGGCGGGGACTGCCTGGCCGACGTGGGCGTGCTGCGCGCCCAGCCGGCCCTGTTCGGGCCGGTCGCCTCGGACCCGACGGTGTCCCGGCTGATCGCGGCCCTGGCCGCCGAACCCGAGGCCGCCCTGGTCGCGCTGCAGGCGGCGCGGGCCGCGGCCCGCGCGCAGGCGTGGGGGCTGGACAGCCCGCTGGCCGTCGACGGGCCGATCGTGGTCGACCTGGACGCCACCATCGTGATCGCCCACTCCGAGAAGGAGCAGGCCGGGCCGACGTGGAAGCGGACCTTCGGGTTCCACCCGCTGCTGGCCTTCGCCGATCACGGCGGGCAGGGCACCGGGGAGCCGCTGGCCGGGATGCTGTGCCCGGGCCGCTCGGGAGCCAACGACGCCGATGACCACATCGCGGTGCTGGAGGCGGCGTTGGCGCAGATCCCGCCCGAGCTGCGCCACCGGGTGCTGGTGCGCGGGGACGCCGGCGCCGGCACTCGCCGGTTCCTGGCCCACCTGCACCAGCTCGGGCTGTCCTACTCGGTCGGGGTGAACGCCCAGGAACCCCTCAAGCAGGCCCTGGCCCGGGTGCCCCGCCAGGCGTGGCGGGCCGCGTTGGACGGCGAAGGGCAGCCCCGCGAGGGCGCCCAGGTCGCCGAGCTGACCGCGCACCTGGACCGCCGGCGCCGCCCCTGGCCGCCCGGGCTGCGGGTCATCGCCCGCCGCGAACGCCCGCACCCAGGGGCGCAGCTGCGCCTGACCGACCAGGACGGCTGGCGGATCACCATGTTCGCCACCAACGTCCGCGGCGGACGGATCGCCGAGCTCGAGCTGGACCACCGCCGCCGCGCCCGCGCCGAGGACCGCATCCGCTGCCTGAAAGACACCGGGCTGCGCAACCTGCCCCTGCACGACTTCGCCGCCAACCAGATCTGGTTGGAGATCGTGCAGATCGCCGCCGACCTGCTGGCCTGGACCCAGCATCTGGCCCTGCACGACACACCAGCGCGCCGCTGGGAACCCAAACGGCTGCGGCTGCGCCTGTTCGAAGTCGCCGGGAGGATCATCACCACCGCCCGCGCACGAAGCCTGCGCATCAGCGCACGCTGGCCCTGGGCCGAGCACCTCCTGGCCGGCCACGCCCGCCTGGACGCCCTCGCCGCGACCTGCAGACCCTGACCCCCGCCCCTACGACCGGAGCCCGGAAGCCGCGGCAGACGCGGAGAACAACCACGCCCTCCAGCAAAGACCCCGGCCACCCCGCCCGACAAACCCGTCACCGAGCCAGGCGACGAAGATCACGAAAGATCGAGGCTAACTGGGTGTGTCCCATTTCGGGAGCGCGCCGTGGTCCGGTGCGGCCAGGGAGCCACACCTGACCTTCCAGGTCGCTTGTCGTCTGGGTCTTCGGGGTCCGGTCGACCACCCGTAGCCTGTGGGGCATGCGAACGGGCGGGGGTGGAGGCTTTGTGGCCGTGCGCGGGGGCGTCGTCGGCTGGGTCAACGGCGGGGAGCCGATCGATGGCTGCGAGCTGGTGTCCGTCCTGATCTTCGCGCGGAACAGGGCCGGGGTGAAGGCGCGGGCTCGTGACCTCGGGCTGTGGAGTCCCTACGTCATGGACCGGTTCGGAGACCTTGATCCGACGGGGGGTCGCCGCCGCGTTGACCGACCGGGAGGGCTTCGTGTGGCGTGACGCGCGCGGGGGTGGCTGGCGGCCGTCAGGCGAGCTTGCACGGCCGGGGCGTTAGCCGTGGAACCTCCTGAGCGTCCCTGGTCCAGGGCTGCCGCGGCCGAGGCGGTTCGCGACCTCCTGTCCTCAGCAGCGCCGGAAGGGCGGCCGGGGCCTTGGTCGAGTTCTTGTAGCCCTGGTGTGGGAAGCCCCAGCACTTCAGGGTGGCTGCCGGGTAGGTCTCGGCCAGTGGACCGCCGCCGGTCCGGTCGACCGGGGTGCCGTTCGCGGCCAGGGTGACCTGTAGCCCTGCGGCGCGTAGCGCGACGTGCGCGATCTTGTCCGCGGACACCGAGAGCGGGTGCACGCCGGTGGTGTGGGCGACGTGCAGGTCGGTGGCCCGTGCGGTGAGGGTCTTACGCCACTGCGCTCCGGTGAGCCCGGTCGGGACGATGCCCTGCCCGGGATGGTGGGCGGCGAGGAACTCCACGAACGGAGCGGGCCACCCCAGGGGCGCATCCAGCCCCGTCTTGGTCGCGTCTGCGACCGCGTCGAGGACGTCCCGGTCACTGACGCCGATCTGCAGCCGGACCAGCCGCGCCCGGCCCGGCTCCCAGTCCACAACAGCCAGGGCTGTGCCGGTGTCCTGGGCGGCCAGGTCCACTCCCGCGGTACGCACGGGCGCACGGTACCGGCGGGTGCGCCGAGGGCCGCAGCGGACGGGCCCTGAGGTCAGCGCCGGGCGTGCGTCATGCGGTGCTGGCCGGTGCTGCGGCCGCGTGAATGGTGTCGGCCGGGGTCTTCCGGGTTCGGGGTGGCCGGGTGGTCTGGGTGAGCCCTTGTGCGGTCATCTGTGCGAGGGCGGTGACCCTGGGGAGCAGGGCGCCGGTGAGTAGGTCCCGGTCGGGGGTGGTGCGGGGCAGGGCGTTGATGGCGTCGGCTAGGGCATCGGGGGCGGCGGTCGCGTACGCGCTGACCCAGTCGGTGATCTGGTCGACCGGAAGTCCAGTTGCGCGGGCCAGGCCGTCCCAGTGGGTGCGCTGGAGCGCGCCGAACGCGCGCTCGCCGCCGATGGACATGGCGGAGCGCGGGTAGCGCAGGGTGCCGCCACGTTCGCCGAGCAGGCCCGAGGCGAGGTCGTAGAGCGGGGCCAGGCGCACCGCGGCCCCGGCGTGGAGCAGAGCGTAGTTCTTGGCGTGCGCGTCGGGGGCGCCCAGGACGGCGTTGACGATGAGGGCTTGGGCGAAGCGAGCGATGGCGTCGGCGGCGAAGTCCGCGGGCAGGGAGCGGAACAGGCGGACAATCCGCTGAACCCCGGGCCCGCTGTCGGCTTCGTACTTGCGGGACGGATCGAGCGCGAGCGCCTGCAGCAGGTCTTCCTGGTGCACCCTGAGGATCTGGCCGCTGGCGGCGACGAGCCGGTCGAAGCGGGTGACGACGATCGCGGGCTGGTCTTCGAACAGGCGGAAGTCGGTGCGGGCGACGTCGAGGCCGAGGGCGGCCGCCGCGCGCATGCTGACGTGCTCGGTGGCCGCGTGCGCCGGGACGCGCGTGATGCCGGGCTTGATGATGTGAGTGGACGGCTCCAGCCCATGCGCAACAGCCCAGCCGCTGTCGGTGGCGCGCAGGGTGAACTTCGCCTGCGCCCCGGCCAGGGACCAGTGCTCCTCGTCGTCGAGCCAGTCGGTCTCGTCTTCACGTAGGCGCCTGAGCCGCTCAGCGATCTGCGCCTCGGACACCGGCTCCAGGTGGCCGTGCGCGGTCGGGGGGACGTCCGGGGGCAGGAAGATGGCCCCGCCTGCAGCGTCTGAACCGACCGCGGCGACCAGTCCGAACAGGTCCCCGTCCCTCACCCCGAACCGGGCCGCCCAGCGGCGACGGACGGTCTCGTTGTCCGGGAGCAAGCCCTTGAGGTAGGCGGTGACTGCCTTGTTCCCGTGCGCGCGTTGGGGCAGCGGCATGGACAGGGACAGCGGGGTGGCGTCAGGGTCGGCGGCATAGTCGGGCTCGTAGGTGAACGACAGCGAGCCGGTGGGCTGGGCCAGGACCCCGGCCAACCGGTCGTACAGGTAGACGCTGAGGTGCCGCTGCCTGCGGGCGCTCACCAGCCCTCACCCGCATCTTCGGTACCGCCCTGCGCCGAGGGCGAGGCTTCCGTGGTCTTCCTGGTCGGGCGCTTGCGCGTGGCCACCCGATCGGACCCGCTTGCTGTCGAGGTCCTCGACGGGGCGGGGACTCCTGCTTGCGCCTTCGCCACTCGTCGCGTGGCCGTGCGCTGTGGGGAGCGCGGGCCCTGCTCGGGGGTGCGCGGCGCGGCAGCGTCGGCGGCGCTCCCGCCCAGGACGGAGTCCAGAGCGGTCAGCCAGTTCGCGTCCACCTGCACCGCCGTGGAGCGCAGGGTGGCGGGGGGCGTGGGCGCCTGTACGGGGGTGGAGCGCAGCGTCGGCTCCGAGTCAGCAACGAGCGAGGACGATGGCGCCTGCCCGCTCCGGTCTTGGCTATCGGGCGTGACGAGGTGGACGTTCAGGTTGAGGGCGGCCAGGACCGCGAGGACACGGCCGAGTTCTGCCCGGGCAGCATCGCCGCGTTCCAGGGCGATGACGAACGGGCGGGACACTCCCGCTGCTCGGGCGACGGCGGCCTGGGTCAGGCCGCGGGCTGTCCGTTCTTGACGGACCGCCGCCCCGAGGGATCTGACGTCCCGCACTCGTGCTCTCACCTGTGTCAGGGTACCGGAACATATGTCAATGTCAAGGAACCCGGACTTCGGCTAATGTTCCGGAGCCCTGACATCACGTGCCGAGCGCCCTCTCGGCCAATGGGGTGGAGCAGCGCCCAGTTCCCCCGCGACGGGTAAGGCACGCCACTACGCTCTGCGGGTGCTTGCCCGCCTTCGCCCCATCGTGCCGCTCGTGCCGGTTCTGCTGCTCGCCGCCGCCTGTTCTAGCGGGCACAGCACCGCACCGGCGGCCGCGGCGAGCACGCCGAGCCCGGCGGTGTCCGCTCCACCGCCACCGCTGGCCCAGTTCCTGCACCCGAACTACCGGGTCGTCTCCGAGCAGGCGATCACGTTGGAAGGGCAGGGGCGCCCGGCCGACGAGGTCGTCGTGTCCACCGGGCCCGGACTCACCCCCGGCCAACCAGTGCAGGGCGGCACCAGCGACGTCCAGGTCCTCGCGTTCGACCCAATCGCCAAGCGGTGGAACCTCACCCTCGACGCGGCCGACAAGATCGTCCCGGCCGGGTTCCACGTTCCCGGCACCGACCCCACCCAGGTATCCGGGGACCAGGTGCTGTTCGACCAGACCCACCCAGTCAGCCAGGTGTGGGCACGGCTCGTGCAGGTCGCCCCCGGCCAGCCCGTCCTGGCGATCTACGGCCTGGACGACTACTACAACCACCCGGCCGGAATCCTCGCGTTCGTCGACGCCGCCGATGGCGCCGCCCCGACGGTCACCTCGTACACCTCGGAGACGAACCTGTCCGCCCCGACTGTGACCGGTCCGGCGACTGCGCAACGGGTCACGGTCACCGCCGACTACCTGGCGGCCGAGGATGCGGCGTGCTGCCCGGTGCGCCAGTTCACCGAGACGTTCGGGGCGTCCGGTGACCCGCACACCGCCAGCCCGGCGATCACCGTCGTGGCCGATGACCGGCCCTGGCTGGGCGCCTGGGTGGCCGACGACCCGCTCCATCCGGCCGACGCGGTCGTCGTCGCCGTGCAGGACCGCTCCCCCGCATCTTCCGTCCTCCACGTCGGTGACCGCCTCGTCGGAGTCGACGGGGCCGCCAAGCCCGCGAACAGCGCCGGGAACCCGGTGTTCGACGAGATCGCCCTGCACCACCCGGGCGACCAGATCACCCTGACGGTCTCCCGGGCCCGCGCACTCGTGCACCTGCCGGTCACCCTGGCCAGCCGCAAGGACTCCCCTGGTGATCAGGACGCGCCCCCGGCCGCCACGATCGGGATACAGGGAAGCGACGCGCCCGCCGGGTCCACCCCGGGCGCCCTGGTCGTGGCCGTCCAGCCCGGCTCCCCCGCTGAGGCCGCGGGCCTGGCGCACGGAGACGTCATCACCGGCGCCGGAGATGTGGACGTGCGCGGCATCGTGGACCTGCAGGCCGCCCTGCTCGGCAAGATCGCCACCGCCGTCCCGCTCACCGTCGGGATCTCCCACACCGTCACCGTCACCGTCACCCCGGACCCGGCTCCCGCGAACGACACCAACGTCCTGTTCCCGTCGCTGACCTGACCGGACGACCACCGCCGTCCAGCACGCCACCGCACCCCTGGCTCGAAGCATCGTCGGGCCACCCGGATTGAGGCCGCCGGGCGGCGCGGCGAGCCGCAGGTGGTCGCGGGCCGCCATGCTCACCTGGGATGCTCTCGGGCAGGGGTCTGGGCTGAGTTGGGGTGGGGGCGGGCAAGACGGGTGAGCGATGTCGAGGTGTGGCCGAACAACGACTTCCGGCCAACACCGGACCTGATGCGCCAAGCGTTGACGCTGGAGTTCGAGCGCCAGCAGGGCATGGTCAATGGTCAGCCGGTGCCGCGTAAGGTCAGGCGCGGGCAGGGCGATGTCTTAGTCGTCGTGGAGTACGGCGCGCTCAGCATCGTGGTGCTCGAACTGGCTGAGGCCCCTGTCCTCCAACTATTGACCACCCCGCAACCCGCGCGGGCCAAGGACGGCCCACTGGGCGAGGCGGCGCTGCGTGCCCTGCTGTACCGGCTGGAGCAGGTGCCGCTGGTGAAGGCCGTGGTGCGGTCGGTTCCGCTGCCCGCGCAGCCTGGTGGGGCCGGGCCCGTCGTGCCCGAGCAGGTCCCGTGCATCCTGCTGACGGTCGAGGTGCCGATCCGCGGGCTGTTCGTGAACCTCACGGAGTGGCACATCAACACCGACACCCTGTTCGACGCGCACTATGCACTGCTGCAGGCCGCCCGCACAGTACAGAGCACCCTGGGGGCATGGGAAAGGACGGTGTCTGTCGTCGGGCTCGACGCGCTCATTGCCGAGGGCAGCAACGGGCAGGGGCACGACGTCGCGGCCGACGGCCTGGGGTGAGCGTGAGGAGACCCAGGATGCTCCAGCCGATACTGGCTCCATGAGGGAACCGGACGACGTCGACGGGGCGCCGGACTCGAACTGGGAGCGGGAGCCGGGCAAGCCGTTGCTCGCGCCGGTGGTCGGGCCGGAGACGTGGCGGTCGCTGCAGCCCGCGATCGACGCGGAGATCTCGTGGGGGAACGCGGGCCGCCTGGACTGGACGATGGACCCGCACAACGAGACGTGGGTGGCGCGGCTGCGAGACCCGATGCACGCGACCCGGCTACGCGAGACGTTCGACTTCGCCCCCGGGGTACGCCTGACCAAGACGGTCGAGGGCTGGCAACTCTCGGACGGGAACCGATCCTTCCTGGTCTCCGCCAACCGTGAGGTGCCGCTGGCCCCGGGCGGTCGCGCCGTGGCCACGGACCCGATCAGCAGGATCCTCACCTGGCTGGATGTGAAGTTGAACGGCCCCGACCCGAACTGACTTCGCCGGGTGGGGACAGAAGCGCTGGCCGCGGCACTTGTGGGACGGCCGGACGGACACGGGCGGACGAGGTTTCATGGCTCTTCATAACTGACGGTGTAGTCGGGGTCTGAAGCCGCCGGTCTCGAGTAGGGATCTGGCGATGTAGTTGGTGAGGTTGCGAAAGCCTAGGGAGGAGCCGCGGAGGTGTTCGAGGCGTCCGTTGATGGCTTCGGTGGGGCCGTTGGAGGTGCCGGGCCGGTCGAAGTAGGCCAGCACGTCGGCGGCGCGTCGGATCAGGGTGCGCCCCAGGGTCCTGATCTCGGTCAGGGCGGCGGGGACATCGCTGCTGATCGCCTCGATCAGCTGATGCATCTTCTCGCGGCCCTGGGCGCGGTCGGGTTCGCGGTAGGCGGCGATCATCCGCTGGTAGATGCCCCAGGTGGCTTCGACGTGCACGTGCGCGTCGTCGGTGAACAGGGCCATCAGGCGTTCGCACTGGGTGTCGGTGAGCAGGTCGGTGCCGGTGTGCAGGGTCCGTCGGGCCCGGTAGAGCGGGTCGCTCTTGCGCCCGCGGTGTCCGTGCAGCTCGAGCTGGACCCGACGCCGGCAGCGGTCCAGCGCCTCACCGGCCAGGCGGACCACGTGGAAGGGGTCCATCACCGCGACCGCCTCGGGTAGCTCTTCGGTGGTGGCGGTCTTGAAGCCGGTGAACCCGTCCATGGACACCACCTGCACCCCGTCGCGCCAGGCCGGTGGGCGGGCGGCGAGCCAGGCCTTGAACACGGCCTTGGAGCGACCTTCGACCATGTCCAGCAGCCGGGCTGGGCCGGTGCCGGCGCGGATCCCGGTCAGGTCGATGATCACGGTGACGTACTTGTCGCCTTGCCGGGTGTGCCGCCACACGTGCTCATCGACCCCGATGACCTGCACCCCCTCGAAGCGGGTCGGGTCCTCGATCAGCACCCGGCGGCCCTCGGCGAGGACGGCGGTGTTCGCGGTGTTCCACGCGACCCCGAGCGCTTCGGCGACCCGGGCGATGCTCAGATGAGCGCACACGATGCCCTCCAGCGCCCAGCGCAGCGCCGCCCAGGACAGCTTGGCCCGCGGCTCGGCCGCGGCGCTGGTGTCCTGACGCCACACGTGCCCGCACCCGGGGCAGCGGTAGCGGCGGATCGTGACCAGCAGCGTGGTCGGGCGCCACCCGAACGGCTCGTGCGCCAGACGCCGCTGCACGCTGTCCCGCGCCGCCCCTTCGCAGCCGCAGCGCCGGCACCACCGCTCATCGCTGCCCTCCGGCTCGATGACCCGGCAGGCCAGCACCGCCCGATCCGGCTCCAGCCGCTGCCCAGTCACCTCCAACCCGAGCTCATCAAGGCGGCAGAACGCGGTCAGGTCAGCGCGGGCGAAGCCCGCCGCAGGGGTAGCGTCGAACACGTCGAGGTCTTCCGGACCGGTTGTGTGAGAGCTCCCATCTTCGGAAGACCTCGACCCCTACCCCTCCCGACGCGCCGACCAGCCGGCTACACCCTCAAGTGCAAAGAGCCGGTTTCATCCCGGGCGTTTCTGTCAGGTCGCGCCGCCCGCGGCCGACCCTGACCGTGCTGGCCCGGCACCCCCACTTGATCGGCAACTTGCTGGCGGACCGGCGGCGCGGCGAGGAGACCGGGGGGCCCGAGGAGATGGGGATGGCCGTGAACGGCGACTGGGGCACCACGGGGGCGGACGAGGACGCACCGGCGCTTCCGCGAGTGCAGGCCGCCTGCGACTCGCAGGCCAGCCCGGCCATGCTCGCCGTGCTGGCCGCCGACCCCCAACCGCTGGTCCGCGCCGCAGCCGCCACGAATCCGAGGGTCCCGCCGGAGAGTCTCGCCCGGCTGGCTGCTGACGTCGATGAGCAGGTGTGTCTCGCGGTTGCGGGCAACCCATCCACCTCGCCGGTGCTGCTGACTTCCTTGGTCGCCGACCCGAGCGTCGACGTGAGGCGCAAGGTTGCCTGGAACGAGAACGCTTCGCCGGACGGGGCTGCAGCCCTGGCGGTCGACCCGGACCTGGAGGTCCGCTCGGCCGTCGCGTTAGCGCCCCACACTGCTTTGCACCTTCTTCGCGCCCTCGCCCATGACCACGACTCCACGGTGCGCGGTTACGTCGCGGCCAACCCGTCGGCGACCGACGGGCTGCGCGCCCTGGCCCTCGATGTCGACTCCACGGTCCGATGCTCAGTGGCGGAGAACATCCGGGCGACTGGGCCGCTCCTGACGGCGCTCGGACACGACCCGGACATCTTGGTCGCCTTCTGCGCGGTCGAGAACCCGAACTTCCCAGACGACGCGCTCGCGGCACTGGCTCACCATTGGGACCCGCGGCGGCGGCTGATGGCAGCACGGAACCCACGTACACCCCCGTACGGCTTGGCTGTCTTGGGCTTCGACCCGGACGACAAGGTTCGCCACGAGGCCAGCGTCCGATTGACGGAGATGGGCGTCACCGAGATCGGCTGGGTCTGAGGGGCAGCGAGGGGGGCAGGTGTTGGCCTCGCCGCCCCCGCCGCGCTCGCTGGCCCAGGAGGAGGAGGAGGAGGCGTGGTGCTGGAGCAGGAGATGGTCGACCTGGTCACCGCAGCCTGGGCCGGGCAGCCCGGCTTCACCGTCGACGTGGCGCGCCGCGGCGTCTGGGTGCTGGTCACCTTGCGGTGGGCGGCTAGCGCGCGCACCGCGGTGATCCAGTGGGGCGAGGACGAACTCTGCTTCCTGCTGGTCGGGGACTGCGAGATCCATGACTACGCCTACGACGAGCCGGACAAGGCTGAGGCGCTGCACGATCAACTGGGCCGGGCCCGCGAGTGGCTCGACGGGACCGTCGTCTGCAGTGAGATCTCCTTGGCCGGGACGGTGGTCGAGCGGCGGGTCCGGTTCAGCGACGGGGACTACGCCTACTGGCGGGCACCGTCGCGCCAGCGCACGGCGCTGCGGCTGCGGCACCTGGTCGCTCGGACTGTGGAGCGCCGTGTTCCGGTTCCGGACGACCCCACGTCTCCTACGCCACCTGGTCTGCGCCCTGGTCTGTGACGGGTAGGGCGAGCGGGCCGGAGACGCGGGCCGGGTACTTGGCGTGGCCCGGGTCGACCCCGAAGATCACGGCCCGCCCGCCATCGGCGCCCGGCAAGACCTCCCCGCCCTCGCCTGCCAGGTCGTCGGCGAGTACTCGGCTGTCGGGGATCTCGACCGCGGTCACGCCGGTGACGCCGTTGTGGTGGATGAGGGCGCGCAGGTCCTCGGACCGTCGGAGCGCCTGCAGGACCTTCACCCACTGCTGGCGGCGCGCGTCGTAGATGGCGGCGTGCCCGTGCGCCTGGTGGAACGGGGCGTCGGGGTGCTGGAACCACGGCAGGTACAACTCGAACGTTCCGGCCCAGGTGACTCCGGCCAGCGCCGAGGGCTCCCCGGTGATCATCGCGCCGGGGTTCCAGGCGGGGTGGGCCTGGTCCGGTAGCCCGGCGTTGAGCAGGACCGCTGCCTCGTGCGCGGTGGCGGGCTGCCCGAGCCAGGACCACAGACCCCGGGTCAAGCCTGCGTGGCTGATGAGGATCTCCCCGGCGCCGACCCGGTCGGTGGTGCCGTCACCGCGGCGCAGCGGGATCCCGCCGGTCCGTTCGGCGTGCGCGAGCCGGAGCAGGCCCTCGCCCCACCAGCGAAGCAGCGTCTCGTCCAGGACCTGCTGGTCGACGTGCTCAGGCCATTCGAACATGACGGTCTGGTCGGGCAGGTACTGGCGCTCGTGGTTACCGATGAGGACGACGCACCGGTCCGGGTGGGCGCGCAGGAGCCGGTCGACGCAGCGCAGGACACCGGGTGAGTCCGGGCCGCGGTGCACGAGGTCCCCGACCAGCACCAAACGGAGGTCCGGCGGAATCTGACCGGTGTCCGGGTCGACGCCGAGGGCGCGCAGGTGCCCGGCGAACACCTGCTGGTGCCCACCCAGGTCCCCGAAGACCGCAACCTGCTCGACCTGCTTCTCCATGTCCCTAAGTCTTCCCTGCGGCCCCGACATACCGAGAAGCCTTGCCCGTCGGCCTGATGCGATACCCGACTGGACGTCAACCTCAGGCGGAACTGCTGCTTCCACCTGGAGCGGCTCGACCCCGAATTTGCGAGCGAGAAATTGACTCGGGGATTTCGTAGACGTGGCGTCGCCCACCCTCTACGGTTCGTGTTGACCGGGGGGCGGAGAGTCCCCCGCACAACGGGGGGATTCGCACTCATGATCAGACGAGTCAGCATGCTGGCAGCCAGCACCATTGTGGTGGCCGCTGCCGCCTTCATTCCGGCTTCTTCAGCCAGCGCGGCCACGAACGCGTGCGTCGTCGACTCCTACGAGACGACGTCCAAGGTGGGCGGCGTGACCTACCAGTCCGAGGGCACCGCGGTGGGCAAGCGCGCCGCGACCTCGGGGCCGCTGTCCATCTCGATCACCACGACCCAGTCGCGTGCCACGGCCCTTATGGGGGGCGCGACGGTCACCCTCGACTACATGATCGCGAAGGTTCAAGGCACTTTCTCCGTCACGGTAACCAAGACAACGACCACCGGCGTCACCGTCACCGACCAGATGAACGTCGCCGCGGGCAACTACGGCTACGCGCAGCCGAAGGCGGAGTTCCAGGAGTACAAAGACACGAAGACTCAGAACAACGCCAACTGCACGACGACGACTTCCATCCTGGGAGACGTCAACGCGATCATCACCAACCCGTTCTTCTCCGAGTGCACCGCGACCACCTCGTGCACCCCGAAGCCGTGACTTCTCAACCCATGCCCGTGCTCCCCACCCGCACTCGCGGGTGGGGAGCACGGCGCGCCGCTTCCCTCGCTGTCGCTTGCCTGTTGCCAATGGCTGCGGCCGCATGCTCTTCCGCTACCGAGAGCGGCCAGGGCCCCTCTGAGGTTCATCAGTTCTCGCTCATCGATGCGCAGGGTCAACGTCAAGTGCTTAGCGACCAAGGCGTGCCCCTGGGGGCGGCTGCGACGATCGATCCTGCGTCGAACAGCCTCGGCATCGACCGAGTCCGGCAGGTGGACGCGAACACGAGTGTGGGCATCCTCGACGGAGTCCTGACGAGCATTCACCTGACCGGCCCTGCGGCCACTCAGGGCGGGAGTAGCCCGACGCCCGCGACCGGACTCAACCGCCTGCACCCCGCCTCGGACTGGTTCCCCAGCGCGCGGGACTCCGGCTACTGGATCGTCACCGAGTCCACCGACCACGCGGCCTGTCCCCCGGTCGCCGGAACGGTTGCTGGAGCCGTGCAGTACCGGCTGCAGCACATCGACGCGTCAACTGGCCGAGTGAGCGGCCCGCTGCTCCTTCCCTGCCGCGTCAAACCAACATCGGACAGCCGCGCCGGGGTCGTGGCACAACTGCTGGACGACCACACGACGACCGGAAGACCAGACGGCGAGGTGTACGCCTCCGTCGTCCTGCTTGACCCTCAAGGTCACGTCACTCAAACCGTTGCGTCGCATTCGCTGGTCGTCGATGCCGCAGCCGACCGCCTGTTCTTGCTCGACGAGACCTGCAAGTCGGCGCGCTGCGGCTCCTACGCACAGGTCGGGGACCGCAGGCATGTGACCGTCCAACCAGTGAACGGACGCATCGCCGGAGCGGGCATCCTCAGCCCCGACGGGCAGTACCTGGCGTCAGCGGCCGTGAGTAGCGACGGGCGAAGCCTCGACCTTGACGTGATCCACCTGGACAGTGGTGCGACCAAGCGAGTTGGCACTTACGTCCCGTTGGCGCCGGGAGCCCCTGGCGTGCTGACGGATGACATGCCGTCGGTCTGGGCGGGCGATCACCTCATCGTCCTCGACGCCTCTGACCAGTCACTCCTCGTCTATGACGCACTCAAGGACTCGTCACGGCGCGTGCGACTGCGAGCCAGGTATCAAGGAGTGCTCGGCGCTTCCGCGTAGGGGGTGCGCACAGCAGCCCCGTGTTTGACCGCGGGCAGTCGCGCATCTGCGGCCCCACGCAGGTCGGTCTACCGGCCCGGCCGCGTACGGCGACCCGCGCGGGCCGCGAACGCGTCCAGCGCCGCGATCACCTCGGTCGAGCGCCAGATCCGCCCGCGCGTCTTCGACGTGGTCTCCACCAGGACTCCGGCCTCGATCAGCGGGGTGAGGAGCCGGTACACGTTGCTGGTGGCGATGCCTAGTTCGCGGCCGAGCAGCGGGGCGTCCACGACCGGCTGGCGCAGCAGGACATCGAGGATCCGCCACGAGCCGGAGCCCCGGCGGGCCCGGACCTGCTCGGTCCAGGCGTCGCGGATGTGGTGCAGGTCGGCGACCAGGATGCGCCCGTTGGCGATGGCGGCGAAGGAGGCGGTGGCGAGCAGGTCGACGATCCCGGCCGGGTCTCCGGCCCGGTAGGCGGTCAGGGCGGCGAAGTAGGCGTCGACGTCGGCGAGGAGCCCGGCCGAGACGGGCACGGTCACGGCGCGGGTGAGGCCTTTGCCGCGCAGCATCGCGTGCAGCAGGGCCCGCCCGGTGCGCCCGTTGCCGTCGGGGAACGGGTGGATGGTCTCGAACTGGGCGTGCGCGATGGCGGCGTGCACGAGGGCGGGGATGTCGTCGCGGGCCATGAACGCGACGAGGTCGTCGATCGCGCCGGGGACCCGGCCGTGGGCGGGTGGGACGAACATGGCGTGGTGCGGGCCGAGGTGGCCGCCACCGATCCACACCTGCTCGGTGCGCCACTTCCCGGCCATGTCCGGGTGGTGGGGGCGCAGGAGCGCGTCGTGCATGGCCAGCATCGCCTCGGCGGTGACGGTGTCGGCCAGGTCGATCGCGGCGGTCATGGCGCGGGTGTTCGCCACCACCTGGGCGGCGTTCAACCGTCCGGTTCCGTCTAAGAGGGCTGCTTCGGCGATCGCGCGGGCCCGGCGCCATCGCCCGCAACGCCCTGCTCCTCGACGCGGTCCCGGCGGCAGAAGGTGTCCTCCTGACCTTCAGGTGGAGGAAGGACCCCACCGTCTACGGCTACCTCGCCGACGACAGCCGCGCGCGTGCCCTTCGGACCAGCAGTGAGCGCGAATGGGCGCAGGACCTGGGCTGGCATCTCATGGAGGAACTCGAGAC
>JBQCIO010000237.1:0-33309 GCA_051953655.1 Motilibacteraceae bacterium
CAACTTCCGCGGAATCAGCCAGGCCGAGCTCGACCGGGTCGCCGAGGAGCTCAACACCCGACCCCGCGAGACCCTGGACTGGCAGACTCCCGCCGAAGCCCTCGACGGGTTCCTCGTTGCATCCACCGGTTGAGCCCGCCGTTCCCTTCACCTTTCGTGCTTGATCACGGCAAGGAGCCGGAGGGAAGGGTCACTGGCGGCGCGGGTTGCGCCGGGCGGCGCGGTCGACCAGGCCGCTGGTGGGCACCCAGGGCTGGTCGTGGCCGTGCTCGCGCTCGCGGGCGCGGCGCTCCTCCTGCTCGGCCTCGCGCGCGGCCACCGACCGCTCGTGCTCCTCGCCGCCGTCGCCCGGTCCTGTGGTGGGCGCCGGCTCGCCTTCCTCCGCGAGCAGCTCGAGCTCGTGCGCGCGGCGCACGTGCTCCTCGTGGGTCTGCCTGCTGCGACGGGACACGGTCACCACCTCCGTCCCCCGAGCCTGCCCCCGGACGGGCCCGGCGGGCTGGGCCGAAGGTCGACCGGCTCGACCTCTCGCGCCGGTCCCGGGCAGTGCCTGCATAGGGTCGGGAGCATGACCGGACGTCCTGCCCTGCGCGAGGCGCTGCGCGACGGCGTCGTCGTGCTCGACGGCGGCCTGGCCACCGAGCTCGAGCGCCGCGGCCACGACCTCTCCGACGACCTGTGGTCGGCGCGGCTGCTGCGCGACGACCCGGCGGAGGTCGTCGCCACGCACGCCGCCTACTTCGCCGCGGGCGCCCGGGTCGCCACCTCGGCCAGCTACCAGGCCTCCTTCGAGGGCTTCGCCGCCGCCGGGCTGGACCGGGCCGAGGCCGAGCGGCTGCTCCGCGAGAGCGTGCGGCTGGCCGCGCGGGCCCGCGACGCAGCGGAGGACGACGGCGTGCCCCGCTGGGTGGCCGCCTCGGTCGGTCCCTACGGCGCCGTGCTCGCCGACGGCTCGGAGTACCGCGGCGACTACGACCTCTCGGTCGGCGAGCTGCGCACGTTCCACCGCTCTCGCTTGGAGATCCTGGCCGACGCCGGTGCGGACGTGCTGGCCTGCGAGACGGTGCCGTGCCTGGCCGAGGCCGAGGCGCTGGTGGCCGAGGTCGACCGGCTCGGGGTGCCGGCGTGGCTGAGCCTCACCTGCGCCGGGCTGCGCACGCGGGCCGGTGAGCCGGTGCAGGAGGCCTTCGCGCTGGCCGCGAGCAGCCCGAACGTGCTGGCGGTGGGGGTGAACTGCACCGCGCCCGACGACGTCGAGCCGCTGGTGCGGGCTGCGGCCGGGACCGCGCTGCCGGTGGTCGTCTACCCCAACAGCGGGGAGGGCTGGGACGGCGAGGCGCGCACCTGGACCGGCGACCCGAGGTTCGCCGCGGACCAGGTGCGCTCCTGGGTGACCGCCGGGGCGCGGCTCGTCGGCGGCTGCTGCCGGGTTGGCCCGACCGAGATCCGCGCGCTGTCCTACAACTTGTAGGAATGACTAGCGGGCGCTGCCCACCGCGGCCCGCCGCAGCCGGTCGACGACGGCGTCGGCCAGCGCCCCGGTGCTCGGCGGCACGGCGAGCACGGTGCGCAGCGCCAGGTCGTCGGCCCGGCGCAGGGCCGCGTAGAGGGCCCGGGCGTAGGCCGCGGCGTCGTCCGGCGCGGCCAGCCGCACGGCGCCGGCCGGGGTCGCGACGTCGGCGGGGGCGAGCACGCCCACGGGCCCCTCGGCGGCGGCAGCGGCGCCAGGCAGCTCGTCCTGCGGGACCAGGCGCACCCGGGCGGCGGGGGCGTAGTGCGCGGCCAGGGTGCCCGGCGCGCGCACCGACCCGTCGGCGGCCACCACCTCCAGCCCGGTCACGGCCTCGACCTCCTGCACCGACACCCCGCCGGGCCGCAGCAGCCGCGGCGCCGGGCCGGTGCAGTCGAGGATCGTCGACTCCACGCCGACCTCGCTCGGCCCGCCGGCCAGCACCAGGTCCCGGCCCGGCTCGAGGACGTCGGCCAGCTCGTCGAGGACGTGCTCGGCGTCGGTCGGGCTCACCCGGCCGAACCGGTTGGCCGAGGGCGCCGCCACCCCGCCGCCGAAGGCCGCCAGCAGCGCGTGCGCCACGGGGTGCGCGGGTACCCGCAGCCCCACGGTGTCCTGCCTGCCGGTCACCCAGTCCCCGACCCCCGACGCCCTGCGCAGCACCAGCGTGAGCGGCCCGGGCCAGCAGGCCGCGGCCAGCAGCCGCGCCCAGGAGGGAACCTGCACGGCCCAGCGGTCGACGTCGTCGGCGGTGGCGAGGTGGACGATGAGCGGGTGGTCGGTGGGGCGCCCCTTGGCGGCGTAGACCCGGGCCACCGCGTCCCGGTTCCCGGCGTCGGCGCCGAGGCCGTAGACGGTCTCGGTCGGCAGCGCCACCAGCGCCCCGGCGCGCAGCGCGGCCGCGGCCGCCTCGACGTCGGTGGTCAGCAGGGCGGCGCGGCGGGCATCGCCCGCGTGGTCGACGGACGCGGCGTCGAGACGACCGTGTGCGGGAACAGGCTGGGGCACGAGGATCATTGTCCCTCCCGGGCGCACCCGATCACGCGCGGCCGATGACGTGCAGCGCAGGGTGCCGAACGGGGGGACCGAGCAGCGGACCGAGCAGCGGACCGAGCAGCGGGACGAGACGACGCAGGACGAGCCGGGAGAGCAGGGGCATGAGCGGCGCAACGCGGACCGGCGGGCGCGCCTGGACGGTGTGGGCCGTCGGCGTCGTCGCCTACGTCGTGGCCGTGCTCCAGCGCACCTCGTTCGGCGTCGCCGGGCTGGACGCCGCGCACCGGTTCGGCGCCTCGGCCGGCATCCTCGCCACGTTCACCGTGCTGCAGCTGCTGGTCTACGCCGGCCTGCAGGTGCCGGTCGGGGTGGCGCTGGACCGTGCCGGCAGCCGCCTGCTGGTGGTGACCGGCGCCGTGCTGATGGCGGGCGGGCAGGTGCTGCTGGCCACCGCCGGGTCGGTCGGGTCGGCCGTGGCCGCCCGCGTGCTGGTCGGGGCCGGCGACGCCATGACGTTCGTGAGCGTCCTGCGGATGGTCTCGGCGTGGTTCCCCGCCCGTCGGGTGCCGCTGGTCACCCAGCTGACCGGCATCGTCGGCCAGCTCGGCCAGGTGCTCAGCGCGATCCCGCTGGTGGCGCTCCTGCACGGCCCGGGCTGGACGCCGGCCTTCCTGGCCGCCGCCGCCTTCAGCGTGCTGGCCGCGGTGCTGTCCCTGGCTCTGCTGCGCGACGCGCCCGCCGGAGCCGCGCCCCGGACGTCGGCGGTCTCGCTGGGCCAGGTGCGCCACGACCTCGCCACCGCCTGGCGCCACCCCGGCACCCGGCTCGGGCTGTGGACCCACTTCGTCACCCAGTTCTCGGGCACCGTGTTCGCCCTCATGTGGGGCTTCCCGTTCCTCGAGTCCGCCGAGAAGCTGCCGCCGGCGCAGGCCAGCGCCCTGCTCACCGTGTTCGTGCTCGCCGGCATGGTGTTCGCGCCGTTCCTCGGTGAGATGGTGGCCCGGCACCCGCTGCGCCGCAGCTGGCTGGTGCTGGGCGTCGTCGCCGTCACGATCGGGCTGTGGGCGGCCGTGCTGTCGCTGCCGCACCCCGCCCCGCTGTGGCTGCTGGTGCTGCTCGTGCTGACGCTGGCGCTCGGCGGCCCCGGCTCGATGATCGCCTTCGACTACGCCCGCACCTTCAACCCGCCCAACCGCCTGGGCACCGCCACCGGCATCGTCAACGTCGGCGGGTTCATCGCCTCGCTGCTCACGATCCTCGCCGTCGGCGTGGTGCTCGACGTGCTCACCCCGGCCGGCAGCGGCGACACCTACTCCCTGGGGGCCTTCCGGGCCGCGCTGTCGGTGCAGTTCGTCGTGTGGGCCGTGGGGATCGCCGGCGTCGTCGTGACCCGGCGCAAGGTCCGGCACCGGATGGCGCACGAGGGCGTCGTGGTCCCGCCGCTGCGCCAGGCGGTGCGCCGGAACCTGGAGGCGCGGCGCACGCGCTGAGTGCGTCCGGGCCCGTCACCCGAACGGCCTACGGCGGGTCGACAACCGGCTCGGGGGGATCGTCGTCTTGGATGGTGCGGGGCGGAGGGGCCGACGAGCCCTCCCGCCCCGCACCACGTGCAGGACAGGTACGACGACCAGTGCGCGACGACCAGTGCAGGACCCCAGTACAACCCTCGGGGAAGGAACCACCATGACGGACAGCACGACCAGCCAGACCAGCAGCACCACCACCTCGACGCGCTCGGCCCGCTCGACGCGCGCCCGCTCCGGCCTGTCCGTCCTGTCCGTGGCCGCCGTCGCAGCGCTGGCGCTGTCCGCCTGCTCGGGCGGCTCCTCGTCCTCGAACGCCGACGCCGCCGCGCCGCAGCAGTCCGCGACGTCGTCGGCGCCGGCCGCGAGCGAGTCCGCGAGCGCCCCGGCCACCCCGACCGAGTCGGCCCCCGCCACCCCCACGCCGACCGGCCCGGTGGAGTGCACCACCAAGGATCTGCGGGCCGACGTCGTGCCCGGTCAGTCGGCGGCGGGCCAGCGCTATGCCGCGCTGGTCTTCACCAACACCTCGGCCAGCTCCTGCTTCGTCGTCGGCTACCCGGGCCTCCAGCTGCTCTCGGCCTCCGGCGGCAAGGTGCCCACCGACGTCGTGCGCTCGGCCGGGACGAAGAAGCAGGTCACCCTGGCCCAGGGCGAGAAGGCCTCCACGCTGATGCACTGGTCGGTCGTGCCGGGCCCCGGCGAGCCCACCGACTCCGCCTGCGAGCCCACCGCCGCCACCCTCCTGGTCACCCCGCCGGACCAGACCACGCAGCTGAAGTCCGCGTGGGAGGGCGGCCAGGTCTGCCTGAAGGGGCGGATCGACGTGCGCCCGCTCGAGGCCGGGTCCGACCCGCAGCCGTAGGCACCGGGGCAAGATCAAGAATGGGTGTGCCACCGATAGGCATCGATGCGTGTCGGTGGCCCACCCATGTCCGGGACCGTCACGCCACGGGGCCGGGTGCCGGCTCGACGGCGACCTCGCCCGACACGTCCGCCGCCCGGGTGTCGTAGCGGACCAGCGCAGGGAACGCGAGCGCCAGCAGGCCGGCGCCGACGACGGTGGCGATGCCGCCGCCCAGGGCGCTCAGCGACGGTGTGGTGAGCGAGCCGACCACGCCGGCCCGCACGTTGCCCAGTTGCGGGCCGCCGGCGCCGACCACGAAGTCGACGGCGGTCACCCGGCCGCGCACCTCCTCGGAGACGACCCGCTGCACCAGCAGGGAGCGGACGACGACGCTCGTGGCGTCGGCCGCACCGGCCAGCACGAGCGCGGCGAGGGTGAGCGGCAGGGAGCGGGCCAGGCCGAACCAGGCCACCCCGCCGCCCCAGACCGCGACGGCGACGAGCATGGTGCGCCCGGGCCGGCGCCCGTGGCTCGCGTGCCCGGACAGCACAGTGGCCACCAGCCCGCCGACGGCGGGCGCGGCGGTGAGCAGCCCGAGGGTGCGGGCGTCGCCACCGAAGCGCTCGGCGGTGACCGCCGGCAGCAGCGCGAACGGCATGCCGAGGACCATCGCGTCCAGGTCCGCGAGCAGCACGCCGGTGAGCAGCTTCGACCGGCGCAGGTAGCGCAGTCCTTCTGCCACCGACGCCAGCCCGGGCCGGCGGATGTCTGCGGTGGGCGGCACCGCCGGCAGCCGCGCCACCGCGTGGAGGACCGCGGCGAAGCTCACGGTGTCCAGCAGGTAGCAGCCCTTCAGGCCCACCGCGGCGGTCACCGCGCCGGCCAGCGCCGGCCCGCAGATCATGCTGGCCACGAAGGAGAGCTGGGACAGCGCGAAGCCGGCGCCCATCCGCTCCGGGGGGAGCAGGGCCGCGACCAGCGTGCGCCGGGTCGGGCCGTCGATGCTGCTGAGCAGCGCCATGCCGGAGACCAGCAGGTAGACCGGCCAGACGTGCGGCGAGTCCAGGGCGGCCTGTGCGGTGAGCAGCGCCGAGACCAGGAGCAGGCCGGTGCTGGTGGCGAGCACCAGGCGCCGCCGGTCCACGGCGTCGGCCAGGCTCCCGCCGAACAGCCCCACCACGACCATCGGCACCGCCACCGCGGCTCCGAGCGCGCCGACCGCGGCGCTGGAGCCGGTGAGCCGGTAGACCTGCAGGGCCGCGGCGAAGGTGCCCATCGAGCCGCCGACCGCCGAGAGCAGGCCGCCCAGCCACAGCCGGCGGAAGTCGGCGCTCTCCCGCAGCGGGCGGACGTCGGCCAGCAGCCGTCCCGCCCTGCTCGCCACCGCTGCGCCCCCGTCCCTGCTGACCGGGCACACAGTCTGCCCGCTGCCGGGCGGGAACCGGACGCGGTGCTCGACGAGCGGCCGTCGACAGGGGGTCCCCGCTCCGGTAGGCATGGCGGGTGCAGACGCTGAGGACACCCGAGGAGCGCTTCGCCGCCCTGGCCGACTTCCCCTACGAGCCCCGCTACGTCGACGTGCCCGATCCCGACGGCGGCACGCTGCGGATGGCCTACGTGGAGGCCGGGCCGGCGGACGGGGAGCCGGTGGTGCTGCTGCACGGCGAGCCCACCTGGTCCTACCTCTACCGCAAGCTGCTGCCCACCCTCGCCGACGCCGGCCTGCGCGCGGTCGCTCCGGACCTGGTCGGCTTCGGCCGCTCGGACAAGCCCGCGCGGGTGGAGGACCACAGCTACGCCCGGCACGTCGAATGGGTGCGGGCCGCGCTGTTCGACGCGCTCGACCTGACCGGTGTCACCCTCGTCGGGCAGGACTGGGGCGGGCTGATCGGGCTCCGGGTGGCGGCCGAGAACCCCGACCGGTTCGCACGGATCGTGGCGGCCAACACGGGTCTGCCGACCGGCGACCAGCCGATGCCCGAGGTGTGGTGGCAGTTCCGGCGCGCCGTCGAGAGCGCGCCGAGCCTCGACGTCGCCCGCTTCGTGGCCAGCGGCTGCCGCCGCGGGCTGGGGGAGGAGCAGCGCGCCGCCTACGACGCGCCGTTCCCGGACCAGAGCTACCTCGCCGGGCCGCGCGCGATGCCGCCGTTGGTGCCCACCGCCCCGGACGACCCGGCGTCGGAGGCCAACCGCAAGGCCTGGGCGACGCTCTCCTCGTCGAGCACGCCGTTCCTGGTGGCGTTCAGCGACGGCGACCCGATCACCGGCGGCATGGCCCCGGTGCTGCGCCGGGCCATGCCGGGCGCGCAGGGCCGCGAGCACCCCGTCATCGCCGACGCCGGCCACTTCCTCCAGGAGGACGCCGGCGAGGAACTGGCGGCGGCCGTCGTCGCGTTCGTGCGCCAGACGCCCGCTCGCTGAGACCCCGCCGAGCGTTGCCGTGACGTCCGAAGGATCGACACCTGATAGGTGTCGATCCTTCGGACCTACGAACAAGAACCCGACCCCTCATGAACGGATCGAGCATGCGCATCCTCGTCGTCGGCGGCACCCGGTTCGTCGGCCGGCACATCGTGGACGCCGCCCTGCGGCGCGGGCACGAGGTCACGCTCCTGCACCGGGGAGGCGGCTCGGGAACGGATGACGATCCGTTCCCGCAGGCCGAGCACCTGCACGCCGACCGCGACGGCGACCTGTCCGTGCTCGACGGGCGCACGTGGGACGCGACCGTCGACGTCTGCGCCTACGTGCCGCGCCAGGTCCGCACCCTGGCCGCCGCCCTGGACGGTCGCGGCGGCCGGCACGTCTACGTCTCCAGCGTGAGCGCCTACGCGCCGCCGCCCGGCCCCGGCGCCACCGAGGACGCCCCGCTGGCCGGGCTGGCGGACCCGACCACCGAGGAGGTCACCGGCGAGACCTACGGCGGGCTCAAGGCGCTGTGCGAGCAGGCGGCGGCCGAGGCCCACGGCCAGGACCTGCTGGTCATCCGGCCCACCTATGTGGTGGGCCCGGACGACCCCACCGGCCGGTTCACCTACTGGGTGCACCGGCTGGCGCGCGGCGGCGAGGTGCTGGCGCCGGGCCCGCAGGACTCGCCGGTGCAGGTCGTCGACGCCCGCGACCAGGGCGAGTGGGTGGTGCGGCTGCTCGAGGACGGGGTGAGCGGCGCCTTCAACGGCGTCGGCACGGCGTCCGGCTACACCTTCGAGCAGCTGCTGGAGGACGTCGCCTCCGCGGTGGCCCCGGAGGGCACCCGGCTGCGGTGGGTGGGCGCGGAGCAGGTGGCCGCGCACGGCCTGCACGACGGTCGCAGCCTGCCGCTGTGGTCGGGGGAGGACGAGGACCGCTGGATCTCCGCGGTGTCCAACCAGAGGGCGCTGGCCAGCGGGCTCGCCCCGCGGCCGGTGCAGGCGTCGGCCCGCGACGTCCTGGCGCACGCCGGCACCCCGCTGGTGCCCGGGGTCGGGCTGGAGCCGGGCCGCGAGCACGAGGTTCTCGAGGCGGTCTCCGACAACTCGTAGGAGCTAAGAAGCCGTGCGCAGGACGGGTTCGGGGACGTAGGTCCCTGGGGTGAGCCTGGCCGGCGGCCGAGGCTGCAGGTGAGCGGTCGGTAGCCGGCTCACCCGGGTCGGTGACGGTGGCCACTGGCCCGCCCCCTCCCTGGAGGGTGGGGCGGGAGTGCGACCCGGCGGGCAACCGGCGCCGGCTGCTCCACGGCGATCTCTGATCGCCGCGTCGCGGGGGGGATTCCCCCTATCCGCCCGGAGGGAGGGGGGGGGGAGAGCCCACCCCCCCGCGGGGGGGGGCGGGGCGGGGGGGCGGGGCCCGGGGGTGCAGGTCGCCCTTCAGCGTCGGGCCCGGGGCCCGCGTCAGCCGGCCAGGGTGGCCGCCACGGTCCCGCCCAGCTCCCAGCACGCCTCCCGCGCGGCGCGGTCCGGCGCGCCCGTCACCTCCACCGCGGCGGCCACCGGCTCCCACCCCATCCCCTCGGCCAGCCTGCGCACCGAGGCCACCGCGCCGGCGGTGTCGTCGTTCCCGTGCACCCACAGCCCGTACGGCCGGCGGCGGGTCGCCTCCAGGCAGGGGTAGTAGACGAGGTCGAAGAAGTGCTTGAGGGCGCCGGACATGTAGCCGAAGTTGGCCGGTGTGCCCAGCAGGTAGCCGTCGGCGGCCAGCACGTCGACGGCGGTGGCGGCCAGCGCCGGCCGGACCACGACCTCCACCCCCTCGATGGCGTCGTCGCGCGCACCGCGCAGCACCTCCTCCAGCAGCGCCTGGCACGGCGGGCTCGGGGTGTGGTGGACGACGAGCAGGATGGCCACGCCGGCGAGCGTACGGGGCGCGCCGAAGGTCCTGCCCCGCTACCGTCCGAGCGTGCACGAGACCTTCACCAGCCTGGTGTGGATCACCGGCGCCGCCGCGGTCGCCCCGCTGGCCGCCGGCCTGCTGCGCCGGCTGCGCATCCCCGAGGTGGTGCTGCTGCTCGCGCTGGGCATCGCGCTGGGTCCGTTCGGGCTGGGGCTGGCCCACAAGGACGAGCCGGTGGCGCTGCTGGCCGAGCTGGGGCTCGGCTTCCTCTTCTTCATGGCCGGCCTGGAGGTCGACCCGGCCAGCCTCACCGGCCGGTCCGGTCGCCGCGCGGTGCTGGCCTGGGCGGCGTCGATGCTCCTCGCGCTGGCCTGGGTCGGCGTGCTGACGAAGCTCGGCACCGTGACCGCCTGGGTGGCGGTCGCCATCGCGCTCACCTCGACCGCGCTGGGCACCCTGCTGCCGATCCTGCGCGACAGCGGGCTGCTCGAGCAGCCGCTGGGCCGGCTGGTGATGGCCAACGGCGCCGTCGGCGAGCTCGGCCCGATCCTGGCGATCAGCCTGCTGCTCGGCTCCGACGGAGCGTGGGAGGGTCTGCTGTCGCTGGCCGGCTTCGCCGTGCTGGCCGGGCTGCTGGGCGGCGCGCTGGTCCTGTGGCGCCGGCACGGACGGGTCGTGCCCGCGCTGGTGGCGCGCGGCGCGGAGACCACCGCCCAGGCCCCGGTGCGGCTCGTGGTCCTGCTGCTGGTCCTGCTGCTCGCGCTGGCCGGCCGCTCCGGCCTCGACGTCGTGCTGGGCGCCTTTGTGGCCGGCGGCATCGTCCGGCTGCTGCTCCCACCCGACCACGAGCGGCTGCTCGCACGCCTGGACGGCGTCGCGTTCGGCTTCTTCGTGCCGGTCTTCTTCGTGGTCAGCGGCATGGGAACGGACATCGGCGCGGTGGTCCGTCGACCGGCCCTGCTGGTGCTGACCTTCCTGACCATCGTCCTGGTGCGGGGGGTGCCGGTCTGGCTGGCCTACCGGCGCTCGCTGCCCGGGCGCCAGCCGCTGCAGCTCGCGCTGTTCTCCGCCACCGGCCTGCCGATCATCGTCGCGGTCACCACCCTCGCCGTCGACCAGGGCACGCTGACGGCGGAGGGCCAGTCGGTGGTCGTGGCCGCCGGCATGCTCACGGTGCTGGTGCTTCCGCTGCTGGCCACCCTGGTCGACCGCGGGGAGCCGGGGGTGGACGTGCGGGTGCCCGCGCAGGCGAAGGCCACCGCCTCCAGCACCGAGCCGGCCACCGACACCGTGTAGGAGCAGTTCCTAGTCGAAGAACCGGCCCAGCTGCTCGGGGCCGGCCTCCTGCCCCGGCTGCACCGGGGTCAGGTCGGCGAGCACGTTCTCCCCGTCGGTGCCGGCGCACAGCGGGTACCACGGGGGAGAGCCGGGCCGGTCGGTGCAGAAGTACTTGACGGTCTGCACGTCCAGGTACTTGACGTGCGTGGGGTCCGCGTAGGCGTTCACCCGGTCCCAGCGCGGCGACATCAGGTGCAGCGTGCCGCCGGGCGCCAGGGTGCGGTGCAGCACCGCCATCACCGGGACCAGGTCGAGCAGGTGCTCGAGCACGTGCACGGCGTAGACGCGGTCAAGGGACCCGGGGGCGATGGGCAGCCGGGTGAGGTCGCCGACGACGTCGACGCCCTCGTGGGCGCTCACATCCAGGCCCCAGGAGCCCTCGCGCTGCTTGCTCTTGCCGCAGCCGACGTCGAGCACCCGCAGCCGCTGCTGGCCGCCGACGAGCAGGCCGTCCCACACCGCGTGCACGTCGCGCAGGCCGACCAGGTGCTCGCGCACGCGGCAGCGCGCGTCCTCGTCCGGCACCCGCCCGTCCACGTGGGCGACCCCGCCGTCCATCCGCACGGCCATCTCGAGGCCGCGCAGACGCTCGTCGCAGCGCTGCGCCTCGACGAAGGCGTTCTCGGCCCACCGGTCGCGGGCGGCACGGGACACGGGGTTCACGGGCGCGGAGGTCACCTCAGCGCCCCTGCCCCGGATCGGCCCGGGCATGCGCCCGAGCCCGGCCGGCCGGGGAGAGCGTCAGCCCTCGGCGAGGACGACGCCCCAGAGCACGGCGAGGACCGCGCTCAGGCCCGCCACGGCGCCCCAGACCGCCAGGCCGCGCTTGGACGTCGAGCGCTCGTGCAGGAAGGCGCTCACCCCGGAGACGAGCACCAGCGCGTACTTGATCCCCAGGTTCGCCTGGCTCGGCGGGTTCTCCTCGCCGTTCACCGCCACCACGTTCCAGATGCCGGTGAGCACCAGCACGCCGAACGCCGGCCACGCCACCCGCCGGAAGGCGCGTGCGGCGGCGCGCGGCACTTCGGCGCCGGCCGAGCGCAGCGCCGGGACCAGGGCGGCGAGGGTCAGCTGACCGCCGACCCAGATGGTCGCCGCGGTGATGTGGAGGAACAGGCGCAACACGTCCATGGGCACACCCTGTCAGGTGGTGCCAGGCGCTGCCCGCCGAGGGTCGGACGCTTGCGCCCCGGCCCGCCGGGTAGCCGCGAGGACATCCGAGAGAAGGCCTAGGAGAAGGAGCAGATCATGGGCAACTCGCCCAAGACCGACAGCGCGCTCGCCGGCGGATCGCTGGAGGACCCGCAGCACCGCGTGGCCTCCGACCTCGCCGCCGGCCCCGAGGAGGGCCAGGGCGAGCAGGTCGAGCGGGTGGAGCGGCTGGAGGCGCAGGCGCAGCAGGACCCGCGCGAGCAGTAGGTCCCGGACGCGGCCGGCGCGGGGACTACCACGACTCGTAGGAGAGCGCGCCGGCCGCGACGACCTCGTCGACCGCCGAGAGCACCTCAGACACGTCGATGGCCAGCAGGACGGGGTCCGGCTCGTCGACCAGGACCTCGCGCTCCCCGTCGCCGTGCCACAGGGCCCGGTGGTACGGCCGCCGCGGGGGACCCCACAGCCGGGGCGACGCGGGACCGAACAGGACCACCGAGGGGCGGGCGAACGCGGTGGCCAGGTGCGCCACGCCGGTGTCTCCGGTGACGACGAGCCGGGCGCGGGCCACCAGCGCCAGCAGCGACTCCACCGAGGTGCGCCCGCCCAGGTCCGCGTCCCAGGGCAGGCCGGCGGCGACGCGCACCTGCTCGGTCAGCTCGCGCTCGGCCGGTGAGCCGGTGACGACCACGTCGTGACCTGCTGCGACGAGCTCGCGGGCCACCGTGGCGAAGCGGTCGGCCGGCCACCGCTTGCTGCCCCAGGCCGCGCCGGGATGAACGAGGGTCGCGCCAGGGTGCGTGGTGGGGACGTCGGGGGCGGGGAGGAGCAGGTCGTCAGGCTCCGGCTGCGCGCCGGCCCAGGCCACCAGTCGGCACCACCGCTGCACCTCGTGCTCGCCCGGGTCCGGCTGCGGCCCGTCGGGATGGCCTTCGGTGGCGAAGGCGACCAGCCGCTGCGGGCCGACCGCCTGCAGCGCCCGGACGCTGTCCGGCAGCACGCCGTGCAGGTCCACGGCGATGTCGGGGTGCAGCACGGCCGGGGGGTGCAGTCCCCGGTGGGGGACCAGGCGGTCGACCGCCCCCATCAGGTCCACCACCGGCGCGTGAGCGGGATTGGTGGCCAGCAGCAGCTCGTGCTCGGGCCAGTGCCGGCGCAACGCACGGAGCGCGGGGACCGCGACGAGCAGGTCCCCGAGGTTGAGCGCGCGCAGCGCGAGCAGGACCGGCCGGCCCGGCTCGGGCTCGGCGGTGGTCGGAGGGTCGGGGACGAGGTGCACGACCCGCACCTACCCGCCGCGCGCCGGTTCACGTTTCTCCGCCAGGGGCGCGGGGACCTCAGCCTCATGGGTGCAGCGGAGGATGCGTCGTGACCGAGGCGGTGCGCCCGCCGGGCAGGAACCCGGGCAGGAACCCGGGCGAGGAGTCGGGCGCGTCACAGTCAGCGCAGCGTGTCCAGGAGGGGGACGGCGGGCAGGAGCAGGACATGCGCCGCCGACTGACCCCCGAGCCCGCCGACGTCGACCTGCGCGACCAGGGCGCCCAGGACGAGGCCCCGCAGGAGGAGAGTGCCGCCGTCGCCAACCCGCGCCGGACGCGCCGCTGACCTTCTCGGCGAACCGGTGACGGGCGGCCTCAGCGGCTGTGCCGGATGGTGACGGACATGCGGGCGCCCACCGGCTTGGCCGTCTTGGGCACGCAGTGCTCCCAGGTGTGCTGGCACGCCCCGCCCATGACCACCAGGTCGCCGTGGCCGGGAGCCAGGGAGAAGCGGACGGCGCTCGTGCCGCGCGGCCGCATGACGAAGCGTCGCCGCGCACCGAGGGAGATCGTGACGACGAGCGGGTTGCGCAGCACCCGGCCGTTGCGGTCGCGGTGCCAGGCGACGCTGTCGCGCCCGTCCCGGTAGAGGTTCACCCATACGCTGTCGAAGCCGACGCCGTAGCGACGGCTCAGCGCTGCGGCGATCTCCGCCAGCGGCCCGGGCAGCTCCCCGGGGGCGTCCCCGGGCTCGGCGCCGGCCTCCTCGCCGCGGTCCTCCTCGAGCAGGTCCCCGCCCGCGTCCGCCTCGCCCGGGGCGTCGACGCCGGTCCGACCGGCCCGCTCCGCCTGCAGCCGGGCCGCCAGCGAGGAGGCGCTCCAGTCGGTGACGCCCTTCCCGCCGCCCGGGCGTGAGGTCCAGCCGGCGGTGAGCCGTGGCTCGAGCACGTCCTGGTCGAACAGGCGCAGCGTCCGCTGGCGCCACTGCCCCTCGCGCAGCAGCTGGGCGAACAGCTCGTCCGGGCCGTGCAGCCAGCCGGGGCAGTGGTCGACCCACACGTCGTCGTCCAGCGCGGTGCGGGTGAGGCCGGCGAAGCCGTCGTCGAAGCCCACCGTGTCCCCGCTGAACAGCGAGGCCTGCCAGGCCACCTGCGGCTCTCCCACGCCGCCACGCTACGACCCGGCCGCGACGACGAGCGGGCCGCGACGACGAGCGGGCCGCGGGGAACCGCTCCCAGCGGGCTCCCAGCCGCCGGTCAGGGCGGTGGCAGCGCGTGATCCCACGATCGGCCTCGTGACGATGCTGACGACCCCGATGCCCGCCTCCGCCGCACCGCGCGCCACCGCGGAGGCCCTGCACGACCACCGAGATGCCTCCGACCCACCGCCGCCGGCCCCGGTGCTCGACGTCGTCGTGCCGGTGCTGGACGAGGAGCGCGACCTCGAGCGGTGCGTGCGCACCCTGCACGCGCACCTGCGCGAGCGGCTGCCCTGGCCGGCGCGGATCACCGTGGCCGACAACGGCAGCACCGACGCCACCCCGCGGATCGCCGCCGCCCTGGCCGAGGAGCTGGACGGCGTCCGACTCGTGCGCCTCGACCAGCGCGGGCGCGGCCGGGCGCTGGCCACGGTGTGGACGGCCAGCGACGCGCAGGTGCTCTGCTACCTCGACGTCGACCTGTCGACCGACCTGGCGGCCCTGCTGCCGCTGGTGGCCCCGCTCGTCGCCGGGCACAGCGATCTGGCCATCGGGACCCGGCTGGCCCGCGGGGCGCGCACGGTCCGCGGGCCCAAGCGTGAGCTGATCTCGCGCTCCTACAACCTGATCCTGCGGACCGCGCTGCGGACCGGGTTCAGCGACGCGCAGTGCGGGTTCAAGGCGATCCGGGCCGAGGCCGCCCGGGCGCTGCTGCCGCTGGTGGAGGACGCCGGCTGGTTCTTCGACACCGAGCTGCTCGTGCTGGCCGAGCGGGCCGGGCTGCGCATCCACGAGGTCCCGGTGGACTGGGTCGACGACCCGGACAGCAGGGTGGACATCGTCGCCACCGCGCTGGCGGACCTGCGCGGGGTCTGGCGGATCGGGAAGGGGCTCGCCGTGGGGACGCTGCGCAACCGGCTGGGCGAGAGCGTGCAGGCGGTGCGGCAGGACCGGGCCCTCCCGCCGGGCCTGACCGGTCAGCTCGCCCGGTTCGCCGGCATCGGCGTGCTGAGCACCCTGGCCTACGCGCTGCTCTTCGCGCTGCTCCGGCCGGTCACCGGCGCGCAGCCGGCCAACCTGCTGGCCCTGCTGGTCACCGCGGTCGCCAACACCGCCGCCAACCGCCGGGTGACCTTCGGTGTGACGGGTCGCGGCGCGGCCTGGCGGCACCAGCTGCAGGGGTTCGGCGTGTTCGCGCTGGGGCTGGCCCTGACCAGCGGCGCGCTGGCCGCGCTGCACGCCATCGCGCCGTCGCCGGGCATGGTGCTGGAGCTGACCGTGCTGGTGCTCGCCAGCGCACTGGCCACCGTGGCGCGCTTCGTGCTCATGCGGCTGTGGGTGTTCCGCACCGTGCCCGCCTCCGGCACCGCAGGTTGATCGGAGCATCCGCTCACGCCGGCTCTGGGCGGTTGACCGGGCCGGGACCGGGCACGGCGAAGGGGCGCCCCTACCCGTCCGGGCGGAAGGCCCGGGCGAGGACCGGCCGCTGGAAGGAGAGGCGTGATGGGCGACATCCCCGAGCCCTGGCCGGACGACCCGCTGCCGCCCGACCGGCCTCCGCTGGAGGCCCCGCTGCCGCACGACCCCCCGCCGCTGCCCGGCCAGGACGTCGTCGAGGTGCCCGACATCCGTCCACGCCCGACCCCGCCGGGCGGGCATCCCTCGACCGCCCGCGAGCTCCCCGACGAGGACGCCCTGTCCGCCGAGGAGACGTCGGACGGCGTGGCGAGCGAGCCGCCGGACTGAGGACGCGCCCGCTCGTCACCGCCCTGCCCGACCCGGGCGGAACGATCAGGCGACCGTGACCCTTGATCGCCCACCGAAGAGAATCCTCTGGGGTGGGAGGTAAAGATCCGGGCTCTGGCGCAGAAGGTGCAGCGCCCGTGAGCGTTCCGACCGGGGCCGGGCCAGCCGCGTCAGCTGGCGAAGGGCAGCAGTCCGTCCGCGGCGCCGGGCTGGCGGAGCCGGAGCAGGACGCCCTTCTCGATCTGCCGCACCCGCTCGCGGGTGAGCCCGATGACCCGACCGATCTCGTCGAGGGTGCGCGGGCGGCCGTCGTCGAGGCCGAAGCGCAGCCGGAGCACGGTGCGCTCGCGCTCGTCGAGACCGTCGAGCAGCCGGCTGATCTCCTCGCTCATCGCGGTGCGCTCGACGACGTCCTCCACCGTCTCGGTGGAGGTGTCGGCCACCAGGTCGCCGAGGCTGGTGTCCTCCTCGTCGCCGACGGGGGAGTCCAGGCTCACCGCGTCGCGGGCGACCAGGCGCAGCTCGGTGACCCGCTCGAGCGGGAGCCCGCTGGCCTCGGCGATCTCCGCGTCGGTGACCTCGCGCCCGAGGTCCTGGACCAGCCGGCGCCGCGCGCGGGTGATCTTGCTGACCTCCTCGCTGACGTGGACGGGCAGGCGGATGGTGCGGTCCTGCTCGACCAGCCCGCGGCTGATCGCCTGGCGGATCCACCAGGTGGCGTAGGTCGAGAACTTGAAGCCCTTGCGGTAGTCGAACTTCTCCACCGCGCGGATCAGGCCGACGTTGCCCTCCTGGATCACGTCGAGCAGCGGCACGCCGCGCTGGCTGTACTTGCGCGCCACGGACACGACCAGGCGCAGGTTGGCCTGCACCATCCGCGCCTTGGCCTCGCGGCCCTGCGCCACGACCTGCTCGAGCAGCGCCACGGTGGTGGTGAGCCGCTCGCGCGAGGGGGTGCCGGGAACGGACAGCGGCTCGCCGTCGGCGTGGGCGGCCAGCAGCCGCTCGGCGTAGAGACCGGCCTCGATCCGCCGGGAGAGCTCGACCTCCTCGGCCGCGTTGAGCAGCGGGGTCTTGCCGATCTCGTCGAGGTAGACGCGGACCAGGTCGGCGGTGGGCGCGGGCTGGTCGAGCTCGTCGCTGCTGGTGTCGGTGCTGGCCTCGACGACGTCGGTCTCGACGACGTCGACCGCGAGGGCCTCGCGGACGGTGGTCTCGGCGCTGGGCTGCGGCCCGACCGCTTGCCCGCCGGTGGTTGGGTGGAGGGTGTCGCCGTCGGACCGGGTGGGCGTGCTGGCGACCACCACGCGCGGCCTGCGGGTCTTGCCCTGAGCGGCAGCGGCGGTGGAGCGAGTCGTGCTGGGGGTGCGGGGCACGGTGTGAGGTCCCCTCCCTTGGGGGTTCGGTGCGGGAACGACCGGTACAACACGTGGGGGGCTCCCCGCGTTCCCGCTGGTGAAGCCCGCAGGAGGCGGGTTCGGGCGCGCCCGGGCGGGCGCCGACGGGCTCCTGACCAGCGACCAGCCCGGTGTTCCCGCCGTCGACCTGCCCGAGGGCGACGAGTCTGTGATCCGCGCCACCGTCCGTGAGCCCGCACGGACGGCAGCGGAGGGCGCGCTGCCCGATGCCGGCATGGACGCAGGCATGGACACCGGCATGGACACCGGCATGGACACCGGTTCGGACCAGGGCTCGCCCGGCGAGCGCCTGCGGGTGGACCCGGTGGACCCCGAGGACCCCGAGGACCCGGTGGCCGTGGCCGTGCGGGACGACGCCCCGCTCCCACCCGAGGTGGCCGGTCCGCGGGCGGGCGCCAGCGGCAGCCTCGGCGGGGGACCCTCCGCCGACGGGCTCGACCCGGCCTTCACCCACCCCTAGGGCCGGCTCACGCGGTGCTCACGTTGTGCTCACGCGGTGGGCCGCGCCTCGTCACCCGCGGCGGTGGCCGGGGCCAGCGCCGCGCGGGAGACCGGCTGGGCCGGCACGGCGACGGCTGCCACGTCCGACGGCTTGGCGGGAGCGCCGCGCCGGGTGGCCAGCACGCTGCCGGCCAGCACCAGGGCGAACCCGGCCAGCGTGGTGGGCGTGAGCGGCTCGTCGAGCACCGCGACACCGAGGAGCACCGCGACCGCCGGGTTCACGTAGGTGATGACGGTGGCGCGCGCCGGGCCGATCTCGGCGATGAGGGCGAAGAAGACGAGGAAGGCCAGCGCGGTGCAGACGACCGCGAGGCCCAGCACCGCCAGCAGCACCCGGCCCGAGGGCATCGCGTCCGGCAGCAGCGGGAGCCCGACCGGCAGGTAGACCAGCGCGGCCAGCGCGAGCGATCCGGCGACGACGCCGAGCCCGGGCAGGTCGGACAGGTGCCGGGCCAGGATGGCCGGACCCCAGGCGTAGCAGACCGCGACGACGGCCAGCGCCAGCACCGCCGTCCAGGACGCCGTGCCGACGTCGAGGCCGACCAGCGCCGCCACGCCCGCGACGCCCAGCAGCAGCCCGGTGAGGCGGGTGCGGGTGAGCGGCTCGTGCGTGCCACCCATGCGGGCGAGCACCACGCCGACGATCGGCACCGCCGCGATGAGCAGCCCGGTGAGCGAGGAGGACAGCCGCTGCTCGGCGAACCCGAGCAGCAGCCAGGGCACGCAGATCTCGATGACCGTGTAGGACACGAGCGGGCGCCAGCGCGCCGCCAGCGGGCGCAGCTGCCCGCGGGCAGCTGCCAGCGGGAGCAGCAGCAGCGCCCCGAGCACGGTGCGGCCCAGCACGACGACGGCGGGGGAGAGCTCGCCCACCGCGATCTTGATGAGCAGGTAGGGGATGCCCCAGATCAGGCACATCGCGGCGAACAGCGCCGCACCTCTCCTGCTCACGACTGCCTGCTCACGACTGCCGCCTCACGACCGGTTCCTGCCTCGCCCATGTCAGGGGTGAGTGTGGCACTCACCCCTGACAGGTCGCGACGCCGTTCCAGCTGATGGGCGACCGGGGTGCAGGGATGGGGTCGTGGGCGCCTCGGTTCTGATCGAGGGAACCGAGGGGCTCACCCGCGCGTGCCCGCCCTGCTCCATCCACCGTGCACCGCCTCGCGGTCCGGCCGCGGCTCGTGCAGGTTCCCCGGGTCCGGGCCGATCGGCCTGCCGGCGAGGCCGAAGCGCCGCTCCAACGGCTCGACCAGCCGGTCGAAGAGCCACGGCACGGCCACGAATCCGAGCCGTACCAGCCGGGTCGACAGCCCCACCGGGGTGTCGGCCTTGGGGCGGTCGAGCCGACGGACGATGGCTGCTGCCACCCGCTCGGGCGGCATCACCGGCGGCGGCGGGGTGCCGGGGTGCCCCGCGTAGCTGCCGGCCTGGTCGTAGATGGGCGTGTCCACCGCCCCCGGCGCCACCAGGCAGACGTGCAGGTCCGGCAGGTCGCGGTTCTCGATGGCGAGCGTTCGGGCCAGCGCGCGGACGCCCCACTTCGAGACCACGTAGGGCGACATGTAGGGCACGACCACGCGGTCGAGCAGCGACCCCACCAGCACCAGCACGCCGTGCCGCTGCTCGCGGAACTGCGGCACCACCACCCGGGCGGCAACCGCCGAGCCGAGCAGGTTGGTGCGCAGCACCCGCTCGAAGGCGTCGGGCGGGACCTCCTCGACCCGGCCGTAGGCCACCACGGCGGCCGTCTGCACCCAGGCGTCGACCCGGCCGAACCGCTCGAGCGTGCGCCGCAGCACCTCGCTCATCGCCTGCTCGTCGGCGACGTCGGCAGGCACGGACATGACCCGGCCGCCGGCCGCAAGGCACTCCGACGCGGTGTCGGAGAGGGCTTCGTCGGACCGGGACACGAGCACGACGCTGTCCCCGCGGGCGCTCAGCTGGAGGGCGGTGGCCCGGCCGATGCCGCTGGAGGCGCCGGTGACGACGACGACGCGAGAAGTGGTCGGCGCGCTCACGGCTTCAGCACGACCTTCAGGCAGTCGTCCTGCTTCTTCTGGAAGATCTCGTAGCCGTGCGGTGCGTCGGTGAGCGGGAGCCGGTGCGTGGCGAGCTCCAGCACCCCGAGCGGGTCGTCCGGGTCGAGCAGCAGCGGCATGATCTCGTCGACCCAGCGCTTCACGTGCGCCTGGCCCATCCGCACGGTGATGCCGCGGTCGAACATCTCCATCATCGGCATCGGGTCCATCTCGCCGCCGTAGACGCCGGACAGGGACACGGTCCCGCCGCGACGCACCGCCTTGAGCGCGGTGTGCAGCGCGTCGAGCCGGTCCACGCCGAACCTCTCGATCATCGGCTGGCTCAGTGCGTCGGGCAGCAGCCCGGCAGCGGTCTGGGCGAACTTGCCCAGCGGCGACCCGTGCGACTCCATGCCGACGGCGTCGACGACGGCGTCGGGCCCGCGGCCGTCGAACATCTCCATCAGGGCCTGGGAGACGTCGTCGGCGTCGCGCACGTCGAGCACCTCGATGCCATGCCGGGCGGCGGTCTGCAGCCGGACGTCGACGAGGTCCACCCCCACCACGCGGGCCGCGCCGAGGTGCTTGGCGATCCGGGTGCACATCTGCCCGATCGGCCCGAGCCCGAGCACCGCCACGGTGGAGCCGGGCTGGACGTCGGCGAAGCGCACCGCCTGCCAGGCGGTGGGCACGACGTCGGAGAGGTAGAGGAACTGCTCGTCCGGGGTGCCCTCGGGAATCTTGATCGGGCCGAACTGGGCCTGCGGCACGCGCAGGTACTCGGCCTGCCCGCCGGGCACCGCGCCGTAGAGCTCGGTGTAGCCGAACAACCGGGCGCCCTTGCCCTGCTCGGTGACCTGCGTGGTCTCGCACTGGGCGAAGAGCTGGTGCTCGCACATCCAGCAGTGACCGCAGGAGATGTTGAACGGGACGACGACGCGGTCGCCGGGCCTCACGTGCGTGACGCCGGCCCCCACCTCCTCGACGACGCCCATCGGCTCGTGGCCGAGGATGTCGCCCTCGTTCAGGTAGGGCCCGAGCACCTCGTAGAGGTGCAGGTCCGAGCCGCAGATGGCGGTGGAGGTGACGCGGATGATCGCGTCGGTCGGTTCCTCGATCCGCGGGTCGGGCACGTCGTCCACCCGCACGTCGCGCTTGCCGTGCCACACCAGTGCCTTCACGTCGTTCCCCTCGATTCCGCCGGGTCGGGATCGTTCGAGGGGGCGGCTACCCGCCGTGCCCGCGGACACGCGCGCGGGCGCATGATCCTTCGGCGTGGCGGCTCAGTCGCTCTTGTCCTCGATCTCCCACGCGTGGTCGAGGACATGCCAGGCGATCCGGTGGGCGGCGTAGCGGGGCGCCCAACCGGTCCCGCCGCGCGGGCCGGTGGTCGGCACGCCGTCGGATGGGGCCCCGAGCACCGCGAGCAGGTCGGCGTGAATCGCCTCGACGGCGGCGCGGTCGGCGAGGTCGGGGGCGCCGACCTTCACCCCGAGCTTGCGGGCGTAGGCCGCCTCGGCGTTGAGGACGTGCTGCACCACCTGGTCGCGGTCCCGGCCGCCGCCGCGGGGTCCCTTGCGCAGCTGCTCGGGGGCGCCGCCGGCCACGAGGTCGAGCACGCCCCAGGCGGCGGCCACCAGCGAGGCGGCCCGAGCGGCCTCGTCGGCGCTGCACGCCCGGCTGTCCACCTCGCCGGCCACCGCGGGGGCCCCGAAGTCGGTGGTGGCGTTGCCCGGGACCCGTTCGACGACGGTGAAGGCGGCCGGGTCGTCGGCGTGGTCCGGCAGGCGCAGCCCGGCCTCGGCGGCCACCTGCCCGTACCGGCGCTCGTACGCGGCCAGCGCCGCGAGCGCGTCCTGCTCGGTCCGGCCCGACCGGCACCATCCCGGCCAGTCGACGGCCGTGGCGAACACCCGCTTGCTGCCCTGCTCGACCAGGACGTCGAGGCCACCGTCGTTCTTCGCGCGAGCCATGGCGTGACCCTGCCACGCGCCGCGCGCCATTGGTGCTGACTCCGCGGGGCACGCGTGCCAGGGTGGGCGCGTACCCACGAAGGAGGCGCACGTGCCCAGCGACGACACGGCTCAGCAGGCGGGCGGCGAGCAGGAGACCGGCGAGGACGAGGTCCGCCGCCGGTTCCAGGAGGCCCTGGCCAAGAAGGGCCAGCACCGGTCCGCGGCCGGCGGCGGCACCGGCAAGGGCGGGGGGCACCCGCACACCGGCCCGGCCAAGGCGCAGCGGACGTTCCGGCGCAAGAGCGGCTGAGCGCTTCCGCCACTACGTCCGAAGGATCGTGGCCGATAGGCCACGATCCTTCGGACGTACCGAGAAGACCGGTCAGTCCTCCGTCGATGCATCGACGTCGGCGTGCGGGGCGTGCTGGGCCGGGATCGAGCCGAGCCGACCGGCCTGGTAGTCCTCGAAGGCCTGGACGACCTCGGCGCGGGTGTTCATGACGAACGGGCCGTAGGCGACCACCGGCTCGCGGATGGGCAGGCCGCCGAGCACGAGCACGTCGAGGTCGGCGTGCCGCCCGTCCTGGGCGGCGTCGGCGGCCACGGTGATGGTGTCGCCGGGGCCGAAGACGGCCAGCTGGCCGGTGCGGACCGGGCGGCGCTCGGCACCGGCGGTGCCGTCGCCGGCCATGACGTAGACCAGCGCGTTGAAGTCCGGGCGCCACGGCAGCGTCATCGACGCGCCGGGGGAGACCGAGGCGTGCACCAGGGTGATCGGGGTGTGGGTGCTGCCCGGCCCGGCGTGCACCGCGGTCTCGCCGCCGGTGCCGGCCGGCAGCTCGCCGGCGATCACGCGCAGCAGCGACCCGCCGTCCTCGCTGGTGAGCAGGGCGACCTCGCCGGCGCGGATGTCCTGGTAGCGCGGGGCGGCGAACTTCAGGGTGCGCGGCAGGTTCACCCACAGCTGGAAGCCGTGGAACAGCCCGCCCTTGAGCACCACGTGCTCCGGCGGGGTCTCGATGTGCAGGATCCCGCTGCCGGCGGTCATCCACTGGGTGTCGCCGTTGGTGATCAGGCCCCCGCCGCCGTTGCTGTCCGAGTGGGCCATCTCGCCGTCGATCATGTAGGTGACGGTCTCGAAGCCGCGGTGCGGGTGCCAGGGCGTGCCCTTGGGCTCTCCCGGGGCGTACTCCACCTCGCCCATCTGGTCCATGTGGATGAACGGGTCGAGCGCGCGCAGGTCGACGCCGTGGAACGCGCGGCGGACCGGGAAGCCCTCGCCCTCGTAGCCCTTCGGCGCCGTGGTGACGCTGACGACGGGGCGCGGCCGCGCGGTGCCGGGCGCCTGCACGCGGGGCAGTGCGAGGGTGCTCTCGACGGTGACGGCGGGCATGGTGCCTCCTGCGGGTCGGCTGCCGGGTTCGGCTCCGGCTGGAACGGTAGTTGACCGCGCAACATTCCGCGAGGACTGGCTCACGAGGGCAGGGAGAGAGATGGCGGACGACGCGATCGGTGCGATGGAGCGACGCCGGCTGGGCGCGGGCGGACCGGAGCTGCCGGTCGTCGGCTTGGGCACCTGGCAGGTGCTCGACGTCCGCGGGGAGCCGGCCGAGGGCGAGCGTCGGGCCGTCGTGCACGCGGCGCTCGACGCCGGCTGCGAGGTGGTGGACTCCAGCCCGATGTACGGCGAGGCCGAGCGGGTGCTCGCCGGCGCCCTCGCCGACCGGCGCGAGAAGGCGTTCGTGGCCACCAAGGTCTGGACGCCCGACGATGCCGCCGCCGAGCAGCAGGTGCGCCGGGCGCTGGACTGGTACGGCACCGTCGACCTCTACCAGGTGCACAACCTGGTGGAGTGGCGCGCCCGGCTGGACCTGCTCGAGCGCGAGCGCGACGCCGGGCGGGTGCGCCATCTCGGCGCCACCCACTACTCCTCCGGGGCGTTCGGCGAGCTCGAGCAGGTGATGCGCTCGGGCCGGATCGAGGCGGTCCAGGTGCCCTACAACCCAGTGCAGCGCAAGGTCGAGCAGCGGATCCTGCCGCTGGCCGAGGAGCTCGGTCTCGGGGTGCTGGTCATGCGCCCGTTGGGCGAGGGCGCGCTGGTCCGCGCCGACCCCGGGCCCGACGCCCTCGCCCCGCTCGCCGCCGCGGGCGTGCGCACCTGGCCGCAGGCGCTGCTGGCCTGGGCGCTGTCCGACCCGCGCGTCACGGTGGTCATCCCGGCCACGAGCCGGCCCGAGCGGGCGGTGGCCAACGCCGCCGCCGGCCGGGTCCGCCGGCTCGACACCGAGGAGCGTGCGCTGGTCGAGCGGCTGGTGGCGGCGGCCCGCTGACGACGTCACCGCGGCCTGCGTCCGACGACCCCGGCACGTCCGGCCGCTCCGGTACGTTCCGACATCGAGCAGAGACCGTCAGCGGACCGTCAGCGCAGGTCTGACCACGAGGAGCGCCGTGTCGCACCAGGTCGAGGGCGGGCGGCCCATCGCCCGCTTCCGGGTGTTCGGGTTCCCCGTGCACATCGACGTCTCGTTCCTGATCATCATCGGCCTGCTCGGCTACTCGGCCGGCACGACGATCTCCGGGCTGGTGGTCTGGGTGTTGGTGGCCACCGCCGCGATCCTCGTGCACGAGCTCGGGCACGCGGTGCTGGCCCGCGCCGCCGGGGCGCGGCCGGCGATCACCCTCGCCGGCCTCGGCGGCGTGACCACGTTCGTGCCGCCGCGCCCGCTCTCGCGGGCCCGCTCCATCGGCATCTCGGTGGCCGGTCCGCTCACCGGGGTGGTGATCGGTGTCGTCCTGCTCGTCGCCGCCCGGGCGGCGGACCCGCTGCCGTTCACCCTGCAGGACCAGGCGTGGCAGGCGGCGATCTTCACCACGCTGGGCTGGGGCGTGCTCAACCTGCTGCCGATCCTGCCCTTGGACGGCGGGCAGGTGCTGCGCGAGCTGCTCCCCGGCGACCCGATGGTCCGCGCCCGGCGCGCCGCGATGGTCTCGGTGGCCGTCGGCGCCGTCGTCGGCCTGCTGGCCTGGCGGGCCGGCTACACCTTCGGTGCGGTGCTGGCCGCGTTCTTCGTGGTGTCCAACGTGCTCAGCCTGCGCGGGACGTCGCCGGCTCCCCGTGGCAACGCGGAGTCCTCGCTGCAGCAGCCCAGGGGGGCGCAGGAGCAGGCGCTGCAGGCGCTCTGGGAGGGCCGGCCGGATCTGGCGCGCGACGCCCTCGCCGCGCCGCTGCCGCAAGGTGTTCCGGACGTCGACGGGGCGGTGCGCCTCGCCGTGGCCTGCCTGGTCGAGCCCGACGCCGCCGAGCGCGACCGTGCCCGGGCGGCCCTCGGCGCCCAGGTGCTGCGCCGTCCCGGCGACGGCCTGCTGGCCGGGCTCGTCCCGCTGACCGACGCCCTGGCCGGGCGCTGGCCCGACGTCGTCGCCGCCTTCACCGGGCCGGGCGGCGTGTCCGTCCCGCCCGCGGTGGCGCTGCGGGTCCAGGAGCTGGCCTTCCACAGCGACGCCTTCGAACCGAGCGCCCGGATCGGCGAGGCGGTGCTCGCCCGGCCCGACAGCGGCGGGGTCGCCGGTCCCACGCTGGCCTACAACACCGCCTGCGGCTGGGCCCGGGCGGGCGACCCCGAGCGCGGGCTGGCGGCGTTCCGGCGGGCCGGCGAGCTCGGCTTCGCCGACCTGCGCGCGGTGGACAGCGACGACGACCTGGCCGGACTGCGTGGGCAGCCGGGCTACTTCGAGGCCCGCGACGTCATCCGGCGCACCGCGCTGGCCCAGCAGGGGGCGTGAGTCGATGGGTGGATCGGGCGCGCCGGACCCGGCCGGTCGACGTACCGTCGACAGGGTGAGCGAGACGAGCAGCGCGTTCGACCCACCCCGCCGGCCGATCCTGGCCGGACGCCGCCGCTGGGCGGTGCCGGTGGTGGCCGCCGGTCTCATCGCCGCCGGCGCCGCCGTCGGCAGCACCAGCGCCGATGCCCGGGTGAACCTGCCGCCGCGCACCCCGGCGCAGGTGCTCGCGCTCGCCGCCGGCTCGCAGGTGCAGGCCTTCTCGGGCACGGTCGCCGTGCACGCCGACCTCGGCCTGCCGCAGCTGCCCGACCTCGGTCAGGGGTCGGACCAGAAGGGCGGCGCCGGCTCGGCGGCGTCGCTGCTCACCGGGCTGCTCGCCGGCGACAGCACGCTGCGGGTGTGGGCCGACGGCCCGACCCGGGAGCGGGTGCAGCTGCTGCGCCGCTACGCCCAGACCGACCTGGCCCGCGACGGCCGGGAGGTGTGGACCTACACCAGCGCCACCGACATCTTCGCGCACGCCACCCTGCCGGCCCGTCCGGCCGTCGCCGGCACGCCGGGCGCGGCGAGCCCGCTGGAGCAGCTCACCCCGCAGGCGCTGGCCGACCAGGTGCTCGCCGCCGCCGGGCCCACCACCGACGTGTCGGCGGGGCAGGGGCTGCAGGTGGCCGGCCGCGACGCCTACACGCTGCGGCTCGCCCCGCGGTCGGCCGACAGCCTGGTCGGGCTCTCGTCTCGCTGGCCGTCGACGCCCGCACCGGTGCGGTGCTGCGCCTCGCGGTCACCGCCCGCGGCCACAGCGAGCCCGCACTCACCGTCGGCTTCACCAGCGTCGACTTCTCCCGGCCGGACCCGTCGCGGTTCACCCTCACCCCGCCGGCCGGCGCCACGGTCCAGACCCTGCGCGTCCCGTCGCCGCCGAGGTCCGCGACCGCCACCGCGCCCGGCGGGGTCGGGGAGGGGGCACGACCGCAGGGCCCGCGCACCATCGGGCAGGGCTGGACCTCGGTGCTCGAGGTGCCCGCCGCCGGCGACCCGGCCGCGCTCCAGCAGACGCTGGCCCGCAGCGGCCTGACCCGCGCCACCGTCGCGGTCCCCGGCGGCCGCCTGCTGCGGACCGACCTGCTCACCGTGCTGGTCAAGGACGACGGCCGGGTCTACGCCGGTGCGGTCACGCCCGAGGCGCTGGCGCGGGTGGCCCGCTGAGCAGCCACGGGCTCGCCCCGGCGTGGGACGAGGCGGTGGTGGCAGCCCACGAGGTCGCGGCGGTCGCCACCGCGGGGCTGACCAAGCGGTTCGGGCACCAGGTCGCCGTCGACGGCATCGACCTGGAGGTGCCCCGCGGCGCCGTGTTCGGGTTCCTGGGCCCCAACGGCTCGGGCAAGACGACGACCATCCGGATGCTGCTCGGTCTCGCCGCGCCCACGTCGGGCACCGTCGAGGTGCTCGGGCGGCGGGTCGACCGCGACGAGCGCGGCGTCCTGTCCCGGGTGGGGGCGCTGGTCGAGGGTCCCGCGGCGTACCCGTGGCTGTCCGGAGCGGCCAACCTGCGTCGCCTGGACGCCGCCGACCGCGACGCCGACCCGCGGACCCGCGCGGCCCGGGTGGAGGCGGCCCTGGAGCGGGTCGGCCTCACCGCGGCCGCCGGCAAGAAGGTGCGCGCCTACTCCCTCGGCATGAAGCAGCGCCTCGGCATCGCCGCCGCGCTGCTGCGCCCGCGCGAGCTGCTCGTGCTCGACGAGCCCACCAACGGCCTGGACCCGCAGGGCACCCGCGAGGTGCGCACCCTGGTCCGCGAGCTCGCGCACGACGGCACCACCGTGCTGGTCAGCAGCCACCTGCTGGCCGAGGTGGAGCAGATGTGCACCCATGTCGGCGTGATGCGGGCGGGCCGGCTGCTCACCCAGGGCACGCTGGACCAGCTGCGCGCCGCGGCCCGGCCGCACCTGCGGCTCACCACCCCCGACGCCGCGGTCGCCGGACCGGTGCTGGCCGCGGCCGGGCTGCTGCCGGCCGCGGACGGCGAGGTCCTGCTGGCCGAGCTGCCCGAGCTGCCCGAGCTGCCCGGGGAGGGCGGCGACGACGGCCCGCTCGTCGAGCGGCTGGTCGCGGACCTGGTGGCCGCCGGCGTCCGGGTGCGCGGGGTGGCGGTAGAGCGCCCGAGCCTGGAGGAGCGGTTCGTGGCGCTCACCGGGGAGGGCTTCGATGTCGCCGGCTGAGACCGTCCCCCACACGTCCGGGCGCACGACGGGGGCGACGCGGTCGATGCGGCTCGGCGGCTCCGGCAGCTTTCTGGCCAGCGAGCTGCGCACCCTGCTGGGCCGGCGGCGCACCTGGGCGCTGCTGCTCGTGCTGGCCGCCATCCCGGTGCTCATCGCGGTGGCCGTCGACCTCGCCAGCAACCCGCCCCGCCCCGGCGAGGGCCCGCCGTTCCTGGACCGGGTGACCAGCAACGGACTGTTCGTGGCGGTCACCGGGCTCACCGTGACGATCCCGCTCTTCCTGCCGCTCGCCGTCGGCGTGGTGGCCGGCGACAGCATCGCCGGCGAGGCCTCCCTCGGCACCCTGCGCTACCTGCTCACCGTGCCGGTCGGGCGGACCCGGCTGCTGCTGGTGAAGTACCTGTCCAGCGCGGTGTTCTGCGCGGTGGCCACGCTGGTGGTGGCGGTCGTCGGCGGGCTCGTCGGGGTGGCGCTGTTCGGCACCGGACCGGTCACGCTGCTCTCCGGGGACACGGTCGGCACCGGGGCGGCCCTGCTGCGGGTGCTGCTGGTGGCCGCCTACGTGACGGTGTCGCTGCTCGGTCTGGCCGCGGTGGGGCTGTTCGTCTCCACCCTCACCGAGGTGCCGGTCGGCGCCATGGCCACCACTGCGGTGCTCGCCATCGTCAGCCAGGTGCTCGACGGCATCCCGCAGCTGGGCTGGCTGCACCCGTGGCTGTTCAGCCACCGCTGGCTGGACTACGCCGACCTGCTGCGCGAGCCGATCGTGTGGAGCTCGTTCGCGCACAACGCGCTGCTGCAGGCCGGCTACGTCGTCGTGTTCGGGCTGCTGGCCTGGGCGCGGTTCACGACCGCCGACGTCACGAGCTGAGCTGCGCGCCGACCCAGCGAACGCCACGATCCACCCCGTATCGGACACGGCCTAGGATGCGCGGGACGGGGGACGGAGGAGGCGAACCACGTGAGCGGCACGGACCGGGCGGTTCACCCCGTCCTGACCGGGGCCGCAGCCTTCTCCTCGCCCGCGGCCGAGCTGCTGGAGACCACCGACTGGGCCGCCACCGGCCTCGGCTCACGGGAGGACTGGTCGCCCGCGCTGGCGGCCGTCGTGCGCACGGTGCTCTCGGCGCCGCTGCCGGCCGCGCTGGTGCTCGGCGACGACCTCACCCTCGTCTACAACGACGCCTACGCCCAGGTCATCGGCGCCAAGCATCCCGCCGCCTTCGGCCGCCCCGCCCCCGAGGTGCTGGCCGAGAACTGGGACGTGCCGGGGCACGGCGACCTCGTGCGCGAGGTCCTGCGCACCGGCGTGGGCTACCTCGACCGCGAGACCGTGCTGCCGGTGCAGCGGCAGGGCCCGGACGGCCCGGTCGAGCTGGTCCACTTCGCCCGGGCCTACACCGCGGTGCGCGACGGCGAGGGACGCATCCTCGGCGTGCTCAGCATGATCACCGAGAGCACGGCGGTGGCGCGGGCGCTGGCCCAGGTGGCCGAGGTGGCCGCCCGGCTGTCCTCCGCGCTCAGCGTGGACGACGTCGCCCGCGAGGCGCTGCGGCACGCCGTCGACGTCGTGGGCGCGGATCATGGGCGGGTGGCGCTCGTGGAGGGGTCGGCGCTGCGGATCGCCCGGCGCAGCCGGGTGGACGAGCACGACGTGAGCCTGGAGCGGCTGCCGCCGCTGTGGTCGCGGGTCCGCGCCGACGCCACGCTGCCCTCGGCGCGGGTCACCAGCACGGGCCAGCCGCTGTGGCTGCAGGGCGACCTGTCCGACTTCCGCGACCTGGTGGACGAGCCCGGCGTCCACGGCCGGCTGCGCTCGGTGGCCTCGGTCCCGGTCCGCTCCGGCACCGTGCAGGGGGCGCTCTCCCTCGGGTGGGAGCAGGCCCGCGGCTTCTCCGCCGCCGAGCGCGACGCGCTGACCACCGTCGGCACGCTGGTGGCGCAGGCGATGGCTCGCGCGGTGCGCTTCGACGAGCAGCGGGGGCACGCCGAGACGCTCCAGCGCAGCATGCTGCCGGCCGACCTGCCGCACGTGCCGGGGGTCTCCATCGGCGCCCGCTACGAGCCGAGCGCCCCGGGCACCAGCGCCGGTGGCGACTTCTACGACGCCTTCACCCTGGCCGACGGCCGGGTGGTCCTGGCCATCGGCGACGTCGTCGGGCACGGCGTGCTCGCGGCGGCGGTGATGGGTCAGGCCCGCGCCGGGCTGCGGGTGCTCGCGCTGAGCGACCCGGACCCGGTCCGCGTGCTGGCCGGCCTGGACCCTTTCGTGGCCAGCCTCGGGCCGGAGGTGTTCGTCACCGCGTGCGTCGGGGTGCTGGACCCGCGCAGCGGCGACCTGGAGCTGGCCACCGCCGGGCACCTCGCGCCGCTGGTGCGACGGTCCGGGCGCATCTCCGACGGGGCGTCGGAGAACACCGGCGACTACGTCGTGGTCCCGGCGGGGCCGCCGCTCGGGCTGGCCGGCGAGCGGGGGCTGGCGCACGTCCGCCTCGGTGAGGGCGACGTCCTGCTGCTGTTCACCGACGGGCTGGTCGAGGTCGGCGGCCAGGACCTCGGGGTGGGGCTGGACGAGCTGCGTCGCCTGGCCCTCGAGCACGGCGCGGTCACCGACCCGCGACGGCTGTGCTCGCTGCTGCTCGATCACCTGGGGACCGGCGACGACGACATCGCCGTGATGGCCGTCGCGATGGACGCCGGCGAGCGGCGGACGGCGTCGCTGGGCGTGCCGGCCGAGGCGAGCGCCCCGGGGGAGGCCCGCCGCTGGGCCACCCGCACGCTGAGCGACTGGGGCCTCGACGACGACAGCCTGCAGATCGCCCTGCTGGCGCTCAACGAGCTCACCACCAACGCGCTGCTGCACGCCCGCTCGGGGAGCCGGGTGGAGCTCGACCTCGACGACGACCGGCTGCTGGTGCTGGTCACCGACGCGGGTCTGTCCACGGCGCTCGCGCCGCAGTCCGCCGAGCCCACCGAGCTGCGCGGCCGCGGGCTCGCGCTGGTGGAGGCGATCACCACCGCGTGGGGCAGCGAGCGCACCAGCCGCGGCACCACGGTCTGGTTCGAGATCGCCCGGCCGTGAGCGGATCCTCCGACGTCGGCGGCCTGCGCGTGCTGCCCGGCGATCCCGGCGACGCCCTGGCCCTGCGCGGGCTGCGCGACGAGGCCGCGCACTGGCAGGTGTCCCGCGGCATCACGCAGTGGCGGGTGGGCGACGTGCCGCTGGAGCGCTACGCCGCCCAGCTGGCCGCGGGGGAGTGGCACGTGGTCCGGGCGCCGGAGTCCGGCGGCGTCGTCGCGGGCCTGCGGCTGCTGTGGGCGGACCCGGTGCCGTGGGGCGAGCGGCCACCCGACGCGGCCTACGTCCACCACCTGGTGGTCTCGCGCGGCCTGGCCGGCCGCGGCGTCGGGCGAGCGCTGCTGGACTGGGCCGGCGCGCAGGCTCGTGCGCGCGGGCGGGAGTTCCTGCGGCTGGACTGCATGGCGGCCAACGCGGGTCTGCGGGCCCACTACCGGTCGCTGGGGTTCGCCGAGGTGGGGGAGCACGTCTTCGAGGACCCCGCCTGGTACCCGGTCACGCTGTTCGAGCGGCCGGTCCGCGGATCGTGATGCGGTTTCGCGATCTTCCACGCTCAGGAGGTGCGGTGAGTGCCTCAAGATCCGCGGGGTGGGGGTGGGGTCGCTCCGGCTGGCGCGCCTTTGACCTTGGCCGTGCCCTGCCGCCGCTGCGGACCAGACCTGCGCCGAACCGAGCCGGCCCCTCACCCCATCCGCTCGGCGACCTCCGCCGGGAACCCTCCCGTGGCGATCGGCCCCCAGGACTCGGGCGTGATCCGCAGCAGCGACTTGCCCTGGCGCTGCATGGCCGCGCGGTAGTCGTCCCAGTCGGGGTGCTCGCCGGCGATGGAGCGGTAGTAGTCGACGAGAGGCTCGAGGGCCTCGGGCAGGTGCAGGACCTCGCAGCTGCCGTCGACCTGCACCCAGGGGCCGTCCCAGTCGTCGCTGAGCACGAGCACGGAGACCCGTGGGTCGCGCTCGGCGTTGCGGGTCTTGGCCCGCTGCGGGTACGTCGAGACCACGATCCGGCCCTCGGCGTCGACGCCGCAGGAGACCGGGGAGGCCTGCGGGCGGCCGTCCTGCCGGGTGGTGATGACCAGGGCGTGGTGGCGCGGGCGGAGGAACTCCAGCAGGGCCTCGCGGTCCACCGTCGTGTTCGTCGCGATCTTCGGCACGGCCCCGACCCTACGACGACGGGGTGCGCGGCGCCCGGGGTGGTCCGACGGCTTGCCCCGACAGGTACCCCCTGGGGTACTCTCGGGCCATACCTCGTCACCCCTCGGAGGACCCCCATGTGCCAGCGCACCACCTGCCGTACCTGCCGCAAGGCCACCTACTCCGGCTGCGGCCGGCACGTCGAGCAGGTGCTCGCCGGGGTCCCGGCCTCGCAGCGCTGCGACTGCGCCTCCCGTGCGGCCACCCAGCCCGCCGGCGACCGGCGCGGCGTGTTCTCGATCTTCCGTCGTCGGGGCTGAGGAACCGTCGCTGACGGGTAGTCGTGCCGCTCCGCCGTGGTAGGCAGGGCGGGTGACGCTCCCCGAGGTGACCGACGAGCCGGCCCGCCGCCGCGCCCTGCGGCAGATGAAGGGCGTGGCGGCCGGCCTGCTCGTGCTGGCGGCCGTGCTCTACCTGGTCGCCCTCACCTGGGAGCGGTCGGCGTCGGCGCCGGCCGTCGCCGGCTACCTGCGCAGCGCCGCGGAGGCCGCCATGGTCGGCGGGCTGGCCGACTGGTTCGCCGTCACCGCGCTGTTCCGGCACCCGCTCGGGCTGCCGGTGCCGCACACGGCGATCATCCCCAACCGCAAGGACCAGATCGGTGCGAGCCTGGGTGCCTTCGTCGGCCAGCACTTCCTCTCGCCCGAGGTCGTCACCCAGCGGCTGGACAGCGCCAAGGTGGCTTCGCGGCTGGGCGGCTGGCTGGCGGTGCCGGAGAACGCCGAGCGGGTCACCGCGGAGGCCGCCGGGGCGGTGCGCGCGGGCATCGACGTGCTGCGCGACGAGGACGTCGCCCCGGTCGTCGAGCAGGCGGTCACCCGGCGCCTGACCGACCTGCACCTCGGCCCGCCGCTGGGGCGGGTGCTCGGGCAGGTGGTGGCCGACCAGGCGCACGTCGGGCTGGTCGACACCCTGGCGCTCAACGTGCACCGCTGGCTGGTGGCGCACGAGGACGTCGTGCTCAACCTGGTGCTGGCCCAGGCCCCGGACTGGTCGCCCCGGTTCGTCGACGAGCGGGTGGCCGCGCGGCTGCACCGGGAGCTGGTGCGGATCAGCGGCGACGTCGCCCGCGAGCGCGACCACTCCGTGCGCGTCGCCATCGACCGCTGGCTGGTGCGCCTGGCCGACGACCTGCGCCGCGACCTCACCACCAACGAGCGGCTCGACGCCTTCGTGGCCCGGCTCACCACCCAGAGCGAGAGCCGCGCAGTGCTCGGCGACCTGGTGGGCGCGCTGCGCCGCTCGCTGCTGGAGCTG
>JBQCIO010000238.1:0-6903 GCA_051953655.1 Motilibacteraceae bacterium
CCCGGCCCTGGCCGGCGTCCTGCGCCGCTCGCTGGCGGGCACCGCGGCCGGCGGGGCGTCGCCGTCGGCCGCTGGCTCGCCCGTGACGTCGTCGAGGTCGCCGAGCTCGCCCAGCAGCGTCAGCAGTGCTCACGGAGGTTCCATGCCCGGCTCCGCACCCTCCGGCTCCCCGGCTGGCCCCTACGCGCCGTCCCAGCACGCGCCCGGCGTCCCCGACCACGTGCGCCGCTTCCTCGACGGCGACGGCGCAGACCCGTCCGGCGACGGCCTCGGCTGGTCGGCCGGGCCGGCGGCGCCCTCCCCGCGCCAGCTCACCGACGCCATCCTGGCCGACCCCGAGTCGGTGGCCCGGCTGGTGGACGCCGTCGGCGACGCGGTGGAGCGCAGGATCGTCCGCGACCTGGTCCGGCAGGGCCGGACCGCCTACCCGGGGCTGGTGTGACCATGACTTCCTCCAGCGACACCAAGGCGTTCCTCGAGGTCGAGACCGGCGAGCGGATCCCCTGCCTGTTCAACCCCTCCGAGCTGGCGCTGACCCGCAGCAACGCGTGGAACGGCGCCGGCCGGCCGGGTCGCGCGGTGCCCACGCTCGCCTTCGGCGGGTCGCGCAACGGCGAGCTGCGGCTCGAGCTCTTCTTCGACACCACCGACACCGGTGAGGCCGTCACCACGCACACCGGCAAGCTGGTGGCGCTCATGGACGTCGACCCCTCGCTCAGCGGCAGCGACGAGACCAGCGGCAACGTCCGGCCGCCGACGGTGATCTTCCACTGGGGCGACCTGCACTCCTTCCGCTCGGTGGTGGCCGACCTCGCCGTCCGCTTCACCTACTTCTCCGCCACCGGGGTGCCGCTGCGGGCGCGGGCCAACCTCCTGCTGCGCCAGTACGAGCCCTCGCAGGCCTTCGGACCGCAGAACCCGACCTCCGGCACGCCGCGACCGCACCGCGTCCACCGGGTCGCGCCGGGGGAGACGCTCGACCGGATCGCCGCCCGCTACTACGGCGACTCCAACGCCTGGCGCGAGATCGCGTCCGCCAACGGCATCGAGGACCCGCTCGCGGTGCGGGCCGGCACGCTGCTGTCCGTGCCCAGGAGGACGTGATGACGGTGCCCACGCCCGTCGGCACCCAGCTGAACGAGATCTCGCCGGTCATCAAGCTCGCGGGCAGCCCGATGAGCGCGCAGCTGGTGTCCGCGCTCCGCTCCGTCCGGGTCGAGCTGGGCCTGCGCCAGGTCGGTCGCGCCGAGATCACCTTCGTGGACAGCGGATTCCAGCTGCTCACGAACAACACGGCGGTCTTCGCGCTGGGGACCGACGTGGCCGTCGCCTTCGGTGCGCCCGGCAACCCGTCGACGCCGGTCTTCTCCGGGCAGGTCACCGCGGTGCGGGTGGACCAGCTCAGGTCGGAGGACGCCGGCTCCCCCTACGTGACCATGGTGGTGTCGGACAAGCTGCACGCCCTCGCCTTCGGGCAGGCGGCGGCCACCGGCGCGGACCTCTCGATCGAGGCCGTCGTGAGGAAGCTGGTGTCCACGGCCGGCCTCTCCGTGTCGGTGTCCGAGCTGCCGAACGTCACGTGCAAGCACGTGCTGTTCAACGAGCCGCCGCTGCGCCACCTCGACCGGCTCGCCGAGCTCTACGGCTTCGAGTGGTGGGTGCAGGACAGCACGTTCCACGCCGCGAAGCCGGACGGCGGTGCGGAGGTGACGGTCGACCTGGGCGCGGACGTCGAGCAGCTCTCCCTCGAGACGCGCGACACCGGGCCCGGGAAGACCACCGTGGTGGGGTGGGACCCGGTCACGAAGGAGCTGGTCACCGGAGCGCCGGGGGCGACGTCGGTGAGACCGCAGGCCGATCTGGCCTTCCCCAGCGCGAGGGAAGGGGCGATCGACGGCTCCCGTCCGATGTCGGCCCGCGGCACCCGGGTCATCTCGCAGGCCGACGCCCAGCTCCAGGCGCAGGCCGCCACCGACGCCGCGCGTCGCGACCGCACCGAGCTGCGGCTCCAGCTGCACGGCCTGCGACCGTCGCTGCGGCCGCGCACCACGGTCAAGCTGACGTCCGCCGGGCCGATGGCAGGTACCTACCCGGTGTCGGAGGTGACCCACCTGTGGGACAGCGCCGGAGGGCGCACCCGGGTGGTGGCCGGCCCCCGCCGGCCCGCCGGGCTGGCCGCCGCACTGGCCGCCGGCGGCGCACCCGTCCCGGCCGGCGGGCTGGCCGGCGTCCTGCTCGTCGCCCTGGTGACCGACCTGCAGGACCCGGAGTCCAGGGGGCGGGTGAAGGTGAAGCTGCCGACCCTGGCCGCCGACCTGGACGGTGGCTGGGCGCGGGTGCTCCTGCCCAGCGGAGGGCCGGAGACCGGACTCGTCGTGCCGCACCAGGTCGGCGACGAGGTCGTCGTCGGTTTCGAGGAGGGCGACCTGCACCGGCCGGTCGTGCTCGGGGCCGTGCACGGCGGGAAGGACAAGCCGCCGTCGCAGACCGCGGCGGCCGGCGGCAAGGCGGAGGTCGCCGGGTTGGTCAGCCGGAGCAAGCACGTCCTGGTCGTCGACGACAGCACCGACCAGGCCAAGCAGGGTCTGCGGTTCGACCACGCCAAGAAGCACCTGCTGCACGTCACCTCGGAGGGGATCACGGTGACCGCGGAGCAGGGCAAGCCGATCAAGCTCACCGCCGGCCAGGCCTCCATCGAGCTCGACGGCCAGGGCAACGTGGTCATCAAGGGCATGAAGGTCACCGTCCAGGCCCAGACGGACCTCGAGCTCAAGGGCACGCAGGTCAAGGCCGAGGCGCAGGCGACGATGCAGCTGCAGGCCCAGGCCTCGGCCGAGCTCAAGGCGAACGGGATGGTCACGGTCGAGAGCTCGGGGTCCACGGCGGTCAAGGGCTCGATCGTGCAGATCAACTAGCGGCCGGCACGGTGGACGCGGTGCGGGTGGTGCAGGTGGTGCGGCGGGACGGGCCGGACGTCGCAGCGGTGGACGGGAACGGTCGCAGGAGCGGAAGGACGGTGCGTGGTGGTGGAGGATCCGCGGGTGCCTGAGCCCGCACGCCCCGCCGACCCGCCGGTCGACCAGCCGGCCGGGAGCGGCGCGTCCCGGCTGCCCGCGGCGCGAACCGCCGGCGGCGAGGTCGTCAGCGGCGCGATCGACTTCGTCGGCCGCGGCTTCGCCTGGCCCATGGGCGTCGACCACCGGGGCGCCATCCGGCTCACCAACGGTGCGGCCGACCTGGACTCCTCGCTGCGGCTGGTGCTCATCACCGCCCCCGGCGAGCGGGTCATGCGGCCGGACTTCGGCTGCAAGATCCACGACCTGGTCTTCGAGCCGGTCAACGCCAACACCCTCGGGCTGATGGCCGAGGCCGTCCGCGAGGCCCTGGCCCGCTGGGAGCCCCGCGTCACCGTCGAGTCGGTCGACCCGGTGCCCGACGTCAACGACTCCGCGCTGGTGCGCATCCACATCGCCTACCGGGTCCGCGCCACCAACGACCGGCGCAACCTGGTCCACCCGTTCTACGTCATCCCGCAGGAGGGATCCTGATGGCCCTGCCGGCGCCGAACCTCGACGACCGCCGCTTCCAGGACCTCGTCGACGAGGCCAAGCGGGCCATCCCGCGGCACTGCCCGGAGTGGACCAACCACAACCTCAACGACCCGGGCGTGGCGCTCATCGAGCTGTTCGCCTGGATGAGCGACCAGCTGCTCTACCGGCTCAACCAGGTGCCCGACCGGCTCTACACCCACTTCCTCAACCTGGTCGGCATCGAGCCGTTCCCGCCGGGCGTCGCCCGCACCGACCTCACCTTCTGGCTCTCCGCGGCCCTGGACCAGGTCGTCACCGTGCCCGCCGGCACCGCCGTGGCCACCGCCGGCGACGCCGAGGGCAGCGCGGTCGTGTTCACCACGACCGAGGACCTCGCCATCGCCCCGCCCCGGCTCAGCGCGCTGCGCACCACGACCGGGCCGGAGACGCCCGGCCGCGACGTCCTCGAGGACGTCCGCCTCGGCGTGCCGGTGCCGTGCTTCCCGAGCGACCCGCTCGCGCCGGGGGAGGGCCTCTACCTCGGCTTCGCCGAGCCGATGGCCGGCTCGGTGCTGCAGCTGAGCGTGCAGGCCACCGCCGAGGGGATCGGGGTGGACCCGACGGACCCGCCGCTGGCCTGGGAGGTCTGGGCCGGCGAGGGCTGGCTCCGGGTGGCCGTGCTCGAGGACGAGACCGGCGGGCTCAACCGCGACGGTCGGATCGTCCTGCTGCTGCCGCAGGTGCACGAGGCGCTCACGATCGGCGGCGTCCGCGCGCACTGGCTGCGGGTGGTGCTGCTCGAGCCGCGCCCGGGCCAGCCGACCTACCAGCGCTCGCCCCAGCTGCGGGCCCTGCAGGCCGCGACCATCGGCGGCACCGTGCACGCCGAGCACGCCGAGCAGGTGGTGGCCGAGGCGCTGGGCCGCTCCGACGGCCGACCCGGCCAGCTGTACCGCACCTCTCGCTTCCCGGTGCTCTCCCGCCGCGGGGAGGAGCGGGTGCTCGTGCGCGAGGGCGGCCAGGTGACCGGGTGGACCGAGGTCGCCGACTTCAGCCAGAGCGGGCCGGCCGACCGGCACGTGGTGTGGGACTCGGCCACCGGCGAGGTGCGCTTCGGCCCGGCCGTCCGCTACGCCGACGGCAGCGTGGTCCGGCACGGCGCAGCCCCCGGCGACGGCGCGGAGATCTCCGTGACGCCGTACCGCGTCGGCGGCGGGTCGCAGGGCAACGTCGGCGCCGGCACCCTCACCCGGCTGCGCACGCCGGTGCCCTACGTCACCGGGGTGACGAACCTGCTGCCCTCCACCGGCGGCGGCGACGCCGAGACGGTGGCCGAGGCCAAGGCGCGCGGGCCGCTCACCCTGCGCACGGGCATGCGGGCGGTGACGGCCGGCGACTACGAGCGGCTGGCCCAGCAGGCCTCGGTGGAGGTGGCTCGCTCGCGCTGCCTGCCGCCGGCGGCGCCCGGCGGCCCGGTGCGGGTGCTGGTGGTCCCGCAGGTGCGCAAGCCGGCCACCGAGCACGGCATCGACGACTTCGCGCTGGACGACACGCTGCTGGGCCAGGTGCGCACCTACCTGGACGAGCGCCGGGTGGTCGGCACCGCGCTGGAGATCGGCACGCCGTACTACCAGGGCGTGTCGGTGGCCGCCCTGCTGCTCAGCAGCGCCGGCCGGCCCCCGGCCCTGGTGCGCCAGCGGGCCGTCGACACCATCGCCGCCTATCTCAACCCGCTGACCGGGGGCGCGGACGGCACCGGCTGGCCCTTCGACGCCGACCTGACCACCGCCGTGCTGGCGCAGCTTCTCGAGTCGGTCGACGGCGTCGAGCGGGTCGAGGAGCTGCTGCTGTTCGAGTACGACCTGCGCACCCGGCGCCGGCTCGGCCCCGGCCGCGACGTGCTGCGCCTCGAGCCGCACAGCCTCTTCCTGTCCGCCGCCCCCAGCGTGGTCGTGCGATGAGCCTGCCCGCCGTGCACCGACCGGCCGTCCCGTCCCGTCGGCGGTGGCTGGTGGACCAGCTGCCGGTCGGCATGCTGGAGGACGAGTTCTTCGTCCGCTTCGTGTCCATCTTCCAAGAGCTCGCGGACACCTACGTCGACGCGATCGACTCGGTGCCCGCCTCGGTGGACCTCAGCGTCGCCCCGCCGGCCTTCGTGCGCTGGCTCGGCGGGTGGATCGGCCTGGACGCGGTCGACCCGGGTCTCCCGGTGGCGGCCCAACGGGCCTGGGTGCGGGACTACGGCGAGGTGCTCGCCTGGCGCGGCACCCGGCGCGGTCTGGAGGCCCTGCTGCGGCTGCTCTCCGGCGGGCCGGCGGTGGTCGAGGAGGGTGGCGGTGCTTACGCCGAGGGCGAGGCGCCGGCGCAGAGCCCGGCCTGGGTGCGCATGGAGGTGGCCTCCACCGGTCTGCTGTCCGAGGAGGACTTCGTGCGGCTGGTCCTCGACGAGGTGCCGGCCCACGTCGCGGTCGAGCTGGTCGTCGGCGGCAGGCGCGTGCTGCCTGAGGTGGCCGAGACCCAGCCGGCCGCCCTGCTCTCTGGAGGTGTGGTGTGAGCGTTCCCGAGCCGCGAGACGTCCCTGGCTCCGACGGCCCGTCGGAGACATCGAACGGCCACGGCAGCCACGGCGCGGGGGAGTCCCTGACCAGCGTGCTGCTGCCCGAGCAGCCCGGGACCGTGGTGGGGATCCCCGGCGACGGCGCTGCCGTCGTCGGCGTGCCCGACGCCTCCACCGCGGGGCCGCTGGTGCCCGGTGACACCTCGGTGCTGCCGGCTGTGCCGGCCGCCCCTGCGCTGCCGGTGCAGCAGGCCGGCAGCTCGTCCGGGGCGTCCGGGGCTGCCGCCCTGCCCGGTGAGGACGTTCCCGAGCTGGTCGGGTGCCCGGGGTGCGGGCGCAGCAGCTGGATCCACACCCGCCGCCGCTCGAGCGAGGACTTCTGCCCGGACTGCGACTACCCGCTGTTCTGGGCCAGGGGACGCGTCGTGCGCGCCGACGGGGACAGCGACGGCGCGTCGGTGCGCCGCCTGCCGGGCACCGCGGGCCGGACCACCGTGGCCACCCGCCCCTGCCCGAGCTGCTCCGAGCTCAACCCGCTGGGCAACGTCACCTGCCTGCGCTGCGGATCCCTCATGGACCCGGTCGTCGAGGTCGCCGCTCCGGAGCCCGAGCCGGTGCCGGTCCCGGTCGCGGTGGCCGAGCCGGAGCCGTCCCCGGGCTTCCCGTGGTGGTGGGCCCTGGGCATCGCCGCGGCGTGCGCGCTGATCCTGTGGGTGCTGTTCCTCATCAGCGCCTGAGCACCCCGACCCTCTGGTCGGACCTCTGATCGAACCCTGTGACCGTGAAGGGCTGCTGGCGGAATCCCGCCATCAGCCC
>JBQCIO010000239.1:0-4428 GCA_051953655.1 Motilibacteraceae bacterium
AGACCTGCAGAAGCAGGGCGTCATCTTCGTCGACATGGACACCGCCGTCCGCGAATACCCGGACCTGGTCAAGCAGTACTTCGGCACGATCATCCCGGCCAACGACAACAAGTTCGCCGCGCTCAACACCGCGGTGTGGTCCGGCGGCTCGTTCATCTACGTGCCCAAGGGCGTCCACGTCGAGATCCCGCTCCAGGCCTACTTCCGGATCAACACCGAGAACATGGGCCAGTTCGAGCGGACGCTGATCATCGCCGACGAGGACTCGTACGTGCACTACGTCGAGGGCTGCACGGCGCCGATCTACAAGAGCGACTCGCTGCACTCTGCCGTGGTCGAGATCGTCGTGAAGAAGGGCGCCCGGGTCCGCTACACGACCATCCAGAACTGGTCGAACAACGTCTACAACCTGGTGACCAAGCGCGCCGCCGCCCACGAGGGCGCCACCATGGAGTGGATCGACGGCAACATCGGCTCCAAGGTCACCATGAAGTACCCGGCCGTCTACCTGCTCGGCCCGCACGCCAAGGGCGAGACGCTGTCCATCGCCTTCGCCGGCGAGGGCCAGCACCAGGACGCCGGCTCGAAGATGGTGCACGCGGCGCCGTACACCTCGTCCTCGATCGTGTCCAAGTCGGTGGCCCGTGGCGGTGGCCGCACCTCCTACCGCGGCCTGGTCCAGGTGCAGGAGGGCGCGCACCACTCCAAGAGCACGGTGCGCTGCGACGCGCTGCTGGTCGACCAGATCAGCCGCTCGGACACCTACCCCTACGTCGACGTCCGCGAGGACGACGTCGAGATGGGCCACGAGGCCACCGTCTCCAAGGTCAGCGAGGACCAGCTCTTCTACCTGATGAGCCGCGGCATGACCGAGGAGGAGGCCATGGCGATGATCGTGCGCGGCTTCGTCGAGCCGATCGCGCGCGAGCTGCCCATGGAGTACGCCCTCGAGCTCAACCGTCTCATCGAGCTGCAGATGGAAGGGGCCGTCGGCTGACATGCCGGACCTTCTCACTCCCCACAGCCACGGGGTCGTCCCCGAGCAGGACCGCGGCGAGCGCCTGACCTCCTACGACCCGTCGGACTTTACCGTCCCGACGGGCCGGGAGGAGGACTGGCGGTTCACCCCGCTCGAGCGCCTGCGCGGCCTCGTCGACGGCTCCGCCCCCACCGGCGGCAAGGTCGTCGTCGAGGTCGACGCCGCGCCCGAGCTGCGCGTCGAGACCGTGGGCCGCGACGACGCCCGCCTGGGCAAGGCCGGCACCCCGGCCGACCGCGCCGCGGCGCTGGCCTGGGCCGGCTTCGAGCAGGCCACCGTGCTCACCGTGCCCAAGGAGGCCCAGGCCTCCCGCGCCACCCTGGTCACCCTGCGCGGCGAGGGCACCGACGCGGCCGCCTACGGCCACCTGCTGGTCGACGTCGAGCCGTTCGGCGAGGCCACCGTGGTGCTCGACCACCGCGGCGCGGCCACCTACGCCGACAACGTCGAGGTGCGCGTCGGCGACGGCGCCCGCCTGGTGCTAGTCAGCGTGCAGGACTGGGACGACTCGGCCGTGCACGTCTCCCAGCACCACGTGAAGGTCGGCCGCGACGCCACCTTCAAGAGCGTCGTGGTCAGCCTCGGCGGCGACGTCGTGCGGATCGCGCCCAACGTGGCCTACGACGGCCCCGGCGGCGACGCCGAGCTGCTCGGGGTCTACTTCGCCGACGCCGGCCAGCACCTCGAGCACCGGCTGTTCGTCGACCACGCCGTGCCGCGCTGCCGCAGCAACGTCGTCTACAAGGGCGCGCTGCAGGGCGACGACGCGCACACCGTGTGGATCGGCGACGTCCTCATCCGCGCCGCGGCCGAGGGCACCGACACCTACGAGCTCAACCGCAACCTCGTCCTCACCGACGGCGCGCGGGCGGACTCGGTCCCGAACCTCGAGATCGAGACCGGCGAGATCGAGGGCGCCGGCCACGCCTCGGCCACCGGCCGCTTCGACGACGAGCAGCTGTTCTACCTGCAGGCGCGCGGCATCCCCGAGGACGTCGCCCGCCGGCTGGTGGTGCGCGGCTTCTTCGCCGACATCGTCGGGCGGATCGGCGTGCCCGAGGTGGAGGAGCGGCTGATGGCGGCGCTCGACCGCGAACTCGAGGCGAGTTCTGTGGTCGTGGACGCGCAGCCCGGCGGTGCGGCATGAGCTTCACCAAGGCCTGCCCGCTGGCCGAGGTCGTCGAGGGCACCGCGAAGGCGGTCGTCGTCGACGGCAAGCCGGTCGCGGTGGTCCGCAGCGACGGCGAGCTCTACGCCATCCACGACGTCTGCAGCCACGCCAACGTGGCGCTCTCGGAGGGCGAGGTGGAGGGCGGCACCATCGAGTGCTGGCTGCACGGCTCGCGCTTCGACCTCGCCACCGGCCGTCCCACCGGCCTGCCGGCCACCAAGCCGGTGCCCGTCTACCCCGTGAAGATCGACGGCGACGACGTCCTCGTCGACGTCGCCGACCCGCTGGAAGGCTGATTTACGTGAGCACGCTCGAGATCCGCGACCTGCACGTCACCGTCGACGTCGAGGGCGGCACCAAGGAGATCCTCCGCGGCGTCGACCTCACCGTCCGCCAGGGCGAGACGCACGCGATCATGGGCCCGAACGGGTCGGGCAAGTCGACCCTGGCCTACTCCATCGCCGGGCACCCCAAGTACACGATCACCGGCGGCTCGGTGACCCTCGACGGCGAGGACCTGCTCGCCATGAGCGTCGACGAGCGCGCCCGCGCCGGCCTGTTCCTGGCCATGCAGTACCCGGTCGAGGTGCCTGGCGTCTCGGTGTCGAACTTCCTGCGCACCGCGGCCACCGCCGTGCGCGGCGAGGCGCCGGCGCTGCGGCACTGGGTCAAGGAGGTCAAGGAGTCGATGAGCCGGCTCCAGATGGACCCGGCCTTCGCCGAGCGCAACGTGAACGAGGGCTTCTCCGGCGGTGAGAAGAAGCGGCACGAGATCCTCCAGCTCGAGCTGCTCAAGCCGAAGATCGCGGTGCTGGACGAGACCGACTCCGGGCTCGACGTCGACGCGCTGCGCGTGGTGTCCGAGGGCGTCAACCGGGTCCGCGAGACCGGCGACGTCGGCGTCCTGCTCATCACCCACTACACCCGCATCCTGCGCTACGTGAAGCCGGACTTCGTCCACGTCTTCGTGGCCGGCCGCGTGGTCGAGGAGGGTGGCCCGGAGCTGGCCGACGAGCTCGAGGCCAACGGCTACGAGCGCTTCATCACGGCGGGCGCGAGCGCGTGACCGCAACCGCGGACCGCACGGGGGTCGGCGTCGAGGGACCGGGCATCGCCCAGCCCCTCGACGTCGAGCGCCTGCGCGCCGACTTCCCGATCCTGGCCAGGACGGTCCGCGGCAACCCGCTGGTCTACCTCGACAGCGGGGCCACCTCGCAGAAGCCGCGCCAGGTGCTCGACGCCGAGCGCGAGTTCTACGAGCAGCACAACGCCGCCGTGCACCGCGGGGCGCACCAGCTGGCCGAGGAGGCCACCGACGCCTACGAGGGCGCGCGGGCCAAGGTCGCGGCCTTCATCGGCGCGGCCGCGGACGAGGTGGTGTTCACCAAGAACGCCACCGAGTCGCTCAACCTGGTCGCCTACGCCATGGGCAACGCGGCCACCGCGGGCCCGGAGGCCGAGCGGTTCCGGCTCGGGCCGGGCGACGAGGTCGTCGTCACCGAGATGGAGCACCACGCGAACCTCCTGCCCTGGCAGGAGCTGTGCCGGCGCACCGGCGCCACGCTGCGCTGGTTCGGCATCACCGACGAGGGCCGGCTCGACCTCTCCGACGTCGCGTCGGTGATCACCGAGCGGGCGCGGGTGGTCGCGTTCACCCACCAGTCGAACATCCTCGGCACGGTCAACCCGGTCGAGGTGCTGGTGGCGCGGGCGCGCGAGGTCGGCGCGCTGGTCGTGCTCGACGCCTGTCAGTCGGTGCCGCACATGCCGGTCGACGTGCGGGCGCTGGCCGTCGACTTCCTCGCCTTCTCCGGGCACAAGATGCTCGGGCCCACCGGCGTCGGGGTGCTGTGGGGGCGGCGCGAGCTGCTCGCCGACATGCCCCCGTTCCTCACCGGCGGCTCGATGATCGAGGTCGTCCGGATGGAGGGCAGCACCTACGCCGCGCCGCCGCAGCGGTTCGAGGCGGGGGTGCCCAACATCGCCCAGGCCGTCGGGCTCGGTGCCGCCGTCGACTACCTCACCGCCGTCGGCATGGACCGGGTGGCCGCGCACGAGCACCTGCTCACCGCGCGGGCGCTGGAAGGTCTGTCCGCGCTGCCCGGCGTGCGGATCGTCGGCCCGCAGGGCACCGAGAGCCGCGGGGGAGCGGTGTCGTTCGTCGTGGAGGGGATCCACCCGCACGACGTCGGCCAGGTGCTCGACGACCTCGGCATCG
>JBQCIO010000240.1:0-5567 GCA_051953655.1 Motilibacteraceae bacterium
GGCTCCCGCCGGCCCGTTCGGCGGCAGCCCGTTCGGCGCGGCCCCCTCGTTCGACGGGCCGTTCGCCGACGCGGCCGCCATCGCCGCCGGGGCCGAGCTGGCCTCGGCCGCGCTCACCGAGCTCTCCCGCCTGTCCAGCGGCTACGAGCCGGCGTTCAAGCCGACGCCGCAGGCCGACGCCGGGCTGGCCCGGCGCCGCCCCCGGGAGGAGCCCGCCCCGGCGCAGCCGGCCGCTCCGGTGGCCTCCCGGGTCCCCGCCGCGGCCCCGGTGCCCGCTCCGGCCCCGGCCGTGGTGCCGGCGCCGGAAGCGGCTCCGGCCGCCCGGCGCAGCCCGGAGGAGGTCCGCTCCCGGCTCTCCGGATTCCGCTCCGGTGTCGAGCGGGCGCGCACCAGCGCACCCGCCGGACCGGCCGCACATCCCCTGACCGACGCCCCGTCGACGGACACCCCGTGACCACCCGCTCCCACGTCTGCCGCGAGACGACGACCACCGGAGGAACGACACCGTGAGCACCCTGAGCACCGAGGCGGCCAACTTCAACTGGCTGCTGGGCAACTTCGTCAAGAGCGTCCCGGGCGTGCGCCACACGCTCGTCGTCTCGGCCGACGGCCTGCTCATGGCGATGTCGGACGACCTCGACCGGACCGCCGGTGACCAGATGTCGGCGATCGTCTCGGGCCTGGCCAGCCTCACCCGGGGTGCCGCCCGCCAGCTCGGCGGTGGCACCGTCCGCCAGGCGGTGGTGGAGATGGACGACCTGTTCCTGTTCACCACCAACGTCAACGACGGCTCGGTCCTGGCGGTCGTCGCCGAGGCCAGCTGCGACGTCGGCCTGGTCGGCTACGAGATGACCCTGCTGGTCAGCCGGGCCGAGGCCACGATGACGCCGCAGCTGATCACCGAGATGCGCTCGCGCCTCCCGGTCGGCGGTCCCGCCCGTCCCGCCGGCGTGGTCGGGTAACCGGCGATGGCGACCCGCGACCCGGCGCGCGCCAGCGCCTTCGACGGTTCTGCCGACGAGCTGGACGGGACCGAGCTCGAGGAGGCCCGCACCGTCCGGCCCTACACGGTGACCGGCGGGCGCACCCGCGCCCGCACGGCCGACCTGCCGCTCGAGGCGCTCGTGCGAGCCCTCGGGCCGGTGCCCACCGGGGGCGGGATCGCCCTCGAGCGGCAGCGGATCCTGGAGCTCACCGGCGAAAGGATCCTCTCGGTGGCCGAGCTCTCGGCCCACCTGCACGTCCCGCTCGGCGTCGTCCGCGTCCTCGTGGGCGACCTCGCGGCGGAGGGGCTGGTCGCCGTCTACGGCGCCGGCGCCACCACCGCATCCTCCACACCCGCGACCGACCTGTCCGTCCTGGAGAGTGTTCTCAATGGCATTTCCGCGCTCTGACGTCGCCGTGCCCGCGCCGGCCGCGCCCGCGGGCACGCCCTCCGGGCAGGCTCCCGCCGCGCCGGTCACCGTGAAGATCGTCGTCGCCGGCGGGTTCGCCGTCGGCAAGACGACCTTCATCGGCTCGATCTCCGACATCGAGCCGCTGTCCACCGAGGCCGCCATGACCGAGCACTCGGTCGGCGTCGACGATGCGGGCGGCGTGTCCGACCGCAAGACGACGACCACGGTGGCGATGGACTTCGGGCGCATCGCCCTGCCGGGCAACCTGTGGCTGTACCTGTTCGGCACCCCCGGCCAGGACCGGTTCTCCTTCATGTGGGACGACCTGGTCCGCGGCGCGATCGGCGCCGTGGTGCTGGTCGACACCGGCCGCCTGGAGCAGTGCTTCGACGCCGTCGACTACTTCGAGGCGCGCGGCATCCCGTTCGTCGTCGCGGTCAACTGCTTCGACGGCGTGGCCCACCACGGCCTCGAGGACGTGCGCGAGGCGCTCGCGGTGCGGCCGGAGACCCCGGTCTTCTACACCGACGCCCGCTCCCGCCAGGCCACCAAGCAGGCCCTGGTCACCCTGGTCGGCCACGCGATGAGCCGGCTGCCCCGCTAGCTCGTCCCTACGTTCGAAGGATCGGCACCTATAGGTGTCGATCCTTCGGACGCAGCCTGGATGAGGGCACAGCCGAGCGCACAGCCGAGAGCACCGCCTCCAGCAGGAGCACGGCCAGCCAGGAGGCGAGCACCTCCGCGCCGAGCACGAGCAGCCGACGTCTACCGTCGTGGACCTGACCGGGCGCCAGCACCTCGTACTGGCCCGGCTGGACGTCGGGACCGACCAGCGCGAAGGCGACCACCACCCCCGCCAGCACCACGGGCAGCCCGGCGAGCAGGAGCCAGCCGAACGGGCCCACCGAGGCGGGCCGCCGCCACGACTCCCACGCGTGCGCGAGCCACAGCAGCAGCGTCAGGCCGGGGACGACGAGGTACCAGGCCACCATCGGGCCCTCACTCGGGCTCGGGCCGCGCCATCGCCAGCCGGGTGGCGACGTCGGCAGCCCGCTGCACCGCGTCGGCGCCCCCGCCGGCCTGCGCCGCCGCGTAGCCCACGAGGAACGTGGTGAGCGGCGCCGCGGGCCGCGCCACCCGGTGCGCAGCATCCCGCGCCACCCCCAGCAGCAGCGGCACGTCGACCTCGAGGTCGAGCCCCAGCTCCTGCGCCACCTCGCGCACCCACGCGCCCAGCACGTCGTCAGCCATGCGCTGATCCTGCCCCAGCCCCTGTCCGGATACCTCAGCCCACCCGGGCCAGGCCGCCCCCGGTCGGAACGATCACGTCCCCGTGATCCTTGGTCACCGCCCTCGCGGAATTCCACGGGGGCGGTGACCGCACTCCGGGGGCGGTCGAGCGCGGCGGGCAACCGGCAGCACGAGCCGGGAGACCCGTGGCTCCGCCCGTCACCAGCGTCGGTCGCTGGTGCGGCAGAGCCCCCCTCACAGCCGCCGCCGCACCGCCTCCACGTCCTCCCACGTGTCGACGTCCACGGCCGCACCCGACTCGTCCGGCACCCGCACCACCGCCAGGCGGGCGACCACGTGCTTGATCCCGCGGTGCGGGTCCACCTCGGCGACGGCGGCGGCCAGCGCAGACCGGTCGTACGCCCCCAGCAGGTACTGCTCGTGCCCCCCGGTGTCCACCAGCAGCGCCGCCCCGCCGGGAGGAACCGCGGCGACCAGCCGGTCCACCGTGGCGGCGTCCAGCAGAGGCAGGTCGGCCGCCAGCAGCACGACGACGTCGGCGGCCACCAGGGCGAGCCCGGCGCGCAGCCCGGCCAGCGGCCCGGATCCCGGCGGGTGCTCCCGGGTCCACTCGACCGGTCGCGTCGTGGGTCGCTCCGGCCCCACCACCACGACCCGGCCGGCCCCGGTCACCGCGTCGAGCACCCGGTCCAGCGAGGTCCGCCCGCCCAGATCCAGCGCCGGCTTGTCCACCCCGCCCAGCCGCGACCCGGCGCCCCCGGCGAGCACGACGACGTCGTGGGCGTGCTTCATGAGGGCAGGCGCGGGGCGACCGGCCGCACCATCCGGTCCAGCAGCCGGGCCAGCTCGCCGGCCGGGTCGTCGGTCAGCCCCGTGTGCACCGGGCCGGCCTGCACCACCGTGCTCCGCGGCGCGACCAGCCAGCGGAACCGCTCGCCCGGCGGACGCGCGCCGTTGTCGCCGGACCGGGCCTCGCCCGCGCACAGCGACCGGACGCTGTCCAGGTGCTGTCGTACGGCGTCGACGTCGAGGGACGGGTCCAGCGCCAGGGCTCGCGCCTCGTCCAGCTCCACGGCGGCGGCGAGGTAGTCCAGCGCCCGGCAGTAGACCAGCACGCCCGCGTTGACGAACTCGCACCGTTCCACCCGCGGCACCACCCGCAGCACGGCCCACTCATACGCGTGCGGCACGGGCCACCTCCAGCGGCTCGAGCCACGCGGCGCGCGCAGCCACCCGGGCGGTGACGACGTCGACGTAGGCCTTGCGCACCGCGTCGACGTCGGGGAACGACGGCTCCTCCAGCCACCCGTCCGGCACCAGCGCGACGACCTCCGACACGACGTCGGAGGTCACGGCGGGAGCGAGGGCCGAGTCGGCGTCGGCCAGCGGACCGGCGGCACCGAGCAGCACGTGGTCCGACACGGCGTAGGGCCGCGCGGCCGCAGTCTGGGCGCGGGACCAGTCGTGGTGGAAGTAGAGCGAGGCGCCGTGGTCGATCAGGTAGAGCTTCCCGTGCCAGCGCAGGAGGTTCGGATTGCGCCAGGAGCGGTCGACGTTCTGCACCAGCGCGTCGAACCACAGCACCCGGGCGGCCAGCTCGGGGTCCACCTGGTCGGCCACCGGGTCGAAGCCGAGCGACCCGGGCAGGTAGTCCATCCCGAGGTTGGTGCCCCCGCTGGCCCGCAGCAGGTCCTGCACCTCCTCGTCCGGCTCGGCGCGCGCCAGCTCCGGGTCGAGCTCGATGGTCACCAGCTCGGGCACCGGCAGCCCCAGCCGCCGGGCCAGCTCGCCGGCCACCACCTCGGCCACCAGCGCCTTGGGCCCCTGGCCCGCGCCGCGGAACTTCAGCACGTAGGTGCCCTCGTCGCTGGCCTCCACCAGCCCGGGCAGCGACCCGCCCTCGCGCAGCGGCAGCACGTACCGCGTCGCGACGACCTCGCGCAGCCGCTGCCCGCTCACGCCGGCCAGCCTCTCACGGGGCCCCCACCCGGCCCCGGTCGGAACGATCACGTGGACGTGATCCTTCCCTGCATACCGCGGCAGATCTGGCGCGGGAAGCATGGAACTGTAGCGGGCTCACCTGGACGCGCTCGGCGGGCGCGGGTCGTGGTGGGCGAGGTCGGCGTGGTGCTCGCCGTCGGGGTCCCACGGGTCGGCGTGCACGAGCGCGGTGGTCAGCCGGGGGACGTCGTGCAGCAGGTTGTGCCGGGCCAGCTCGGCCACCGCGTGGCCCTGGGCCACGGACATGCCGGCGTCGACGACGATCTCGCACTCGGCCCGCAGCGCGTGCCCGATCCAGCGCACCCGGACGTCGCCGAGCTCGAGCACCCCCTCGGTTCGTCGCAGCACGGCCTCGACCTGGTCCACCAGCTCCGGGTCGACGGCGTCCATGAGCCGCCGGTAGACCTCGCGGACCGCATCGCGGAGGACGAAGAGGATGGCCACGGTGATGACCAGGCCGATGACCGGGTCGACCCAGTCCCACCCGACGGCGGCCCCGCCGGCCGCGATGAGCACCGCGAGCGAGGTGAACCCGTCGGTGCGGGCGTGCAGCCCGTCGGCCACCAGCGCGGCCGACCCGATCCGCCGGCCCACCGCGATCCGGTAGCGCGCCACGCCCTCGTTGCCCAGGAACCCGATCACGGCGGCGACGGCCACCAGTGCGGCGTGGTCCAGGGGCTGGGGGTTCGCCAGCCGGCGGGCCGACTCCCACGCCGCCGCCACCGCCGAGACGGTGATGAGCGTGACGACGACGATGCCGGCCAGGTCCTCGGCCCGCCCGTAGCCGTAGGTGAAGCGCCGGGTGGCAGCGCGCCGCCCGAGGGCGAAGGCGATCCACAGCGGCACCGCCGTGAGGGCGTCCGAGAAGTTGTGGATCGTGTCGGCCAGCAGCGCGACCGAGCCGGAGGCGTAGACGAC
>JBQCIO010000241.1:0-10788 GCA_051953655.1 Motilibacteraceae bacterium
AGCCGGTGGTGGTGACGCGGATCGACGGCATCACCTCCTCCGACCCCACCCTGCCGGTGCGGATGGACCCCAACGCCAGGCTCGCGCTCGACCTGGTGCTCCCCGCCCCGCAGTGCCCGTCGCTCGGCGGCGGCTTCCCGCCCTCGGGGCTCAGCGTGACCACCCAGACGGTAGGCCAGCAGAGCGAGCAGGGGTTCTGGGTCGACCTCGGGGCGGACTACGTGACCGCGATGGTGAAGTACCTGGCGAGGTGCCCGGCGGGGTGATGCGTCGCGGGCGTCGGCGCCTGGACTCTCCCGTCGGCGGCCGCCAGTGAGGTGACCGCACGGTCAACGGCGCTGGTGACGGGAGGAGTGGGGCGCGGGGCACATTGTCGCTGCCCGCCGACGGCCCATTGGTGCGTGAGGGGACCCCCGACCCGCTACGTGACGGGTGAGGGGTCCCCTCACGCAGTCCGGGCCCGCGTCCGTCGCATGGGTGTCACACCCATAGGCATAGATGCGTCTGGGTGTGACACCCATGTGCCGCAGCGGGCAGCAGGAGCCACGCCGACCGGGACTCCTCCCGTCACCAGCCGCCTTTCCCCACCTCAGGAACCGCAGCGGTCGGCGCCGTGATCCCGGCGTCAGCCCTGAGAGGCCACCCGCGTCCGGAACCCCGTCGCCACCCACGGCAGCGCGAGCACCCTGTCGGCGCCGGTGTGAGCCGCGTGCACCGAACGCGCCGCGTCGAGCATCGCCGCGCGGGACTCGGCGGACCCGACCAGGTAGGCCGACTGGCTGGAGACGAGCGCGAGCAGGCCGTCGACGTCGAGGCGCTGCACGAAGCGCTCCTCGTGCTGCTCGACCGGCCCGAACAGCCCGCTCGCGGCGATGGCGGGCTCCGGCGTGATCGCCACGCCCTCGCGGCCCGACGCCGGCAGCGCGAGCCCGGCCACCCACGGCGCGGCCGCCATGTCGGTGCGGTTCCAGCACATCGCCAGCACCCCGGCCGGGCGCAGCACCCGGCGGAGCTCGGCGAGCGCGCGGGGGGCGTCGAACCAGTGGAAGGCCTGGCCCACCGTGACGACGTCGACCGACCGGTCCGGCAGCGGCAGCAGCTCGGCGCGGGCGACGGCGGCGGGCACTCCGGCGAGGGCGAGCATCGCGGCCGCGGGGTCGAGGGCGAGCACCCGGTGGCCGCGGGCGGCGAGGGTTCGGCTGAGCACGCCGGTGCCTGCGCCGACGTCGGCGACCCGCAGCGGCGCGCCGCCGGCAGGGGCCAGCATCCAGTCGACGAGGGCGCCGGGGTAGGCGGGACGGGCCGCGTGGTAGGCCTCGGCACCGCCCCCGAAGGAGCCGCCGCGGCGGCGCCAGTCGCCGGCGTCCCAGCCTGCCGGCGCACCGGCCTCCTCCCTCTGGTGGCGCTGCGGCCGCTGGATGGACGCCATGCGGCTCACCCTAGGGTGGTCGGCCGTGACCTCCGCACCCCCCGACCCGCTGGCGGCGGTGGCCTCGTTGCCGGGCGCGGCCGAGGCCGCCGAGCGGGCCAGGGGCGCCGTCGACGCGCTGCTCGCGCACCGGGTCCTGCGGCGGTCCTTCGCCGCGGTCACGGTGGAGTGCAGCCTGCGCGCGGCGGTGGCCGCCGCCGACCTGCAGCAGGGCCGCGACGGGGGTCCAGATCTCGACGAGGTCCGAGCGCAGGTCCGCGCCGGTGCGCTGTTCACCCCCGAGGCCGACACCGCGGCCACCGCCGACCGCGCCCTCGCCGCCCTGCGCGGCGCCCTGCGGGTCTCGGCCGAGGTCGGCCCGCTGCTGCCGACCTGGGAGCGCGCCCCGCTGCAGGCGCTGGCCCGGCTGCACGTGGTGGCCGCCGCCGACGTGCTGCCCGCCGACGTCGTCGGCCGCCCGCGCCCGCCCGGCGCGATGGTCGCCGACGCCCTCGAGCTCGGCCCCGCGCCGGTCCCGGCGGAGGTGGCCCAGCGGCTCGACGGCCTGGCCGGGCTCCTGGTCGCACCCACCCGGGCGCCGGCGCTCGTCGTCGCGGCGGTCGTGCATGCCGAGGTGCTGGCGCTGCGGCCCTTCGCCTGGGGCAACGTGCTGGTCGCCCTGGCCGCGCAGCGGATGGTGCTGGCCGGGCGCGGGCTGGACCCGCGCGCGGTCGCGGTGCCCGAGGCCGGACACCTCGAGCTCGGCGTCGCCGCCTACGTCGACGCCCTGCGCGGCTACCTCGCCGGCACCCCTCAGGGGGTGGCCGGCTGGGTGGTGCACTGCGCCCGCGCCCTGGAGATCGGCGCCCGCGAGGGGCTGGCCGTCTGCGAGACGGTCGCGCGCGCCGCCGGGGGCTGAATCGCGCCCCCACTGCGCTTGATCACGGCAGGGCGCGGTGACGGACGGGGTTGGGCGGCGGGCCTCCTACCGCTTGCAGGCCTGGTCCTGCGCGTGCACCGCGGCGGTGAGCAGGGCGGGGCCGCCGTCGACGTAGCTGTCCTGCTCCGGGCCGCCCGTGGGTGCCCAGCGCACGTGCACCGCGCTGGCGATCTGCGCCGGCAGCCCCTCCGTGCCGCACGCCGGCGGGTCGACGACGAGCCGCACGGTGGCGCCGGACCCCTCGGCCAGCCGCAGCGGCAGCTCGGGGCTGGTGGTGCTGCCCTGCTGCACGTCCAGGGCCACGTCGTCGATCGACACCGGCCCCTGCGGGCCGGCCTGCACCCGCACGTCCACCTGCACGCGGCCGGCCACCGCCCGCGGGGTGTCGACGACGGCGGCCACGAACGCCGGCTCGTCGCCGCCCCCGGTGCAGCCGGCGCGGGAGAAGACCTGCTGCCAGCCCAGGTCGGTGGGCACCGTGACCGCCGTGACCCCGAGCGCCCGCCCGCCCTCGGGGGCGACCCGCAGCCGCAGCCGGCCGTCGGGGGCGTCGGTGGCGCACGGCACGGCCGCCTGCAGGGTCAGCGTCCCCCGGCCGCCGGCGGGCAGCCGCAGCTCGGTGGGGTCCGGATGCAGCGCCGGCATGCCGTCGATGGCGGCGCCGGTCACGACGACCCTCGTGCGGCTCGCGTTGAGCAGCTCGACGCGCACGACGGTCACCGGACCGGTGGAGCTGCCGGTGGAGTCGACGGAGGTGGGCCAGGCGTAGAGGTGGACGTCCCGGGCGTCCGCCTGCAGCCGGGCCCGCTCGTCCAGCCCGCCGCGCACGATGGCGCCGAGCAGCGCGGCCACGGCGAGCGCGGCGAGTGCTGCGGCAGCGGTACGGGGGCGGTGCCGGAGTGCGGCGAGAGCACCCCTGCCGGACGGTCCGGGCCTCGGCGTCGAGGGGTCCTCGGACAGCTCGACGACGTCGTCCCGCCGCGAGCGCCCGTCGGCGCTGCGCTCCTCGTCGGGTCCGGCGGGCGCCGGCCCTCCGGCCAGCTCCTCGCGGGACATCCACCATCCCCCATCGCGGCCGTCGCGGCCATCGTGCCGGTGCCGTCGTCAGCGTAGAGGGACTGGTCGGGCAGCGGGCCCGGTCGGACGGCGGCGGCTCAGGCCGGGCAGGCCGCACGCACCGCCGCGGCGAGCGCGCGCCCGTACGCGGGCCCCAGCGGCAGGAGCACCTGGGTCGCGGCCGGCCGGTCGGCGGAGGCTCCGGCGGCGTCGGCGAAGGTCACCCGGACGCCGTCGGGCAGCTGCTCGGCGACGCCATCGCCATCGCCTCTGGCCAGCAGGTCGCAGCGGGGCGGACCGACGGTCAGGACGAGGTGGGTCGTGCCGCCGGCGGGGAGGTCGAAGGGAAGGCTGGGCTCGGTGGCGGCGGTCCGCCCCAGCTGGGGGCGCAGGGACAGCACCCGCAGCGCGCGGGCCCCTCCGGTGAGCCGCAGCGGCACCTGCAGGCGGTCCGCGCCGGCCGCCGGCCTGCCGTCCAGGGACAGCGCGAGCGCGCTGTCGCCGCTGCCGCAGCCCAGGCCGGCGAACACCGACTCCCAGGGACGGTCGCCCGCCCGACCGGCCACCGTCAGGGTGCGGGTCTGTCCGTCGGCGGTGCGCGCACGCACCTCGAGCTGGGCCGGTGCGGCGCCCGGCCCGCTCAGTGCGGCGTCCCGCGCCCGGTAGCAGTCGACCACCGCGTGCACCTGCACCGCCCGGCTGCCACCGGGGGCGATCCGCGCCGGACGCGGGTCGATCGCGCGCACGTAGACACCGGGCAGGTCCACCCCGACGCCGAGCACGTCCACCGGCAGGGAGCCCTCGTTCGTCAGCACGACCTGCACCAGCACTCCGGACGGGTCGCTCGTGGCTGCGCCAGGGCTCGCGGTGAGCAGCAGCACGCCCGCCGACTGCCGGTCCTGCGCCCGCTGGTCCTGCCGGTGCTCGATCCAGGCACCGGCCCCGCCGCCCAGCAGCAGCGCGGCAACCAGCGCCCCGACCACGGCGGGGCGCCGCCTCAGCCGCCGCCTCTCCGACGTCGTGTCGGAGACGGGATCCGGGGCGTCGAGGTCGACCGGCTCGGCGTGGCCCGCGACGCCGCCCTCGTCGTCCCCGCCCAGCAGCTCCCGCGACACGCGGACCACGGTCGCACAGGAGCCGGTGACCCACACGCCGGGGACCGGAGCGCCCGAGGGCCGCGAAGGTAAAGGATCCCGGCCAGACCTTCCGCTTCCCAGCGTCACGGGTGTACGACGGTGGTGCGGTCCTTCTCGTCGGCAAGTCGATCGCTCAGGGAGGTTCTCGCAAACCTTTCACGGACCGACTGGAAGGACCGGAAGACAACCGCACGCCCCGGCACCCACGCGTCGTCCCTCACCCGCGTCAGGGTCGTCAGCATCGGGCCTCGTGCCCGTCGACGGATCGGAATGCACGCCTGGTCACCGGGGCGAGGCGGCCAGTGGACGGCGTCGACCCGAAGGGCCGGCGCCGCCCGCATGTTCCACTACGTCTCGTAGGAGACCACGACGGCGTGTAGTAGTTCCTCGTTGCTCAGTGGCCCTGCGGCGGTGTCGGCTGGATCCCGCACCCGGAGACCCAGGTCTGCCGCAGCAGCCGGTCCGCGTCGCTCGTGTCCAGCCGGGTCTGCAGCGTCCGCCCTGCGAAGGTCACCGGCAGGCTGACGTCCGGTAGCACCCGGTCGGGCACGTCCTGGGTGCAGTCCGGGCCGTCCCAGCCCAGCCGCAGCGACCCGGTGCGCCCGGCCGGGATCTGCGTCCTCGCGTCCAGGGCGTGCAGCGACGGCGGCAGCCCCGTCGGGCGTCCCAGCGTGACCGCGCCGGCGACGTCGGCGGCCACCGGGACGACGAGCACGAGGCCGGCTCCGTCGGTGCTCAGCCGGCCACGTCCGTCGACCCGCAGGCTGAGGTCGTCGAGGTTGCCGGGGGTGGGTGCGGCCACCGGCTCGGCGCCCCCGCCGCCCGAGCTCCGGGCAGCCAGCAGCACGCCGGCGCCCACCACCAGTGCGGCGAGCAGCAGCGCGACGACGACGGCCGGCGAGGCGGCGCCCCCGGCCCGGATCCTGGCCACCTAGGTGCCCGCCGCCGCGACGAGCGCCGGCACCTCGACCCCTGCCCAGCCCATCGATCAGCGACCCGCCGACGGACGACGGCGGGCGGCGAGCCAGACCAGCCCCGCCGTGGCCGCGCCGGCGGCCAGGGCGACGGCGGCCAGCGCCGGCGGCGGGGGCAGGGGCACCCTCCCCACCCGCTCGCGCAGGGAGACCGGGCGGCTGAACACCAGCACCGGCCACTCGCGGGCCAGCGCCTCCTTGCGCAGCGCGCGGTCGGGGTTGACCGCGTGCGGGTGGCCGACCTCCTCCAGCATCGGCAGGTCGGTCACCGAGTCGCTGTAGGCGTAGCAGCGCGAGAGGTCGTAGCCCTCCTGCTCGGCCAGCTCGCGGACCGCGCTGGCCTTGTGGTCGCCGTAGGCGTAGAAGGCGATCTCGCCGGTGTAGAGCCCGTCCTTCGCCACCATCCGGGTGGCCACCACGCGGTCCGCGCCGAGCAGCTCGCCGATGGGCTCGACGACCTCGGCGCCGGAGGAGCTCACGATGACCACGTCGCGGCCGGCGGCGTGGTGCTGCTCGATGAGCGCCGCGGCCTCCTCGTAGATGAGCGGGTCGATCAGCTCGTGCAGCGTCTCGGCCACGATGTCCTGCACCTGCTGCACCGGCCAGCCGGTGCACAGCGCGGACAGGTACTCGCGCATCCGCTCCATCTGGTCGTGGTCCGCCCCGCCCACCAGGTAGACGAACTGCGCGTAGGCGCTCTTCAGCACGGCCCGACGGTTGATCAGTCCGCCGTGGTAGAAGGGCCGCGAGAACGCCAGCGTGCTGGACTTGGCGATGATCGTCTTGTCCAGGTCGAAGAAGGCGGCCGACCTAAGCGGCACCGGGTGGCTGCGGTCCTGCGCCGGGGCGCCGTCGGGCGCGGGCGGATGCGGCTGCACGCTGCCGAGCATAGGTGCGCCGGCCCGGCGGCCGCGTCCGGCGGACCCCGGTCGGGACATCTCCGGGATAGGCGCGGATGACGGCTGTTTGCGGGAGTGACCGCTCGGGTACACGATGGCTGCGCCGGCGCGAGAGCGCCCGCGTGGTCCGGTCGGACTCATCCCCCCCGGGTCCGACCGTGACGACGGCCCCCGCCATCCCCCCCGGCGGGGGCCGTCACCTTTCTCCGCCGACGCTCCGGGAGTCTTCTGCGACTCTCCCGGGGCTCTCTCCCGGGGCTTCCTCTGGGGCTCTTCCGGGCCTCTCCTCGACGCCGGCTCCGCCGTGCCTCGAGCGCCCGGAGCCGTCCCCTTCAGCTCCCTGACGGTCGTCCACAGCCGGCCTGCGCACCGTCCACAGCGCAGGCGCGGTCCCCGGCGCGCTCCGGTCGCCCCGGCGCAGGCTGGTCCGGTCCCTCCCGTTCCAGCCACCCCTCGGGCCGAGCGCCGAGGGAGCGAAGGGTGTCCGCCGATGCCTGCTGCGTCCTCCCCTCCCGATCCCGCCGCCTCCGGCGACCTTCGGCCCCTGCTGCTGACCGGCGACCCCGTCCTGCGCGAGGAGCTCCTGCGCCTGGCCGCCGTCGCGGGAGTGGAGGTCGACGTCCTGGCCGACGCCGCCGTGCCGGCCCACCGCTGGGCCGCCGCTCCGCTCCTGCTCGTCGGGCCCGACCTCCTCCCCGAGCTCGCCCGGCGCCTGCCGACCCGGCGCGACGGCGTGCTCGTCGTCACCGCCGACCTCGACGACGCCGCGGTCTGGGAGCGCGCGGTGGCCGTCGGTGCCACGGCGGTTCGGGTGCTGCCCGACGACGAGCGGGTGCTCGTCGAGCTGCTCGCCGACGCGGCCGAGGGGGTGCAGCCCGGGCCGGTCGTCGCCGTGCTCGGGGGGCGCGGCGGGGCCGGGGCCAGCACGGTGGCGGTCGCGCTCGGGGTCACCGCCGGGCACGAGGGGCTGGACTGCTTCCTGGTCGACGTCGACCCGCTGGGCGGGGGGATCGACCTCGTGCTCGGAGGCGAGGCGCTGCCGGGTCTGCGCTGGCCGGAGCTGTCGGAGACCCGCGGCCGGCTGGGCGGTGAGACGCTGCGCGAGGCCGTGCCTGCGGCGGACCCGAGCGGCCGCCTGGCGGTCCTCTCCTACGACCGCGGCGACCCGGTGGTGGTGCAGCCCGGCACCGTCGCCGCGGTGGTCTCGGCCGCGCGCCGGGTGAGCGACCTGGTCGTCGTGGACCTTCCGCGCCACCCCGACCCCGGCGCCGACGCGGTGCTGGCCGCCGCAGACCTCGTCCTCCTCGTCGTGCCGGCGGAGGTGCGGGCGGTCACCGCCGCGGCCCGGGTCGCGCTGCGGGTCGGGATGCTGGCCGACGACCTGCGCCTGCTCGTCCGCGGCCCCGGCCCGGGGGGCCTGGACGCCGCCACCGCGAGCCAGGTCCTCGGGCTGCCCCTCGCCGGCTCGTTCCGCTCCGAACTCTCGGTGGCCCGCGCGCTCGAGTGCGGGCTCCCGCCGGCGACGAGCGGGAGGGGCTCGCTGGCCAGGACCTGCCGCCGGCTGCTGCGCGACGTGGTGCCCCGGCCGGCCTCGAGCAGCCGCCGGTGAGCCGGGCGGCGCCTCGCCGCCTCGCCGCCCGCGGGGTCGACGGGGGGCCCGGCCGGTCGCCGGAGACGGCCCCGGCGCCGGCGGTGGTGGAGGCGGTGCGGGCCCGGCTGACGGCAGCCGGCCGGGAGCCGACCCCGGCCAACGTGGCGGGCACCCTGCGCGAGGTCGTGGGCGTGGTGGGCGACGCCGAGGTGAGCGAGGTCCTGGGCGCGCTGCGCAGCGAGCTGTCCGGGGCCGGCCCGCTCGAGCCGCTGCTCCGGCTCCCCGGCGTCACCGACGTCCTGGTGAACGGGCCGGACGCGGTGTGGATCGACCGCGGACGCGGGCTGGAGCGCGCCCAGGTGTCGCTGGCCGGCGAGCCGGCGGTGCGCCGGCTCGCGCAGCGGCTCGCCGCCTCCGCCGGGCGCCGTCTCGACGACGCCGCGCCCTGGGTGGACGCGCGGCTGCCCGGAGGTGGCCGGCTGCACGCCGTCCTGCCCCCGGTGGCGCGCGACGGCACGCTGATCTCGCTGCGCCTCCCCGCGCCCCGGTCCTTCACCCTCGACGAGCTCGAGGCCTCGGGCAGCCTCGCCCCCGCGCTGGCCAGCGCCCTGCGCGCCCTGGTGCGGGAGCGGGCCGCGCTGCTGGTCACCGGCGGCACCGGCTCGGGCAAGACGACGCTGCTGGGTTGCCTGCTCGGCCTGGTGGACCCGGCCGAGCGGATCGTCCTGGTCGAGGACTCCGCCGAGCTCGCCCCGGACCACCCGCACGTGGTGCGTCTGGAGGCCCGTCGCGGCAACGTCGAGGGGGCCGGGGAGGTCCGGCTGCGCGACCTGGTGCGCCAGGCGCTGCGGATGCGGCCGGACCGCATCGTCGTGGGGGAGGTCCGCGGCGCCGAGGTCGTCGACCTGCTGGCCGCGCTCAACACCGGCCACGAGGGCGGCTGCGGCACCGTGCACGCCAACGCCCCGTCCGACCTGCCCGCCCGGCTCGAGGCGCTGGCACTGGCGGCCGGCCTCGACCGTGCCGCCCTGCACAGCCAGGTCGCCGCCGGGCTGCACGCGGTCGTGCACGTGGCCCGGGACGCCCGGGGGCGTCACGTCGCCGGCGTCGGTGCCGTCGTGCCCGGCGCCGACGGCCTGGTCCGGGTCGTCCCCGCCCTCGACCGGAGCGGTGGACCCGGGCCGGCCCACGGCGCGCTCAGCCGGTTCCTGGGCCCCGGGGTCTCAGCCGGACCCGGGCCGCACCGCGGGTCCCCGGTGAGCGGCCGGTGATGCAGGTGCTCGCCCGGCCGGCGCTCGCCGGCCTGCTCGTCGCGGCCGGTGTGCTGGTCCTGAGGTCGCCCGGGGCGCGGCGGCGGGTGGGACGGGTGGGTGCGCCCGCGGCGTCGGATCGGGTGGGTGGCGGTGCCCGCGGCTGGGTCCGGCTCCGGGGTCTCGTCGGGGCGCGGGCGCCGGCCGCCCTCGTCGCCGCCCGCCGTGCGGCCCTGGTGGAGGTCTGCCGCGCGGTGGCGGCCGAGCTGCGCGCAGGACGCGACCCCGACGGCGCGCTGCTCGTCGCGCTCGAGCCCCTGCTCGAACCGGGAGCGGTCGCGCGTGCGGTGCAGGCCGAGCTCCTGCCCCTGGTGGTGGCCGCGCGCACCGGGGCCCCGCTGGCGTCGCTGCTGCGCGCGCTCGCGGCCGTGCCCGGCGCGGAGGCGGCTCGCTCGCTCGCCCTGTGCTGGCAGGTCGCCGGGCAGAGCGGGGTCGGCCTCGCCGCCGCCGTCGAGCGGGTGGGCGAGGGGGCGGCCGCCGACGTCGCGCTGCGGCGACAGGTGTCGGCCGAGCTGGCCGCGCCGCGGGCCACGGCGCGGCTGCTCGCCGTGCTGCCCCTGCTCGGGGTGCTGATGGGCACGGCGCTCGGGGCGCGGCCGCTCACGGTCCTGCTCACCACGCCCCTCGGGCTGGGCTGCCTGGCGCTGGGCGGGCTGCTCACCGCGCTGGGCACCTGGTGGGCGGCGCGCATCGTCCGCTCGGTCCTGCGGCGGTGATCGTCCTCGTGGCGGCCTGCACCCTGGCCGGCGTCCTCCTGCTCGGGCCGCCGCGGCCGGACCGGCGGCTGCACCGCCTCCTCGCCCGGGCTCCGGCGGGCGCGCAGCGGTCGGGCGCCGGCACCTCGGCCGGTGGGCGGACGGCGGCGGGCCGAGGCTCCGCGGCACCGGACTGGGCTCCGGGCCGAGGGGTCCGCTGGTCGGCGGCGGTGGCCGGCGGCGGCGGGGTCGCCCTGCTGCTGGGCGGGGCCCTCGGCGCGCTGACCGGGGTGGTCGTCGCCGTGGTCGCGCTCCGGGCCCTTCCGCGCCTGGCGGTCGGGGGCGAGGACCCGGGAGCGCTGGTCGAGGACCTGCCGCTGGTCGCCGAGCTGCTGGCCGCCGCCGTCAGCGCGGGGGTGGAGGTGGGGGCCGCGGCGGCTGCGGTCGCCGCCGTCGTCGACCGTCCGTGGGCCGGGACGCTGTCCCGGGCGGTCGCGCTGCACCGGCTCGGCGCCGACGCGGCGCAGGCCTGGGGGCGCATGGGCTGCACCGGACCGCCCGGGTCATGGCCGGTGCAGGGAGGCCGCTCGCACAACCCCGGGGTGGCGGACCCGCGGCCGCCGGTGGTGGCCGCCTTCGCCCGGTCGATGGCCCGGGCCGTCGGCGGCGGCGCGCCGCTCCCGGAGTCCCAAACCCGACAGGCGGGGGATGTTCGGCAAGCGCAACGGGCCGCCGCCCACGAGGCCCCGCACCCGGCGGGAGTTCGGATTGTAGGTCCC
>JBQCIO010000242.1:0-8190 GCA_051953655.1 Motilibacteraceae bacterium
GGGTCGTTGTCTTGTGTTTTACTTTTCTTGGGTGGTTCCCCCCGGTTCGGGGGGGGGCCCCCCCTGGGGCCCCCCCCACGTAGCGGGCGGTCAGGCGCCGCAGTTGGCGTCGAGCGCCGGGGCGGTGGGCGCGGCGACGCCGGACTTGCCGAGCGTCTTGTCGAACGCGGCCTTCCACGAGCCGTCGGCGAAGGAGTCGGTGAAGGTCTTGTTGAGGAACGAGCACATGTCGGCGTCGCCCTTCTTGAACCCGATGCCGTAGCGCTCCTCGCTGAAGGCGTCGCCGACGACCTTGAGGTTGTCCGGGTCCTCGGCGGCGTAGCCGAGCAGGATCGCCCCGTCGGTCGTCACGGCGTCGACCTGCTTGTTCTTCAGCTGCTGCACGCACTCGCTGTAGGTGGCGAAGGGCGCCGGCGCCGCGCCGTACTTCTCCTCCACGGTCTTGATGGAGGTCGAGCCGGTCACCGAGCAGACCTTCTTGCCGGACAGGTCCGTCGGGCCGTTGATCGAGCTGTCGTCCTTGCGCACCAGCAGCTGTTGGCCGGTCACGTAGTAGGGGCCGGCCTGCCCGACCACCTCGCGACGCTTGTCGGTGATCGAGTAGGAGGCGATGACGAAGTCGACGGTGCCGTTCTGCAGGAACGGCTCGCGGTTCTTGCTCACCGTCTCGACCCACTCGACCTTGCCCGGGTCGATGCCGAGCTTGGCGGCCACGATCTTGCCCATCTCGATGTCGAAGCCCTGGGGCGTGTCGCTGCCGGGCTTCTTGAAGCCGATGCCGGGCTGGTCGAACTTGACGCCGATCTTCACCTTGCCGGCGTCGTGGAGCTTGGCCATCGAGCTGCCGGCCGGGAAGGTCACGTCCTTGGCGACGTCCGTGGTCGCGCCGGCGTCGGAGCCACCGCCGCAGGCGGCGAGGGACAGGACGAGCGCGAGCCCGGCGCCGAGGATCCCGGCCTTGGTGGTACGTCGTGCACGCACGGCATTTCCTCCTACAGGTGGTCGGATGTGAAGGAAGGGCAAGGGGGAGCGTTGTCAGTGGGTCAGGATCTTGGAGAGGAAGTCGCGGGCCCGCTCCGAGCGCGGGTTGGTGAAGAACTCGTCCGGCTCGGCCTGCTCGACGATGGCGCCGTCGGCCATGAAGACGACCCGGTGGGCGGCGCGCCGGGCGAAGCCCATCTCGTGGGTGACGACCACCATCGTCATGCCCTCCCGGGCCAGCGAGGTCATGACGTCGAGGACCTCGTTGACCATCTCCGGGTCCAGCGCCGAGGTCGGCTCGTCGAAGAGGATGACCTTGGGGTCCATGGCGAGGGCGCGCGCGATCGCGACCCGCTGCTGCTGCCCCCCGGACAGCTGCGCCGGGTGCTTGTCGGCCTGGTCGCCCACGCCGACCCGCTCCAGCAGCGCTCGCGCCCGGCGCTCGGCGTCGTCGCGGGAGCGCCCGCGCACCTTGACCGGGCCGAGCGTCACGTTCTCCAGCACCGTCTTGTGCGCGAAGAGGTTGAAGGACTGGAAGACCATGCCGACGTCGGCGCGCAGCCGGGCCAGCCCCTTGCCCTCCTGCGGCAGCGGCTCCCCGTCCACCGTGATGGTTCCGCTGTCGATGGTCTCCAGCCGGTTGATCGTCCGGCACAGCGTCGACTTGCCCGAGCCGGACGGTCCGACGACCACGACGACCTCGCCGCGACCGATCGTCAGGTTCACCTCGCGCAGCACGTGCAGCGGGCCGAAGTGCTTGTCCACCCGGTCCAGCACCACGAGCGGGTCGCCGGGCACGGGGGTGTCGTGCGGTGCGCGCAGCTCCACGGGCGGGCCCTCCTGGGCAGGGGTTCGGATGGCGTCAGAGGCACTGACGATCGGCCGGCCGGCTGGCCGCCGGATGGGCGCCGGACGGTCGAGCGGGTGCCGCGGACGCTAGGTGGCCGCGGGGGGAGGGCTGAAGACGTCCTGAGGGAACCTTGAGGTTGCGACGCGGTGACGCTCCGGTGGCCGCGCGCCGCGGTGTGCTGCCATAGTCGCGGCCGGTGGGAAGGCTCTCTTCGCGCGGGAGGTGGGCGTGCGGCTGCTGGTGGTCGAGGACGACGACAGCGTCGGCGCGCCGCTGTGCGCGATCCTGCGGCACCACAAGTTCGACGTGGTGCGGGCCCGCACCTGCGCCGAGGCCCGGCGCGCCGCCGTCGGCGCCGACGTCGTGCTGCTCGACCTCGGCCTGCCCGACGGCGACGGCATCGCCCTGATGACGGCCCTGCAGCGCGAGCACGACCTCCCGGTCATCGTCACGACGGCGCGGGGGGACCTGCCCTCGCGCCTGCACGGGCTCACCGTGGGCGCCGACGACTACCTGGTGAAGCCCTACGACGTGCGCGAGCTGGTCGCACGGATCACCGCGCTCTCTCGGCGGATGCGCCGCGAACGGGCCGCCGACGGCCCGCGGGTGCACGAGGTCGCCGGGCTGCGGGTGGACGAGGCGGCCCGCACGGTGCACGACCTCCTCGACGACGCCGCCGTCTCCGACGGTCCGTCGGAGATTGACGTGACGGATGCCCGCCTCGGCAAGCAGATCTCCCTGTCACCCAAGGAGTTCGACCTGCTGGCACTGCTCGCCCAGGCCGGTGGCGCAGTGGTGCGGCGCGAGCAGATCTGCGCGGAGGTGTGGCAGGGCACCTGGCGGGACACCCACCGCACCCTCGAGGTCCACGTGGCCTCGCTGCGGGCCAAGCTGGGCCGGCCCGACGTCGTCGAGACGGTGCGCGGCGTCGGCTATCGGCTCGCGGGCTGACCGGACGACGTCGTGCGCACCCGCCTGGCCGGCCTGCTGCTGGGGCTGCTCGCCACCGTGCTGGTGGCGCTGGTGGTCCCGCTCGGGCTCACCCTCACCAGCGCCGCCCAGCAGCGGGTCTACCTGGACCGGCTGGGCGACGCCACCCGCCTGGCGTCGGTGGCCGGCCGCGCCGGCACCCCGGCGGACCTGGTCGCGCTGCGGGCGGACCTGCAGCGCTACGAGGACGTCTACGGCATCGCCGCCCAGCTGCTCGACCGCAACGGGCAGTCGGTCGTGTCCTCGGCCCGCCCGCCGGACCTGGGGGCGCCGGGCAGCGCGGCCCGCCAGCGGGTCGACGTCGCCCGCACCGGCCGGCGCGGGGACCCGCCGGCCGCCCGCGCGCCGTGGGACACCCGTCCGCTGGTGGTGGCCGAGCCCGTCGTGCGCGGCGGCGACGTGACCGGCGTGCTGGTCACCGCCTCGCCGACCCGGGAGCTGGCGCTGCGCGCCACCGCCACCTGGGCGCTGCTGGTGCTGGCCGCGCTGGCGCTGCTGGCCGGGTCGGCCTGGCTGGCCGGGCGGATGGCGCGGTGGGTGCTGCGGCCGGTCTCCCAGCTGGACCAGGCCACGCACGCGGTGTCCACCGGCCGGCTGAGCACCCGGGTGGTCGCCACCGACGGGCCGCCGGAGCTGCGCAACCTGGCCGTGGCCTTCAACGAGATGGCCGGCAGCGTGGAGGCCCTGCTGGCCCAGCAGGCCGCGTTCGTGGCCGACGCCTCGCACCCGCTGCGCAACCCGCTCGGCGCGCTGCTGCTGCGGCTGGAGGAGGTGGCGCTCACGCTGCCGCCGGGCTCGGAGGAGCAGCTGGACGCGGTCCGCGCCGAGGGGCAGCGGCTGGCCCGGGTGCTCGACGAGCTGCTCGAGCTGGCCCGCGCCGAGCACGTGGCCGGCGCGCCGGTCCCGGTCGACGTCGACGCGCTGCTGACTGACCGCGCCGCGGCCTGGGCGCCGGTGGCCGCGCGGCGCGAGGTCGGGCTCGTCCTGGAGCGGGCCGCCGCCGTGGTCGGGCTGGCCGACCCGGTGGGGCTGTCCAGCGCCCTGGACGCGGTGGTGGACAACGCGGTGAAGTTCACCCCGCCCGGTGGGCAGGTGCGGCTGTCCGCCCGGCGCGAGGGCCAGCGCGCGGTGCTCGTCGTCGCCGACGACGGGCCCGGGCTGGCCGACGACGAGCTCGAGCGGGTGGGGGACCGGTTCTGGCGCAGCCCCCGGCACGCCAACGTGCCCGGCAGCGGGTTGGGCCTGGCCGTGGCCCGCTCGCTGCTGGCCGCCCACGGCGGCGCCCTGCGCGCCGGGCACGGCGCCCCGACCGGCCTGGTCGTCCGCCTGGAGGTGCCGGCGGCGACGGCCGTGCCCGCGCCGGCCGGCCCGGGCCGCGGCCGGCTGGGCGCCCGCGTCCGCTGACCGGCCGTCGACCATGGTCCGGGAAGCGGCGGGAACCGAATCGCGCAGGCGCTGCCCGGCGTGTTGTGGCGATCGCGGCCCGACACGCCGCGTCCCGGCGCTGAGCGCCTGCGCAATTCGGTCACCGTCGAGCTGCCCGGGCCCGGCCGGCCGCGCTCAGGACTGGGCGGCGCGGTACCAGGCGACCGCGCCCGGGTGCAGCGGCACCGGCGAGGTGAAGATCGCCGAGCGGCGGTCCAGCGCGCCGGCGAGGGGCACGGTGCGCGAGATCTCGGCGCGGCCCTCGAACAGCAGCCGGGTGACGGCCTCGACCAGCGCCGGGTCGGTGTCGACGCTGGTGACGATCAGGTTGGGCACGGCGAGGGTGTCGACCGGGCTGTCCAGGCCGTAGGCGTCGGCCGGCAGGGTGGCCGCGCGGTAGGAGGTGCCGTAGCGCTCGCGCATCTGCCCGGCGAGGTCGCCGAGCGGCAGCAGCCGCACCGGCAGCCGGGCGGCGAGGTCGGCGATGCCCGCGGTGGGCACCCCGCCGGACCAGAAGAAGGCATCGATCCGGCCCTCGGCCAGGGCGTCGATGCTCTCGTCGATGCCGAGCCCGAGGTCGGTGACCCGACCCGGCTCGATCCCGGCGGTGGACAGCACCCGCTGAGCGATGAGCGCGGTCCCCGAGCCCGGCGCGCCGAGCGAGACCCGGTGCCCGACCAGGTCCGGCAGCGCGCGCAGGCCGGAGGAAGCGGGCACGACCACGTGGAAGTAGTCGTCGTAGACGCGGGCGACGGCGGCCACCCGCAGCGGCCGGGTGAACGGCCCGGTGCCCTGCACCGCGTCGGTGGCGGCGTCGAGCGCGCTGAACGCGAACACCCGCGGCGCCGCGGCGGCCCGGCGCAGGTTCTCCACGCTGCCGCTGGTGGGCAGCACGGTGACCGGCGCCCCGGGCAGCCGCCGACCGGCGACCGAGCCGACCTCCGAGCCGAAGGCGTAGTAGACCCCGCGGGTCCCGCCGGTGGCCAGGGTGACCGACCCGGCGGCATACGTCGGGCCGCCGCGCGAGCAGCCGGCGAGGGCGGCCGCGGGGGTGAGCAGGGCGAGCAGCAGGAGCGCGACGGGGCGTGCGCGCATGCCTTGCCTCACCGTGCCTCCGGTCCAGCCTCTCCCGGCGGGCTGCCGAGGGGTGCTCTCACGGTAGGGGTGCGGGCGGCTACCTGCGCCGGGAAGCGGTGAGGCGTCGGTGCAGGAGGACGACCGCGGTGGCGGCCAGCACGGCGAGCAGCGCCAGGTTGACCGGGTGAGCGAGCTGCTTCGGCAGCAGCATGTTGACCCCGGCGGCCACCGCGGCGATCACCAGCAGCACGACCTGGGCCGGCCCGCGGTGCGGTTGCGACGTGACCCGCATGAGCGTCTACCCCCACTCGGGACGTCCGGCCCCCGCCGGCGTCTCCGGACCAGACAGTACCGAAAGGTGCGGCCTGCATCCCTTCGGGCGGTCCGACGGCAGGAAGACGCGCGCCGCGTACCCTTGACCGGTCATGAGCGCGCGCACGTACGTGGTCCGCACCTACGGGTGCCAGATGAACGTCCACGACTCCGAGCGGCTGTCCGGCTTGCTGGAGGACGCGGGCTACGTCCGCGCGTCCGGCGACGAGCCGGCCGACGTCGTCGTGCTCAACACCTGCGCGGTGCGCGAGAACGCCGACAACAAGCTCTACGGCAACCTCGGGCACCTCGCGCCGGTGAAGGCCGGGCGGCCGGGCATGCAGATCGCCGTCGGCGGCTGCCTCGCCCAGAAGGACCGCGGCGAGATCGTGCGCAAGGCGCCGTGGGTCGACGTCGTGTTCGGCACGCACAACATCGGCTCGCTGCCGGTGCTGCTGGAGCGGGCGCGGGTGCAGGCCGAGGCGCAGGTGGAGATCGCCGAGTCGCTCGAGGTCTTCCCCTCCACGCTGCCCACCCGCCGCGAGTCGCCCTACGCCGCCTGGGTGTCGGTGAGCGTGGGCTGCAACAACACCTGCACGTTCTGCATCGTTCCTGCCTTGCGTGGCAAGGAGAAGGACCGCCGGCCGGGGGAGATCCTGGCCGAGGTCGAGGCGCTGGTGGCCGAGGGCGTGCTCGAGGTGACGCTGCTCGGGCAGAACGTGAACGCCTACGGCGTCGAGCTCGGCGACCGCTTCGCGTTCGGCAAGCTGCTGCGCGCGTGCGGGGAGATCGACGGGCTGGAGCGGGTGCGGTTCACCAGCCCGCACCCCAAGGACTTCACCGACGACGTCATCGAGGCGATGGCGCAGACACCCAACGTGATGCACCAGCTGCACATGCCGCTGCAGTCCGGCTCGGACGCGGTGCTGAAGGCGATGCGGCGCTCCTACCGGCAGGAGCGCTACCTCGGCATCATCCAGCGGGTGCGTGAGGCGATGCCCGACGCCGCGATCACCACCGACATCATCGTGGGCTTCCCGGGCGAGACCGACGAGGACTTCGAGCAGACCCTGCACGTGGTGCGCGAGGCCCGCTTCGCCGGCGCGTTCACCTTCCAGTACTCCAAGCGCCCGGGCACCCCGGCCGCGGAGATGGACGGGCAGGTGCCCAAGGCCGTCGTGCAGGAGCGCTACGAGCGGCTGGTCGCGCTGCAGGACCAGATCGCCTGGGAGGAGAACCAGCGCCAGGTCGGGCGGACGCTCGAGGTGCTGGTGGCCGAGGGCGAGGGCCGCAAGGACGGCGCCACCCGGCGGCTGTCCGGCCGGGCGCCGGACAACCGGCTGGTGCACTTCGCGCCCGGTGAGAACGCGGTCCGTCCGGGGGACATGGTGACCGTGGAGGTCACCTACGCCGCCCCGCACCACCTCGTCGCCGACGCCGGCCCGCTGGCGGTCCGCCGCACCCGCGCCGGAGACGCGTGGGAGGCCCGGCAGGGGCTGGGCCCGGCGCCCAAGGGCGTCGCGCTGGGCATGCCGACGGTGGGCGTGCCGGCCCAGCCGGCGGTCGCGCAACCCGCCTGCGGGACGGCGTGACCGGCCCGGCTGAGCCGCCCGGGCCGCCCCGGCCGCACCGGCCGGCGCTGCGCGCCGTGCTGCCCGAGGAGCTCACCCCGCTCTCGGCCGACCCGGCGGTCGACTTCCACGACGCCATCGCCCGCGCCGAGGCCACCGCGCGGGCCGTCGTCGCGGCCGGGCACGAGGGGACCGTCGACGTCGAGCGGCTGGTCGCCCTCGGCGACGAGCTGGGCCTGGACGAGCTGGCCGGCATGTGGTCGCGCGCCGAGCCCGGCACGCTGCCCGCGGCCCTCTTCGCGCTCTACGTGCTGCGCGCCTGGTGCCGGCAGCGGCCCAACGCGGCGGCCCGCCTGGTCTCGGCCGGCCAGGTGCACGCCGACGTCGCCGCCGCGGTGGCCGGGCTGCCCGCCCACGCCGACGGCCCCGACGTCGTCGGCGTCTGCGACGACCTGCTGCGCGGCGCCCTGGCCCGCGACCTGCCCACCTCGCTCTCCCGCGCCGCGGCCCTCTGCCGGGTGCTGGCCGCCGGCCGCGCCAGCGGCCCCGAGGACGCCCCCGACACGTGGGGCCAGGCCGTGCTCGGCGCCCGGCTGCTGTCCACCGCCGATTCGCTGGACGCGGCGGCCGCGTCGGCCTGAGCCCCGCGGCTGGCGTTCGGCTGGCTGTGCCGCTGGTCCTTGGTCCGATTTGCGCACACAGGGTGGGCGGGGGAGCCGGCGTGTCGGGGTCCTCGGGCCGCGACACGCCGCCTGCGCGCGGGGGGTTGTGTGCGCAATTCGGAATCGGCGCGACCGCTGGACCAGAGTCCGAATTGCGCACACAGGGTCGGTCCGGACATCGGCGTGTCGGGCTGTGTGGTGCCCGACCCGGCGTGCCCAGCCGGGGGGGCGTGTGGGCAAAACGGTGCTGGGGGGGGGGGTGGCGTCAGCGGCGGCGGGCGGGCGCCCGCCGCCGGCGGGAGCGTCACGACCGGGCTCGGCG
>JBQCIO010000243.1:0-9418 GCA_051953655.1 Motilibacteraceae bacterium
ATCCTCGACTGGCGCACCGAGCACCAGCGGTTCACCAGCGTGGACGAGCTGCGCGAGGTGCGCGGGATCGGGCCCAAGGTCTTCACCGACCTGCAGCCGCTGGTGCGCGTGTGACGCCGCCGGGACCGGCAGCCGCCGGGGCGACCGGCCCGGGCGACGGGAGGGCGCGCCCCCTGGACCTGCGGCTGGCCGCGCCCGCGACGGCGGCCTGGGCCGCGGCGTGGCTCGCCCTCGCCCAGCCGCCCGGCCGGGTCGTGCTGCTGGTCGCGCTGCTGGCCGGGGTGCTGGCCGCAGCGCTGGTCGGAGTCTCGGTCCTGCGGGTGCCCCGCCGCGGGACGTCGGCCTCGGCGTCGGCGGCGCGCGGCCGACGCCTCCGGGTCGGGGTCGGGTGCGCCGTCTGCGCGCTCGGTGCCGCGCTGTCCGCGGCGGCGCACGTCGTGACCGCCGAGGGCGGTGCGGTCGGCCGGCTGGCCGCCGAGCGCGCCCAGGTCCGCGCGCAGGTCGTGCTCGCCACCGACCCGCACCCCTTCCGGTCCGTGGGTCCCTCCGGGCCGCGCCCGGGCTGGACCGTGCGAGGGCACGTCGTCGTCCTCGACGGCCGCGGCCGGGCCTGGCGGGGGCGGGTGCCCGTCGTCCTGCTCGCCCGGGACCCGCGCTGGAGCGGGCTGCTGCCCGGGACCCGGCTGCTCGTGCCGGGGCGGCTGTCCAGCCCTCGGCCGGGGGACGACGCGGCGGCGCTGCTCGCCGCCGACGGGCCGCCGCAGGTGCTCGAGCGGCCCGGGGCCGTGGGCAGGGCCGCCGGACGGCTGCGGGCGGGCCTGCGCGAGGCGGTGGCCGGAGCCGGTCCGGCCGAGCGCGGGCTCGTGCCCGGCCTGGTGGTGGGCGACGACGGCGCCCTGCCCGCCGACGTGGCCGACGCGATGCGGCAGGTCGGGCTCTCCCACCTCACCGCGGTGTCCGGGGCCAACGTGGCGATCGTCGTCGGCGCGGTGCTGCTGGTGGCCCGGTGGACCGGGGTCCCGGTGCGGCTCCGGCCGGCGGCCGCGGTCCTCGCCCTGGCCGGCTTCGTCGTGCTGGCCCGCCCGGAGCCGAGCGTGCTGCGCGCGGCGGTGATGGGGCTGGTCGCCGTCGCCGGCCTGGCCGGTGGCCGGCGGGGCGCGGGCCTTCCCGCCCTGGCCGGTGCCGCCCTGCTGCTCGTGCTGCTCGACCCCGCCCTGGCCCGCTCCTACGGCTTCGTCCTGTCCGCGGTGGCGACCGCGGGGCTGCTCCTGCTCGCCGGGCCGTGGTCCAGGGCGCTGGCCGGACCGGCCGTGCGGGCCGTCGACCTGGTGGCCCGCCGTCGGCCGTCCGGCGGAGACCCGGGACGGGCGGACCGGGTCGTGCCCCTCGCTCGCCGGGCCGCCGGCGGCCTGGCCCTGGCGCTGGCCGTGCCCGCCGCCGCGCAGGCGGTCTGCGGGCCGATCACCGTGCTCCTCTCGCCCCGGGTCAGCCTCGTGGCGGTCCCGGCCAACCTGCTGGTCGCCCCCGCGGTGGCGCCGGCGACCCTGCTCGGGGTCCTGGCCGCGCTCGTGTCGCCGCTCAGCTCGCCGCTGGCCGCGGTCCTCGGCCGGCTGGCGGCGGTGCCTGCGTGGTGGATCGTGCACGTCGCCCTCACCGCCGCGGCCCTGCCGGCGGCGTCGCTGCCGTGGCTCGCCGGGGTCGCGGGTGCGGTCGCCCTGGCCGCGGTCACCCTCGTGGCCGTCCTGGCAGCAGGTCCCGTAGCCCGGGCGGCGGGGCGGTTGGCCGCGCGTCGGCCCGCCGCCGCGGCGCTGGCGGCCGCGGTCACGCTGCTCGCCCTGCTGCTCGTGCTGCTCCCGGCCCACCTGTCCCCGCGGTGGCCGCCGGCCGGGTGGGTGCTGGCTGCCTGCGACGTCGGGCAGGGGGACGCGCTGGTGCTCCCGACCGAGCCGGGCGCCGCCGTCGTGGTGGACACCGGCCCGGACCCGGCCGCCGTCGACCGGTGCCTGCGCCGGCTGCGGGTGCGGCGGGTCGACCGGGTGGTGCTGACCCACGACCACGCCGACCACGCCGAGGGCCTGCCCGGCGTGCTGCGGGGGCGGCCGGTGGGGGAGGTCGTCGTCGGTCCCCTCGACGAGCCGGCCCAGGAGGCGGAGCGGGTGACGGCTTGGACGCGCGCGGCGCACGTGCCGATCCGGCGGGCACGCGTGGGTGAGCAGCTCGGTGCCGGGCCGCTCTCGCTCGTGGTGCTCGCCCCGCCGGCGCCCATCCCGGAGGACTCGGCCCCGAACAACTCGAGCCTGGTCCTGCTCGCGGTCCGCGCCGGGGTGCGGTCGCTGCTCACCGGCGACGTCGAGCCGCCGGCCCAGGCCGCGCTGCTGCGCACGCTCGACGCCGACGGCGACGGCCGGCTCGATGCCGGGCCGGTCGACGTGCTGAAGGTGCCGCACCACGGCAGCGTGCACCAGCTGCCGGCGCTGCTCGCCGAGACCGGCGCCCGCCTGGCGGTGATCAGCGTCGGGGCGGACAACGACTACGGGCACCCGGCTCCGGCGACCGTCGACCTGCTGCGCGCCGACGGTGCGCGGGTGCTGCGCACGGACCAGGACGGGACGGTGCTCGTGCTCGGGCCCGAGGGGCACCTCGCGGTCGCCACGGGCCGATAGCGCACGCGGGCGCAAGGCCGTTCGGGGGCGTCGGCCGCGGCAGGTAGCGTCACCCTGCGGGACGACGTGCCCAGGGGTGCGTCCGGGCAGAGCACGACGAGGAGGACGGGTGGCCGAGGGTGCGGGCGGGGGACCGGCGGCGGTCACGCTGGTCGTCGGCCCGGAGGAGCTGCTGGTCGACCGGGCCGTGTCCGAGGTGGTCGCGACCGCCCGGGCCGGCGACCCCGAGACCGACGTCCGGGACCTGGCGGCGGCCGGGCTCGAGCCCGGCACCGTGAGCGGGCTGGTGGCGCCGTCCCTGTTCGGCGGGCGCACGGTCGTGGTCGTCCGCGGCGTGCACGAGGCGGGCGACGCGCTCGTCGACGAGCTCAAGGGCCTGGTCGCCGCGCCGTCCCCCGACGCCCTGCTGGTGCTCACCCACAAGGGCGGGGCGCGCGGCAAGGGGGTGCTCGACGCGGCCCGCAAGGCCGGGGCAGCCGAGGTGGCCTGCGCCGAGGTGAAGTCGCGGCGAGACAAGGCCGGCTTCGTGGCCGCGGAGTTCTCCCGGCACCGTCGCCGGGTGACCGGCGAGGTCGTCGAGACCCTCCTCGACGCCGTCGGCAACGACCTGCGCGCGCTGGCCGGGGCCGTGGGGCAGCTCTGCGCGGACACGACCGGGGCCATCGACGTCGAGGTCGTCCGCCGCTACTACGCCGGCCACGCCGAAGTCACCGGGTTCACCGTGGCCGACCGCGCGGTGGAGGGCCGGGCGGACGAGGCGCTCGCGCAGCTGCGCTACGCGCTGGGGTCGGGGACGGACCCGGTGCCGGTCGTGGCCGCGCTGGCGATGGCCCTGCGCAACATCGTCCGGCTGGCCGGCGCCTCCCGCGGCCTGCGGGAGGCCGACCTGGCCCGTGAGCTGGGGATGCCACCGTGGAAGGTGCGCGTGGTGCGCGGCCAGCTGCGCGGGTGGACCGCGGACGGGCTCGCCACGGCCCTCACCGCGGTGGCCGAGGCGGACGCCGCGGTCAAGGGCGGGGCGGCGGACCCCGTCTACGCGCTGGAGAAGGCCGTCGTCACCGTCGCCCGCTGCCGCGGCGAGCGGTGAGCTGCGCCGCAAGGAGACCCGAACGCGAACGGCGCCGCTCCCGGTGGGAACGGCGCCGTCCGTCGGCGCGGAAGCCGGTGGCTCAGAGCGAGGAGACCGACTTGGCCAGGGCCGCCTTGCGGTTGGCGGCCTGGTTCTTGTGGATCACACCCTTGCTCACGGCCTTGTCCAGCTTGCGGCTGGCGGTCTTGAGCAGCTCCTGCGCGGTGCCGGCGTCGCCGGCGGCGACCGCCTCGCGGGTCTTGCGCACGTAGGTCTTGAGCTCGGACTTGACCGCCTTGTTGCGCAGGCGCGCCTTCTCGTTGGTCTTGATCCGCTTGATCTGGGACTTGATGTTCGCCACGTTCGGGAGCCTCGACGTTCGTAAGAGATGACAGGTCGGTGAGGGCGGTGCGTGCAGCCGGGGCTGCGGGCCCGCACTCGCCGCTGTCCGGTGGGGACGGACCGCGGTCCGCGAGGACCATGGCTGTGGACCGAGGCCGGGACCGGTGAAGGCCGCCGACCGGTGACACGGGGTGCGCGCACGACCCAGGCGCGCACGCGACCGGTCACGATACCCGGTGGCGGGCGCGCTCCCCAAACCGGAGCGTGCGGCGGACAGCTCAGGGCGGCTCAGCTCAGGGCGGCGCGCAGCCGCCTGCCCTCGGCGCCCACCGGCCGCGAGGTCCAGCGGCGCCGGCCGTGGTCGGGGTCGTGCACGGCCAGCAGCTGCTCGGTGGCGTCCAGGGCGGCGTCCAAGCGGGCCGCCGCGAGCATCCAGTCCGCGAGCGCCGGGTCGTCGGGGGACAGGCGGCCCAGCGCCTGCCGCGCCTCGAGGCGCAGCGGCTCGAGGACCCTGCTCACCGTCCGAAGCTCCATCGGCTGCCCCCGCACCGGTGATCCCGACCCTGCTCCTGAGAGCTCGGCCATCTCAGCTCCCCGTTCGTGACCGCGACGCCGTGCGCGCTCAGTGGACACCGGGAGTAGCACGCGCGCAAGAGTCAGGGCGAAAGGTGCCGCACCGTCATCGACCGGTCACGGAATGAGCATCGTCGCCCCGCTCCGAACCTCCCGGCGGGGGTCGTCCGTGCCCAGTCTCGCCGTGTCTCGTCAGGCACCGTTCGGTGCAGCGGTCCTATCCTCGACGGGTGACCGAGCAGCTGCCGACGTGGCCCGCCTGGCTGGCCGCCCGGATGGAGCTGCGCGGGTTCCGCTCCAGCAGCGAGCTGGCGCGGGCGGCGGGGATCCCCGACTCGGTCATCTCCCGGTGGCGCAGCGGCGCCTCGGTGCCCTCGGTGGTGCAGCTGCGCCGCCTGCAGGGCCCGCTCCAGGTCCCCCTGCTCACCCTGCTCGTGGCGGCCGGGCACCTCACCGCCGACGAGGTCGCCCTCGAGCTGCCGCCGGACCCGGAGCCGCGGCCCCGCGACACCCGCGACGCCATCCGGCGCGACGCCGGCCTGAGCGAGGACCTGCGCCACCTGCTCGAGGTGCAGTACGACGCGATGCTCGCCGTGGCCGCCGCCCGGGCATCGGGCCAGCCCAGCCGCTGACCCCCCGTCCTCCCGTTCCACCCTCCGCTGCTCCTCACGCTCCGTACTCACTTGCATACACGCAAATTCTATCGGCTGATCCCTTGCGCGTACGCACAGCCTCGCCCTAGCGTCCGTTCCGCACACGCAACGCCCCTCCGGCCACGGGTCGGGAGGGGCTGGACGGGCGGGGGGTTGGTCAGTGACGACCTGGCGTCGGCGGCACCTGGCCGTGTCTGCCCGGATGGTCGCTGCCGTCGTGATCGCCCTGCTCGCGGCCTTCGCCCTCGTCTCCGCACCGTCGGCCGGCGCCACGGATGCCTCCGCCGACAGCACCCCCGCTGCCACCGCGACCAGCGAGTCGACGCCCACCGCCGAGGCCACCCCCTCCTCGGAGGGGACCCCGACCTCGGATGCCACCACCACCACCCCCGCGCCCGCCACCACCGCCGCCGATGACACGGCGGCCCCGGTCGTCTACACCTCGCTCACCCCCGGCCCGGCCGTCAGCTCCTCCGACGACCCCGCCGGCGAGCCCAGCGCCACGGCGGACCCGGGTGCAGGGATCGGGAGCACCCCGGACGCGTCCACGCCCGACGCCTCGTCGCCGCCGGCGACAGATCCCACCGTCTCCGACGGCTCGTCGGAGACCGGCTCCTACGTCCCGTCGGAGACTCCCGCGGCCTCGTCCGTGCTGCCCGACGTCGCGACACCGGCCGCGGCACCGTTCGACCCGACCGCCGCCGCGGACGCCTCCACGCCGGCCACCGAGACCCTCGCCGCGGACCCGGCCGCCGACGCCGGTGTGCTCGACGCGGTCGCTCAGGCCCGCGCGGCCCTCACCACGTCCGCGGTCACCGCCGTCGTCCAGCGCTACGTGGAGTCGGCGGTCCGGTCCGCCACCGTGGGCGTCGACGGCCTGCCGGCCACCTGCTTCTGCGCGGTGTCGGTGTCGGTCTCGCTGGACGGCCCGGCGCAGGCCCTCGCCGCACCGGGCCGGCTCGCCAGCGGCGCCCCGGCCGGCGGCGCGGCGTCGACGGCCCGCGGCCGCAGCGGCGCGGCGTTGGCGGTGAGCGTGACCGGCACCGGCGCCGCCACCGCGGTGGCGACCTCGGGCACCACCGGCCGCACCGCGAGCATCGCCGGAGCGGCGACCGGCCCGACGGCATCGGCACAGGGACAGCAGGCCGGCCGCCGCACCGTCACCCTCGACGGGGCACGGGTGGCCGCCGACGTCCGCGAGCTGGTCGACGCGCTGGGTGCGCTGACCTCGAGCGCTGCCGGCCAGGACGCCTCGGTGCACGTCGCCGCGCTGGACGCCGGACTGACCGGCGCCGACGGCTCGAGCGGCCCGGGCGCGCCGGCCGACGTCGAGGTGGCCACCTGGGACGGCTCGGGCGGCGGCACCGAGGCGCTGCGCTGCCTGCCCAGCGGTGACGGCAGCGGACCGGCCTGCGGGGTGAGCATCGCCGTCGCGCTGCACGGTGCGGCCGTGGCGAGCGTGCAGCCGCCGGCCGCGCCGTCCGCCGGCAGCGGCAGCGACGCGGGTCTCCCGGGCATGGCGGCCGCGGTGGCGGTCACCGGTCAGGGCGCGGCCTCGGCCAGCAGCCGGACCGGGGACCAGGGCGGGCACGTCGGTGCCGCCGCGGCCGGCCCGGTGGCGCAGACCGGCACCGGCAGCACGGCCAGCGCGCGGTCCGGCTCGAGCGGCACCTCGCTCGCCGTCGCCCTCACCGTGGCCGGCTCGGCCGTCACCAGCGCGCGCTCGGGGGACACCGGCGAGGCCAGCAGCAGCGTGTCCGGACCGCCGGCCACCGGGGTCTCCAGCGCCGGCGCCGCGGTGCCCGGTGCCGGCGGCACCGCCGACGCGAGCGCCGCCACCGGCGACACCGGCGACTCGGTGAGCTGGACCCGCGGTGCCACCGGCGCCCAGAGCGATGCCGCCACCGGCTCGACCGGCGACGCCGCAGCCGCTGCCAGCACCGGCCGGAGCGGGACCGACTGGACCACCGGCACGGTGCCGGGCGGCGACCCGCTGGCGGTCGGGGGCGCCGGCGGCGGTGCGGTGGCCGAGGCGGCCACCGGGTCCACCGGCTCCTCGCTCTCGCTCGTCGTCTCGGCCGGCAGCGCCGTGGCCAGCTCCAGCTCCGGCGACACCGGCAGCGCCCAGGCGCTCGCCGGCGGCGGCTCCGGCGGCGACGTGCAGGTCGCCGTCGGCGGCCTGCCGGTGGTCACCGGCGACGGCGGCGCGGCGCGGGCGAGCGGTGCCTCGGGGAGCACCGGCGACGCCGTCTCCGTGGTCGTGACCCCGGCCCTCTACGGCGAGGCCAGGTCGCGGTCGGGCTCGGCCGGGGCGGCGGCCCTGAGCGCCCGCGGCGGCGACGCCGGCTGCGCCGCGAGCGGCGTGCCGCTGGACCGGGCCTGCGGGGTGACCCCGGCGCCCAGCCCAGGTTCGGGCGACGGAAACGGGGCGCAGCCCCCGGCGGCCGGCGGCGCCAGCGGGTCGACCTCCGACAAGCCGTCGGAGAAGCCGCCCGCGAAGCCCTCCGTGCGGCCGGCCCCTCGTCCGGCCACCCCGCCGGCCCCGGTCGTGGTGCGCGCCCAGTCCGCACCGTCCAAGGACGTCGCGTGCACGGCGACGTCGACCTCGCACCGCTGCACGGGCGCGGACACGCCCCTAGCCACCGGCTCCGTCGTCCCGACGTCGCGCGCGGCCAGCGCCGGCAAGGCGACCGAGCCGCTCGTCCTGGCGGGACCGCGCCCGCCGGCCGCGGCCGCCCCGTTGGGCGCGGTCCTCGCCGGCGACGTCACCGCCCCGGTCCGCGCGGCCTACACCGCGGCCGGGGGAGCCGGACAGCCCAGCAGGAGCACGGACCTGCTCGGCGTCCTCGTGAACGCGGGCTCGGCCGTGATGGTCGTCGCCCTCCTTGTCACCGGTGCGGCGGGGCTGCGCAAGCGGCGCCGCGCCGGACGCGCCAGCCGCACCGTCCGCGGCGCCGGCCCTGCGGGCCGACGTCCGCCTGAGAAGAGAACTCGCACCGCTCGGGGTCCCGTCCGGTAGTCCTACGGGAGATAGGAAGGTCAGACGATGCCGTTCGACCAGCTAGCCATAGCCGCGGCACTGGCCCTGCAGCAGCAGGAGCAGGCCACTGCGCAGCCGCGCACGGTCGCCGCCGCGGGGGTGAGCGCCGGGGACACCGGGAGCGCCACCGCGACATCCGACTCGTCGAGCACGACGACGACCGGCGACTCCACCACCACGACCAGCTCCGACGCGACGTCCGGAGGCTCCGGCGACGCCACCGCCTCCGGCGACACCACCGCCACCTCCGGCGACGGCGGCACCGCGGGCACCACGGGCGACTCCGGCAGCACCGGAGGCTCGGGGGGCGGTGCCGGCGGCGGCACCGGCGGCACCGCCGTGGAGGTGACCAGCGGCGACTCCGGGTCTGTCACCGGCAGCTCGACCGGCGGCTCCTCGGGCCCGTCGACCTCGAGCGGCAGCAGCTCGGCCACCACGGGTTCGAGCGGACCGGCCACCAGCACCTCGTCCGGCACCGGCGGCAACACCGGCGCGGGCAGCTCGGTGAGCGGCGCGACCTCCACCGCGAAGAGCGGCGCCTCGGGCTCCAGCGCCTCGGGCGGCACCTCCACCGGCAGCACCGCCACCAGCGGCTCGACCGGGTCCGGCGGCACCTCCGGCGACTCCACGTCCAAGGCGCGCTCCGGCAGCAGCGCCGCCACCGGCGACAGCACGACGACCACGACGTCGTCGGCCACGTCCGGCACGTCCGGCGACGCGACCTCCGCGCCGACCAGCACGGCCAGCACCGGCGACGGCGGAACCGCCGCGGTGGTGGGCAGCTCGGGCAGCACCGGCGACGCCGTCGGCATCTCCAGCGGCACCGGCAGCACCAGCGGCGGCGGCGGCACCGGCGGCATCGCCGTCATGGTGCTCACCGGCAGCTCCGGCGCGGTGCGCGGCAGCGCCACCGGCGGCGCCAGCGGCCCGGCCGGCTCCAGCGTGGTCGGGAACGCGGTCTCCGGCAGCACCGGCGCCAGCTCGTCCACCGCCACCTCCCGCGGCGGCACCACGGGCGCGGCCACCTCGAGCAGCACCGGCGGTGGCACCAGCAACTCCGGGGCCGGCGGCGGCAGCG
>JBQCIO010000244.1:0-33720 GCA_051953655.1 Motilibacteraceae bacterium
CACGGCACGGGGTGGCGGTTCGGCGGACGGAGCGGAGGAGCCAGGGCAGGCAGGCGTAGGCGAGCAGCAGCGCCCAGTGGCCGAGCACCAGGCGCTCGGCCACGAACGGGTTCCAGATCGCCAGCGTGGCGGCGGTCAGCCGGACCCAGGTGCGCGACGTCGGCACCAGCCGCCCGGCGCCGACGCCCGCGGCCACCAGCGTCCCGGCCAGCACGAGCCCCTGCAGCAGGTGACCGGGCACGAGGTCGTCCAGCACGGCGACGACGGCGTCCTGCGGGACCGCGCGCGGCGCCGCCGTCCCGAACCCGGCCGTCGCCGCGAGCAGGGGCTGGTCCGGGACGAACACCATGTCGTAGCTCAGGACGTAGCCGCCGGTGAAGGTCCCGAGCGCCGGGCCCAGCACGAGGGCGGTGAGCAGTGCCGACCAGAGGACGAGCACTCGTCACCTCCCCCGGAGCGCTGTTCGTCCGAAGGATCGTGACCTATAGGTCACGATCCTTCGGACGTAACGCCGGAGTCTGCTAGCGCACGACCCGGCGCAGGCCGCTCGCCAGCAGGGCGCCGGCGGCGAGCACGGCGAGGGCGATGCCGCCGCGGGCGGCGTTGTTGGTCGCGCCCACGTGCCCGACCGGCTCGATGGACAGGTCGTAGGCCGCGCGGGCGTCGGTGGCGCCGACCGGCTGGCCGTAGGGCATCGCGTTCTTGCCCTTCTCGTTCAGCGCCTGCATCACCGCGAACTCCCGGCCGTAGCTCTTGGCCGCGTCCTGGCCGGCGGCCACCAGCGCCTTGGTGCCCTGCGCGCTGAGCTGTCCGGCGCCGTCGACGATCTGCTGGTCGCCGGCCTTGGCCTGGGCGAGGCCGTCGGCGAGCTGGGTGGAGCCGTCGGCGGCGTCGGACAGGCCCGAGGCCAGCTGCTTGCCGCCGTCGTCGAGCTTCACCAGGCCGTCGGCCAGGTCGCTCGCCCCCTGCTGCGCCGCGGTCAGCTTCTGCACGCCGGGCAGGAACTGGCCGGTCAGCCCGTCGGCCAGCTGTCCGGCGCCGTCGGCCAGCTGGTGCGCGCCGACCTTGAGCTGCTCGACGCCGTCACCGGCCTGCGCGATGCCCTCGGCGAGGTCGCCGGCTCCCGTGTTGGCCGACGACGCGCCAGTGCTGAGCTGGCCCACGCCACCGATGGCGGCGTCGAGCCCGGCCATGAGCTGGGTGAGGCCTTCGGCGAGACCTGGCTTGGCGGTGCTGCCGCTGGAGAGTCCGGCACGGATCTGCCCGAATCCGGTCTCCAGCAGCTCGAGGCCCTGCAGCAGACCGCACGGGTTCGCCGGGTCGGTCGGCTTCGTCTTGTCGCAGAACGGGTTGCTCAGGCCGCCCTTGACCGCGTTGAGGCCTCCGAGCAGCGTGGTCGGGTTCGGCGTCGTGGTGGTGTCGCCCGGTGCCAGGATGGTCGACAGCGAGGCGAGCAGCTGGTCGCGCACCCCGGTCGTCGTGGTCTTGGACAGCTCGTACGTGTCCGGCGCCGCGATGAGGGTGTCGGTGAGGCCGGCCAGGTAGGGGACCTTTGCCCCCGGGTTCTTGGTTGCGTCGTAGTAGCAGGGGTCGGGAGTGTTCACTCGCGCCGGCGAGCCGGTGCCGGTGCCGTTGATGACGTCGGTGAGGATCGTCGCCGCGCAGCCGAGCTTCTGGTAGGCGCCGGGCGCGGAGCTGCTGGTGGAGTAGACGGCGGCGCGAAGGGCGTCGACGCCCGGCAGCAGCTTGGTGTTGATCCCGTCCTTCAGGCCGGCGACCCCTCCGTAGAGCGTCGCGGCCGTGGAAGGGTCTCCGCTCTTGCCGACTCCCGCCAGGATCTGCTGCACCCCCGAGGCCAGCGCCGCCGCCCCCGCCTTGGCCGCAGGCAGCCCACTGGAGGCGTCGTTGAGCTGGGTGAGGCCGCCGGCGAGCAGACTCAGACCCGCCGACAGGTCCTGGCTGCCGCTGGTCAGGTCCTTCTCACCGGGGTTGTAGAACGCCGTGGACAGCTGGTCCAGGCCGCCGGAGAGCTGCTGGGCTCCGCCGCTGACCTGGCGGCCACCGGCGGCGAGCTGCTTGGCGCCGGCGACCAGCTGCGGGATGCCGTCCGACAGGCCGTCGGAGAGCTGCTGGGCACCCGCGCGGGCCTGGCCGAGTCCGGCGGAGAGCTGCTGCGCGCCGGGCAGCGCCTGCGCGGCGAGGCCGTCGTGCAGCTGGTTCGCGCCGTCCTGCAGCTGGGACAGGCCCGCCAGCAGCTCGCTGGCGCCGGCCTGCAGCTTGAGCAGGTTCGCGTCGATCTCGGTGGCGCCGGCGGTGAGGTCGCGGCCGGTCCTGGCGCCCGATTCGAAGCCGTCCTGGCCGAATTTCAGCTCGGGGTGGCGCGAGGGCACCACCGGCAGCAGCTGGATGTGGGCCGCGGGCAGCGCCGCGTCCTTGACCTGCGCGGTGAAGCCGAAGGTCTGCTCCACCTGCCCGATGGGCTCGAACAGCACCATGGTCCAGGCCAGCAGGTTGCCGCCGCGGCCGTTGCCGGCCTGGTCGGCGCGGTCGTCGGTGGTCCGCACGTCGTCGAACGAGGCCGGCAGGTCGAGCTGGAGCTGGCCGACGTAGGGGGTGACGACGTCGACGGTCTCGCTGACGGTCTTGCCCGAGCCGTCCTGGTAGGTGATCTCGGTGGGCGTCGCGCTCACGTTCTTGACGCGGTAGGTCACGCCCAGCAGGCCGCTGCGGCCGGCGAGGTCCTTGGCCGCGACCGGCTTGCCGTCGAGGGTGTAGGCGACCTCCACCGACACCGGCAGGCTCTTGGTGAAGTTCGCGACAGTGCGCTGCTGCGCGGTGCCGTTCACCGTGAACGCATAGGAAGCCCTGCCGTCCTTGACGTTCGCGCCACCGAAGCCGTCGAGGTTGCGCAGCCCGCTGGTCGACGTCGGCACCTGCACGCTGGCCTGACCGGTGCCGTGCGCCTCGACCTGGGTGAACAGATAGGCCTTGCCGGGCTTGCCCTGCGCGTCCAGCTGCACCTTGACGGTCTGGCTGGTGGTCACGACGGGGCTGCCGCCGTTCTGGGCCACCGCGGCGCTGAGCGGACCGGCGAGCGCGAGCAGTCCGGCCACGCCGCCGGCGCCGGTGACGAGGACGGCCTTGCGCCGGCGAGAGGGGTTGGGGCGCATGGCTCAGGCCTCCGTGCTTGCGATCTGGGCGGAGCTGGACGGGGCGACGATGTCGAGACCTTCGTTGCGGGACTCGGCGCGCGGCCCGGGGAGCGCCGGCGCGACCTCGTCGGAGTCGCCGGCGAAGGCCGCACCCACCGCGCCGACGAGGAAGCCGACGGCGGCCGCGAGCAGCACGGTGGTGGCCGCGGTGACCGACTGGGTGGTGAATGCGGTCGGGTCGATGCCGAAGGCGTACTCGTAGGCGCCGGCGATGGCGGCGACGCCGAGCAGGCCCGCCCACAGCGGCACCCAGCCGAGCGAGGCGGCACTGATTCCGGTCAGGACGGCGATGACGAGGAACGCGGCCACGGCGCGGCCGGCACCGGTGTCCGGCAGGACGCCGGCGCGCAGCGCGTAGCCGGCCCAGGCCAGCGCCGCGCCGACGACGAAGCCGACGGCCCGCGCGGTCGAGCCGGTGGAGCCGGGGACCAGGCCGAGAGCGGCGCCGATCGCGGCGCCGAGCACGGCGGAGCGGACCTCTTCGAGGCCGAGGGCGCCGCCGAACTGCGCGAGCAGCGCGGCGAAGACGGCGAGCAGGCCGCCGGTGACGAGAGTGCGACGCATCGCAGGGCCTTTCAGGGATTCTGCTGTCGGAGCAGGTCAGGGGGCGCTGACCGCGAGGTCAGCGGGCCGGCCAGGCCGGGACGGGCAGGGTGAGGACGAGGCCGTCGGTCGTGGCCGGTGCCGCGTAGCGGCCGGTGCGGACCCAGCCGTCGAGCGCGGACAGCACGCCGGTGTAGTTGGACGTGGCGAAGTTGCAGTGGCCCGCGCCATAGGGGGCGCCGTCGTCGGCCACGCTGGGGCTGCCCTCGGGGTGGGCCGGCGGGACGACGTAGACCTGGTGCAGCAGCGAGGTGCGTCCGGCGGCGCGGACCCGGTCGGCGAACACCCGCTCGTTCTGCACGACCACCAGCGGGTCGTACTCGGTGTGCATGGTGATGGTGCGGTCGGCCAGGCGCCCGGTGGGGTTGCCGAGCCGGTTCGCCCGCACCCGGGCGACCGCGTCGGCCCGCACGCGCGGGGCGTAGGTCTGCAGGGTCTGCGCGTAGGCGCGCAGCAGGGCGGGGGTGAACCCGAACGCGGTGAACCGCGCGACGACGTCGGTGGTCACCCGGTGGCGGTAGTCCACGCCCACGTTGGTCGAGGGGTTGCCGCCCACCCGCTGCTCGATGTCGTAGCGGCCGAGCGTGCCGTAGGTGAGCGCGGTCTGGATGGTCTCGACCGCGGCGGCCGTGGCGCTGGGCAGGGTCGCGCCGGCGAAGTCGCGGGTCTGGGCCGGGGCGCCGAGCAGGCCGGCCAGCGCCACCAGCCGCGGCGCGGTGCCGGTGGGGTTGGCGGCCAGCGCCTTGGTGATCGCGGTGGTGGCCAGGGCGAGGTTGGCCTGGGCGTCGGCCGGGCTGGTGTAGCCGGTGAGCTTGAGCGTGGGCGCGAAGAAGGTCTTCACCGCCACCGCGGCGTCCAGGGCGAGGTCGAGGTTGAGGTCGGTGCCGCCGAGCACCCCGCACAGCGGGGCCACGCCGTCGACCAGCCCGGGATAGCGCTCGGCGAGGGTCTGGGTGATCAGGCCGCCCAGGCTCGCGCCCCAGACGTAGACCCGCTTGACCTGCGCGGCGCCGGCCTTGGCCTTCGCCAGGCCGATGAGCTCGACGCCGGCCGCCACCCCCTCGTTCACCGCCCAGCCGGCGCCGCCGCGGGCGTAGGTGGAGCCGGCCAGCGCGTAGCCCTGGGCGAGCAGCGCGTCGCGGACGGCCGGGGTCGGCGCGTCGGCCGCGGCGGTGACCGGGGTGAAGGAGTAGCCGTGCGACCAGAGCACGACGGTGCCGTTGAACCTCGCCGGCACGTCGAGGACGTAGGAGCCGTTGCGCGTGCTGCCGGTGTAGTGACCGGCGGCGGCGGCGGCCGGCGCCGCGGCGGCCAGCGGCAGCGCGACCGGCACGGCCGCGGCGAGCACGGCGGACAGGGCGAGCGCGAGGGCGCGCGGGCGCGCCGAGAGACGGCTGGGCATCGAACTCCCCGTGGAGCAGCTGGCGGAAGACGTGCATGCGAGCGCGCGCGCCGGCAGCCGGGGACCGGGCAGCCGGCGGACGCGGAGCCGCCTGCAGCCTGTCGGCTGCGAGGTGACGCCGATGTCTACCAGCAGGTAACAAGGAGCGGGGGGATCTCGCGAAAGTTCTTCGGCGTGCTCGCCCGGTTGGTGCCGGTCCTCCTGGATCGGGACGGTCCTGACGTCGAGACGCCGTCAGCCGCCGCTCACGAAGCGCATCGGAGAGGTGTGTTTCAGTGACCGGCCTCGTGCCAGGTGCGGCCGCGGCCCACGCTGACGTCGAGGGGCACCGAGAGCTCCTGCGCGCCGCCCATCTCGCGGCGGACCAGCGCCTCGACGGCCTGCTCCTCGCCCGCTGCGACCTCGAGCACGAGCTCGTCGTGCACCTGCAGCAGCATCCGCGAGGTGAGGCCCTCCTCGCGCAGCGCGCGGTCCACCCCGAGCATGGCCAGCTTGATGATGTCGGCGGCCGAGCCCTGGATCGGCGCGTTGAGCGCCATCCGCTCGGCCATCTCCCGGCGCTGCCGGTTGTCGCTGGTGAGGTCGGGCAGGTAGCGGCGCCGGCCGAGGATGGTCTCGGTGTAGCCGGTGGCCCGGGCCTCGTCGACCACCGAGCGGAGGTAGTCGCGCACCCCGCCGAACCGGTCGAAGTAGTCGGCCATCAGGCCGGAGGCCTCCTCGCGGCTGATGCCCAGCTGCTGCGACAGCCCGTAGGAGGTCAGCCCGTAGGCCAGGCCGTAGGACATCGCCTTGATCTTGGCGCGCTGGGCCGGCGAGACGTCGTGAGGCTCGACCCCGAACACGCGGGAGGCGACGAAAGCGTGCAGGTCCTCGCCGGACTGGAACGCCTCGATCAGGCCGGCGTCGCCGGACAGGTGCGCCATGATCCGCATCTCGATCTGGCTGTAGTCCGCGGTGAGCAGGGTGTCGAAGCGCGGGCCGACGACGAAGGCCTCGCGGATCTGCCGGCCCTCCTCCGTGCGGATCGGGATGTTCTGCAGGTTCGGGTCGGTGGAGGACAGCCGGCCGGTGGCCGCGATGGTCTGGTTGAACGTGGTGTGGATGCGGCCGTCGTCGGCGACCGTCTCCAGCAGGCCGGTGACGGTCTGGCGCAGCCGGGAGACGTCGCGGTGGCGCAGCAGGTGGGCCAGGAACGGGTGCTCGGTGCTGGCGTAGAGCGCCTGCAGCGCGTCGGCGTCGGTGGTGTAGCCGGTCTTGGTCTTCTTCGTCTTGGGCATGCCGAGCTCGTCGAAGAGCACGACCTGCAGCTGCTTGGGCGAGCCGAGGTTGATCTCCTTGCCGATGACGGCGTAGGCCTCGTCCGCGGCGGCCTTCACCTCGCCGGCGAACTCGGACTCCAGCGCCGCGAGCCGCTCGGTGTCCACGGCGATGCCGGTGCGCTCCATGGCGGCCAGCACGCCGACCAGCGGCAGCTCGAGGTCGGCCAGCAGCTGGGTGCCGCCGGTGCGGGCCAGCTCCCCCGACAGCGCGTCGGAGAGGTCGAGCGCGGCGCGGGCGCGGACCAGGGTGGCGTCGATGTCGCCCTGCTCGTCGGCGCCGTCGAAGGACAGCTGGCCGGAGTCGTCGCCCTCGGCGCGCAGCTCGCGCTTGAGGTGGCGCAGCGCGAGGTCGGCAAGGTCGTAGGAGCGCTGGTCGGGGCGGATGAGGTAGGCGGCCAGCGCGGTGTCGCTGGCCAGGCCCGCCAGCGGCCAGCCGCGGGCCTCGAGCGCGAGCAGCGGGCCCTTGGCGTCGTGCAGCACCTTGGGCCGGGCCGGGTCGGCGAGGAACGCGGCCAGCGCGGCGTCGTCCTCCGGGCTGCAGGCGGTGGCGTCGAGGTAGGCGACGTGGCCGTCGCCGGCGGCCAACGCCACCCCGTGGACGTCGCCGGTGCCGCGGCCCCAGTGCCCGCGCACGTGCACACCCACCGGCGAACCGGCCGGGGCGTGCGCGGCGAGCCACTCCCCCACCTGGCCCGGCTCGAGGACGCCGCCCTCCACCTCGAAGCCCTCCTCGGCCTCGGGCTCGGCGGCCTGCAGGGTCTGGTAGAGCCGGTCGCGCAGCACCCGGAACTCGAGCGCGTCGAAGACCTGGTGCACCTGCTCGCGGTCCCACTGGCGCACCGCAAGCTCCTCGGGCACGACCGGCAGGTGGACGTCGCGCACCAGCTCGTTGACCTGCCGGTTGAGCACCACCTGCGCCAGGTGCGCGCGCAGCGAGTCGCCGGCCTTGCCCTTGACCTGGTCGACGTGGTCGACCAGCGCGGTGAGGTCGCCGTACTCGTTGAGCCACTTGGCCGCGGTCTTGGGGCCGACGCCGGGCACGCCGGGCAGGTTGTCGCTGGACTCCCCCACCAACGCGGCGAGGTCGGGGTAGAGCTGCGGGCCGACGCCGTAGCGCTCCTGGACCGCCTCCGGGGTCATCCGGGACAGCTCCGACACGCCACGGACCGGGTAGAGCACGGTGACCCGGGGCCGGACCAGCTGGAAGGCGTCGCGGTCGCCGGTGCAGATGAGCACGTCCATCCCCGCCGCCTCGCCCTGGGTGGCGAGCGTGGCGATGACGTCGTCGGCCTCGAAGCCCTCGGCCTCCACCACCGGGATCTTCAGCGCCTCGAGCACCTCCTTGACCAGGCTGACCTGGCCGCGGAAGGCGTCGGGGGTCTCGGCCCGGCCGGCCTTGTACTCGGCGTACTGCTCCATCCGGAACGTCTGCCGGGAGACGTCGAAGGCCACCGCGAGGTGCGTCGGCTTCTCGTCCCGCAGGACGTTGATGAGCATGGAGGTGAAGCCGTAGACCGCGTTGGTGGGCTGCCCCGTGGTGGTGGAGAAGTTCTCGACCGGCAGCGCGAAGAAGGCGCGGTAGGCCAGCGAGTGGCCGTCGAGCAGGAGCAGCCGGTCAGCGGCGGGGGCGTCGGTCACGAGGCCCGATCCTAGGAGGCTTCGCTGACAGCCGGCCCGGTCGGTGCCGGGCGGGGTCGGTGAGGCTCAGACCTCCGGGGAGAGCCGGGCCAGGCTCTCGCGCACGCGGACCCGGCTGCGCAGCGAGCGGCGGCGGGCGAGGACGTCGGCGCCCTGGGCGGAGCGGTCCAAGCCCACCCGCCGGCGCAGCACGCTCACCGGCGCGACCCGGCGCACCACCATCGGGCCGAAGCCGAGCTGGGCGTAGAAGCGCTGCGCCTCGCGCAGGCGCGGGTGCACGCCGGTGACGACGTGCTCGGCGCCGACCTCCTCCGCGTGCGCCGCGGCGGCCGCGACCAGGGCGTGCCCGACGCCGCGGCGGCGGTGCCCGGCGCGCACGTGCAGGTAGTTGAGGTGGACCGTGGGGGCGTCGAAGAGCGCGGCGAACGGCTCGGTGGTGAGCACGGCCATGCCGACGACCTCGTCGCCGATGGTGGCCACCACGAAGCGGGCGTGCTCCTGGCACTGGCAGCTGCGCAGCGCGGCGAGGACGGCGTCCTCCGACGGCTCGGGCACCACCCGCTCGTAGCGCACGCCGAGGTCGCGGTGCTCGCGCCACATGGCGAGCAGGTCGGGGAGATCGTCGGGCGTCGCAGGACGCACCGACACGAGAGGACGTGCCACAGCCACCCTCCAGCTCTACGCCCGTCCGCGAGCTCGCGTCGGGCACCACGGCACGCTCACGACGCGTGGCCTCTCCCCCGCACGCGTCGGTCAGGTTGCTCGCCGTAGGGTGCTCCGAGCAACCGGATCGCGAGACTACGACGTTTCGCAGCGCAAGGGAACCTGCTCGGGGCAACTCGTCGGTTCATGAAGGGATCGGCCACGATGTTCGTGGGTGCCGGCACCGCCCTCAACGTGGCCACCGTGCTGGTCGGCTCCTCGATCGGGGTGGCGCTGGGCTCGCGCCTGCCCGAGCGCACCCGCGAGGTCGTCACCGACGCCCTGGGCCTGGTCACCCTGCTCATCGCCGCGCTGTCCGCGTTCGACGTCCGCTCGGCCGCGCTCGCCGCCGAGGTCGGGTCCAGCGCCCCGGTCCTCATCGTGCTGGGGTCGCTGCTCATCGGCGGGATCATCGGCTCGCTGCTCGGGCTCGAGGCGCGGCTCGAGGGGGTCGGCGGGTGGCTGCAGCGGGCGCTCACCGGCCGGAGGTCCGCGTCCTCCGACGGTCAGCTGTCGGACGGACCGGGCACTCTCGCCGCGGAGGCCAACCCGGCGCGCGCCCGGTTCGTCGAGGGCTTCGTCACCGCCTCGCTGGTCTTCTGCGTCGGGCCGCTGACCATCCTCGGCTCGCTCTCGGACGGCCTGGGCCGCGGCATCGACCAGCTCGCCCTCAAGGCCACGCTCGACGGCTTCGCCTCGATCGCCTTCGCCGCCTCGCTCGGCTGGGGCGTGGCGGCGTCCGCGCTGGCCGTCGCCGTCATCCAGGGAGCCCTCACCCTGCTCGGCGTCGCGCTCGGCGACGTGCTGCCCGAGGCGCACGTGGCCGCCCTCACCGCCACCGGCGGGCTGGTGCTCGTCGGCGTCGCCCTGCGGCTGCTGCGGATCCGGCAGGTGCCGGCGGCGGACCTGCTGCCGGCGCTGGTGGTGGCGCCGGTGCTGGTGTGGGTGGTGGCGGGGTTCCGCTAGGTCGGTTCTCTGGGGGGCTGGGCCGCGCTCGGCGATCGTGCCGGCGGCCGCCTGCGGTCGCAGACGGGGACAGAGGCGGCTCGTGACGGCGGGCGTCGCGCTCAGGCGCGGCCCGTCGCCCGGTGATCGTTCTCATTGGGTGAGGGGCACCCGTAGCCAAACCTATTGGCTCAGGGGCACCCTCACCCCATCGGTTTGATCTTGCCCCCTGGCCGTCCGCCGGCTGGCAGCGCGAACCGCCGCGCTCCCAACTCCCGCCGTCAACAGCCGCCTTGCGACCCACGCGCTCCGCCGGACCCGTGCTCGTGAAGGGCTGAGGGCGGAGATCCGCCATCAGCCCTTCATGATCATGGAACGGGGGGTGGGTCAGCCGGCGACGGCATCCCCCGAGCCGAGCTCGCCGCCGAGGTAGGCGGCCTTGACGGACGGGTCGTGGAGCAGGACCTGGGCGTCGTCGGCCTTGACGATGCGGCCGGTCTCCAGGACGTAGGCGCGGTGGGCGAGGGAGAGCGCCTGGGTGGCGTTCTGCTCGACCAGGAGCACGGTGGTGCCCTGCTCGTTGATCTCCTTGATGATCTGGAAGATCAGCTGGATGAACATGGGCGCGAGGCCCATGGAGGGCTCGTCGAGCAGGAGCACCTTGGGGCGGGCCATGAGGGCCCGGCCGATGGCGAGCATCTGCTGCTCGCCGCCGGACAGGGTGCCGCCGTACTGCTTGGTGCGCTCCTTGAGCCGCGGGAACAGCGTGAAGACGCGCTCGAGGTCGGAGGCGGTGCCGGTGCCCTCGCGGGCGTAGGACCCCATGGCCAGGTTCTCCATGATGGTCATGCCCGGGAAGATGCCGCGGCCCTCGGGGGCCTGGCAGAGCCCGCGCACCACCCGCAGGTGGCCGGCGAGGTTGGTGATGTCCTCGCCGGCGAAGCGGATCGAGCCCCTGGCCACCTTGCGCAGACCGCTGATGGTCTTGAGCGTGGTGGTCTTGCCGGCCCCGTTGGCGCCGATCAGGGTGACGATCTCGCCCTCGTCGACGGTGACGGAGATGCCCTTGAGGGCCGCGATCTTGCCGTAGTAGACGTGGACGTCGTCCAGCTCAAGAAGCATCGGCCGGGGCTCCCAGGTAGGCGCGGATGACCTCGGGGTCGCGCTGGACCTCGGCCGGCAGTCCTTCGGCGATCTTCTGGCCGAAGTCGAGCACGGCGATGCGGTCGCTGATGGTCATGATCAGACTCATGTCGTGCTCGATGAGCAGGACCGTGGTGCCGCTATCGCGGATGCGACGGATCAGCTGCTGCAGGGCCAGCTTCTCGGCCGGGTTCATCCCAGCCGCCGGCTCGTCGAGCAGCAGCAGCTTCGGCGAGGTGGCCAGGGCCCGGGCGATCTCAAGCCGCCGCTGGTCGCCGTAGGAGAGGTTCTTGGCGGCCTCGTCGGCGATCCCGCTCACCCCGACGAAGTCGAGCAGCTCCCGACCCCGCTCGGCGCCGTCGCGCTGCTCCTGCCGGTGCCGCGGCAGCCCGAGCGCCGCACCGATGACGCTGGTGCGGTGGTTGGCGTCGGCGCCGACCATGACGTTCTCCAGCGCCGTCATGTTGTCGAAGAGCCGGATGTTCTGGAACGTGCGCGCCAGGCCCAGCTTGGTGACCAGGTGCGGACGCCGTCCGGTGACCGACTTGCCGCGGAAGGTGATCTTGCCCTCGGTCGGCTTGTAGACGCCGGTGATCATGTTGAACACCGTGGTCTTTCCGGCGCCGTTGGGGCCGATCAGGGCGAAGATCTCGCCCTCGTCCACGTGCAGGTTGAGCCCGTTGACGGCGGTCAGGCCGCCGAAGCGGATGGTGACCGCGGACAGGTCGAGAAGACGGTCGCTCACTCGGTCACCTCCTCGACCTCGACGGTCTGGCTCATCTCCGAGCCCACCTCGCCACCGAGGTGGCCCATGCCGCCACCGCCTTCCTCCAGCTCGGCGCGGCGCTGCCGGCTCGGCAGCAGCCCCTCCGGCCGGAAGATCATGATGATGACGAGCGCGGCACCGAAGATCAGGGTGCGGTACTCGGCGAACTGGCGGAACCGCTCGGGCAGCCAGGCGATGAGGAACGCGCCGAGCATGACGCCGGGCACGTTGCCCGAGCCGCCGAGCACGACCGCGGCGAGGATGAGCGCGGACAGCTGGAACTGGAAGTTGTCCGGCAGGATCGCGATCGACTTGGAGGCGTAGAGCGTGCCGGCGATGCTGCCGACGGCGGCGCCCATCGCGAACGCCCACAGCTTGAACGTGAGCGTGGGCACGCCCATCAACTCGGCGGCGTCCTCGTCCTCGCGGATCGCGGCCCAGGCCCGGCCGACGCGGCTGCCCTCCAGGCGCTTGACCAGGATGATCACGAGCACCAGGAAGAACAGCAGCAGGTAGTAGTAGGGCCGGGCGTCGAGCACGCCGTACTGGAACGGCTTGATGCCGGCGATCTCGACGTTCTCCAGCCCCGGCACCGCGGGCGGGTTGGGGATGCCGGCGATGCCGCGCGGGCCGCCGGTGAAGTCGAGGTTGTTGGCGGTGACGCGGATGATCTCACCGAAGCCGAGCGTGACGATGGCGAGGTAGTCACCGCGCAGCCGCAGCGTGGGCGCACCGAGCAGCACGCCGGCGCTCATCGTCACGAGGATCGCGACCGGCACGCACTCCCAGAACGACCAGCCGTGGTTCACCGTGAGGATGGCCGTGGTGTAGGCGCCGATCGCGTAGAAGGCGACGTAGCCGAGGTCGAGCAGGCCCGCGTAGCCGACGACGATGTTGAGGCCGACGGCGAGCAGGACGTAGATGCCGATCGGGTAGAACAGCGTAGAGGGCCAGTCGCTCTGCGGCGTCATCACCTTGCCGAAGCCCTGCCAGGGCAGGATCAGCGCGAGGAGGACGAGCACGACGTAGACCAGTGCGCGCTGCCAGCCCGGGGTGCTGCGCCACCAGCGGTCCCACCGGTCGCCCAGGCCGCTGACGCGGTCGCGGGCCGAGGGACGGGCCGGGGCCGAGGACGTGGTCGTGACACTCGTGCTCATGCGCGCGCCTTCCCGAGGGACTCACCGAGCAGGCCGGTCGGGCGGAACAGCAGCACCAGGACCAGGACGGTGAACGCGATGACGTCGCGCCACTCCGAGCCCAGGACGCTCGCGCCGTAGTTCTCGATCAGGCCGAGCACCAGACCGCCCAGCAGCGCGCCGCGCAGGTTGCCGATGCCGCCGAGGACGGCCGCGGTGAACGCCTTGATGCCCAGCACGAAGCCCACGAAATAGCTGGTCTGCTCGAAGAACACGACGTAGAGGGTGCCGGCCACACCGGCCATCACGCCGCCGGCGAGGAAGGTCAGCAGGACCACCCGGTCGATGTTGACGCCCATGAGGACGGCGGACTCGGAGTCCTGCGCGGTGGCGCGGATGCCGCGGCCCAGCCGGGTGCCGTTCACGAAGCGGTCCAGCGCGACCATCATGAGGATCGCGGCGACGAACACGAGCAGCTTGTCCGCGCGCAGCTGCCCGGTGCCGATGTCCAGCAGCGTCGACTTCTCCATGACGCGCGGGCCGTTCACCTTGTCCCGGCCGAACCGGATGGCGAACAGCTCCTGCAGGAACAGCGACATGCCGATGGCGCTGATGAGCGCCGCGAGCCGGCTGGCGCCGCGTTTGCGCAGCGGCCGGTAGGCGATCCGCTCGATGGCCACCGCGGCCCCGCCGGACGCCGCCGCGCCGGCGACCGCGGCGAGGACCAGGACGCCGGCCAGCGCGATGCCGGACAGCGGCGTGTCGACGAGGCCCTTGAAGACGAAGATCGACGCGAACGTCCCGATCATGAAGATCTCGGAGTGCGCGAAGTTGATCAGCTGAAGCACGCCGTAGACGAGCGTGTAGCCGAGCGCCACGAGGGCGTAGATCGAGCCGAGCGTCAGGCCGTCGATGGTCGAGGCCCAGAACTGGCTGGTGAAGTCGTGTAGCACGCGGGTGGGCTCCCCTTCACGGGTGAGCGGGGGTGCCGGTGGCACCCCCGCTCACCGCCACAGGTGGCTTGCGGCAGCGGGCGAGGCTCATGTCTCAGGGGACACGACCCTCGGCCCGCCGCAGGCTACTGCGGCTTGGCGGACTTGTAGTCGCCGAGAGCGACGATCTTGCCGCCCTTGACCTCGTGGATGTAGACCGAGCCCGAGGCGAGCTCACCGTCCGGGTTCCACTTGATCTGCTTCGAGACGCCCTTGAAGTCCTCGGTGCCGAGGAACGACAGGATGTCCGCCGCGGTGGTCTTGCCGGCCGACACCGCCTTGATGATCGCGGTGGCCGCGTCGTAGCCCTCGGCCGAGTAGGTCGCGGGGTCCGAGTTGTAGGCCTTCTTGTAGTCGTCGATGAACTTCTGCACGTCCGGGTCGCTCGACGCCGTGGCCAGCACGCAGGTGCAGGTCAGGAACGCGCCCTCGGCGGCCTGCGGGGCGCCGTCGATGAACTTCTGGTCGAGCGTGCCGTCGCCGGAAACGAAGGTCGACTGGACGCCGGCGTCACGCAGCTGCTTGACGAACTTGGCAGCCTCGGCGTAGTAGCCGCCGTAGAACACGGCCTCGGGGTTGGCGCCCTTGACCTTGTTCACCGTGGCCGAGTAGTCGTCGGCCTTCGGGTCGACGACATCGCGGACGACGACGTTGGCGCCGTCGGCCTTGAGGGTCTTCTCGACGACGTCGGACAGGCCCTTGCCGTACTCGGACTGGTCGTCGATGACGGCCACGTTTTTCTTGCCGAGGGTCTTGGCGATGAAGTCCGCGGCGCCGGGGCCCTGGACGTCGTCGTTGGCCAGGACGCGGTGCCAGGTCTTCCAGCCGTTCTGCGACAGCGTGGCGTTGGTGGCCGAGGCGGAGACGTTCGGGATCCCGGCCTTGTCGATGATCGGCACGGCGGTCTTCGACTCACCCGAGAAGGCCGGGCCGACCAGGGCCTGGATCTTGTCGGTGATGAGCTTGGGCGCCAGCGAGGCCGCCTGGGCGGGGTCGCCCTGCGTGTCGTAGTCGACGAGCTCGATCTTGTTCTTGGGGTTGGTGGCGTTGTACTCGTCGATGGCGAGCTTGGCGCCGTTCTTGATGTTGATGCCGAGCTGGGCGTTGGGGCCGGTGAGGGCGCCCATGAAGCCCACCTTGACCGCGGCGCCGCCGCTGCCGCCGCTCGAGCCGGTGCCGCTCGTCCCGCTGCTGCTGCTACCGCACGCCGCCAGGCCCAGCGCCGCGACAGCCGCGACAGCGGCCAGCCGGACACCGGTGAAGGTGCGAGTCCTCAACGTGGTTCCTCCTCAGGGTCGCCGGCGCCCACGCGGACCCTTCAGGGGACCGTGGGTACGCGGCACCGGCGCAGTTCCGAGGGCAAATCAAAGCCGTGGGCCCGCCCGGAAGCGAGCCCGGCTGGCCCTCGTTACCGGTTCGTTACCTGAGGTAGGCGTAACCGATGCCGGGGTGTCCGAGATGCCCGAAGGGCCGACGTGCCGCCGCTGCCGTCTGAACGCCGGAGGATGTCAGCGCAGCGTGGCCGTGACGGGTGGAACTGGGCCCCGTGTTGTCGCGGTCTGCGGGTCAGCCCGCGGACTGCTCCGAGACCCCGTCGATGACGGTCTGCGCGACCTCCCGCATGGTGAGCCGCCGGTCCATCGACGTCTTCTGGATCCACCGGAACGCCTCGGGCTCGCTCATCCCGAACTTGGTCTGCAGGGCGCTCTTGGCGCGGTCGACCAGCTTGCGGGTCTCCAGCCGGTCGGCCAGGTCGGCGACCTCGGCCTCCAGCGCGGTGAGCTCGGCGTGCCGGGACAGCGCCATCTCGATCGCGGGGACGACGTCGGCCTTGGTGAACGGCTTGACCAGGTAGGCCATCGCGCCGGCGTCGCGGGCTCGCTCGACCAGCTCGCGCTGGCTGAAGGCGGTGAGGATGACGACGGGGATCTTGTGCGCGGCGATCCGCTCGGCCGCGGCCAGGCCGTCGAGCTTGGGCATGCGCACGTCGAGCACGACCAGGTCGGGCTTGAGCTCCTCGGCCAGCTCCACCGCGCGCTCGCCGTCGCCGGCCTGCCCGACGACCTCGTAGCCCTCCTCCTGGAGCATCTCGACCAGGTCGAGCCGGATGAGGGCCTCGTCCTCCGCGACGACGACGCGGCGGGCGGGGGCGGTCTGCTCGGCGCTCACGATCTCTCCATACCGTTCAAGGTCCGGCACGTGCGGGACAGCACGGCACAGCCTAGTGAGCGGTCCGGGCTCGGACCGGCCGCTAGGCTGGCGACGGACACGCCCCGATAGCCCAACGGCAGAGGCCGCGCTCTCAAACAGCGTCCAGTGTGGGTTCGAATCCCACTCGGGGCACCACCGCTCGCTCCCCCCGCGGCGCTCTTGTCAGACCCGCCGTGCATCGTGGCGTCATGTACGACCATGAGACGCGCTCACAGGCGATGAAGTTGCTGGCGGATGGTCTCTCGCTCAACGCCGCCAGCAAGCGGCTAGGTATCTCACGGGCGGCGCTGCGCGACTGGCGTGACGGTGTGAGCCGACGCCAGTCCACCGCCCCCTCTGAGTGTCCCCGGTGCACGGGTCGTCCGCTTGATACCGCGGCCTACGCGCATCTGCTCGGCCTCTACCTCGGCGACGGCTGCCTCAGCGCCATGCCCAAGGGCTGCTTCGTGCTGCGGGTTGCCTGCGCCGACGCCTATCCCCGGCTCATCGCGGAGTGCTCCGCCTCGATCCGGGCCGTCCGCCCAGGCACCAGGGTGTGGCAGGTGGCCGCCCCCGGCTGCACCCACGTCACGGCTTCCTGGAAGCACTGGCCGTGCCTGTTTCCTCAGCATGGGCCGGGACGCAAACACGAGCGCGCGATCTCGCTGGAGCGGTGGCAGGAGGAGATCGTGCACCAGCACCCGAAGGAGTTCCTTCGAGGGCTGTTCCACTCCGACGGTTGCCGAGTCGTCAACTGGACGACCAAGCACGTCGACGAGGCGGACCGCCGTTACGAGTACCCGCGCTGGTTCTTCACCAACGAGAGCAAGGACGTCCTGCAGCTGTGCGGCTGGGCGCTAGACCTGGTCGGCGTGCCCTACCGGACTCCGAGGCCGAACCTGCTGTCCGTCGCGCGACGCGAGGGCGTAGCTGCGCTGGACGACTTCGTCGGGCCCAAGAGCTAGTCCGGCCGGCGATTCACCGCACGTGGAAGGTGTTGCGCGACAGGCGGCTGTCGCGCGAAGACCCTCCACACGACGCTCTAGGCCTCGAGTGTGACGGCGATGCACGACACGCCGCGCCCGAGCAACAAGAACGTCGCACTCTGCGGGGCGCGGACCGCGGCGGGCAGCGAGACCCGACCCGAGCGGAGCTTTCCCCGTCAACAGCCGCATTTCACCCCGAGTCGGTCCGCAGCCATCGACCAGAGCCCAGCCCTCCGCGGATCTTGATGCTCCCTGCACCGGCGTGAGCGTGGGATTGCATCAAGATCCGCGAAAGAACCGGGTCAGGCGCTCACGTAAGCCGGTGCCACTCCCCCGACCGCGTCGCCCAGGCGGTGCACGCGCAGGGCGTTGGTGGAGCCGGGGATGCCGGGCGGGGAGCCGGCGACGATGACGACGAGGTCGCCCTCCTGGCAGCGGCCGAGGTCGAGCAGGGCGGCGTCGACCTGGCGGACCATGTCGTCGGTGTGCTGCACGGGCTCGACCAGGAAGGTCTCGATGCCCCAGGACATGGCCAGCTGGCTGCGGACCGCGGCCTCGGGGGTGAAGGCGAGCACCGGGACGCCGGCGCGCAGCCGGGACATGCGGCGGGCGGAGTCGCCGGACTGGGTGAAGGTGACCAGGTACTTGGCGCCGAGCAGCTCGGCGACCTCGCGGGCGGCCCAGGTGATGGCGCCGCCCTTGGTGTGCGGCTTGCTCTTGAGCGGCGGGATCCGCTCGAGGCCGTGGTCCTCGGTGGTCTCGACGATGCGGGCCATGGTGCGGATCGACTCGATCGCGAAGGCACCCACGCTGGTCTCGCCGGAGAGCATGACCGCGTCGGTGCCGTCCAGCACGGCGTTGGCGACGTCGGAGGCCTCGGCACGCGTCGGCCGCGACATGGTGATCATCGAGTCGAGCATCTGGGTGGCCACGATGACCGGCTTGGCGTAGCGGCGGGACAGCTCCACCGCGCGCTTCTGCACCAGCGGGACCTGCTCGAGCGGGAGCTCCACGCCGAGGTCGCCGCGGGCCACCATGATCGCGTCGAAGGCGTCGACGATCTCGTGCAGGTTCTCGACCGCCTGCGGCTTCTCCACCTTGGCGATGACGGGGAGGCGCACGCCCTCCTCGTCCATGATGCGGTGGACGTCCTCGATGTCCTTGGCAGAGCGCACGAACGACAGCGCGATCATGTCCGCGCGCAGGTGCAGCGCCCAGCGCAGGTCCTCGATGTCCTTGTCCGACATCGCGGGCACGCTCACCGCGACGCCAGGCAGGTTCAGGCCCTTGTGGTCGCTGAGCACGCCGGCCTCGACGACCTCGGTGACGACGTCGCGGTCGGTCACCTCCACCGCACGCAAGGAGACCTTGCCGTCGTCGACGAGGATCGTGTCGCCGGCACGCACGTCGCCGGGCAGCCCCTTGTAGGTGGTGCCGCAGCGGGTGGCGTCGCCGGGGACGTCGTCGATGGTGATGGTGAAGCGGGCCCCGCGCTCGACGCGCACCGGGCCGTCGGCGAAGGTCTCCAGCCGGATCTTCGGGCCCTGCAGGTCGACCAGCACGCCCACCCCGCGGCCGGTGGCGTCCGAGGCGCGGCGCACCATGGCGTAGCGCTCCTCGTGCTCGGCGTAGGAGCCGTGGCTGAGGTTGAGCCGGGCGATGTCCATACCGGCCTCGACGGCCTCCAGCACCTTCTCGTAGGTGCCGGTGGCCGGCCCCAGGGTGCACACGATCTTTGCGCGACGCATGAGGCAAACCTTATTGCGTACCGGCCGGTAGTTTCGCCACACGACCGCGGGCCGGACAGGAGTTTCCCTGTCCGGCCCGTGAACTTTGCCGAGCGGCTCGGCGGATACCGAAGATGACCTGGCTCAGGCGGCGAACTGCTGCACGATCTGGTCGCAGAAAGCCTTCAGGTCGTCAGGCTTGCGGCTGGAGACCAGCGTGTTGGGGCCCTGCGTGCACACGACGACCTCCTCGTCCACCCACGTGGCGCCGGCGTTGCGCAGGTCGGTCTGCAGGCTGGGCCACGAGGTGAGCTTGCGGTCGCGCACGACGTCCGCCTCGATCAGCGTCCACGGGCCGTGGCAGACGACCGCGACCGGCTTGCCGGCGTCGAAGAAGGACTTGGCGAACGCGACGGCCGGCGGCTGCGTGCGCAGGAAGTCGGGGTTGGCGACACCGCCCGGCAGGACCAGGCCGTCGTAGTCGCTCGCCTGCGCCGTGTCCACGGTGGCGTCGACGCCGAACGTGTCGGCCTTGTCCAGGTGGTTGAACGCCTGGACCTTCCCGGTCTGGGTCGAGACGAGCACCGGCTGGCCGCCGGCCTCCTGCACGGCCTTCCACGGCTCGGTCAGCTCGACCTGCTCGATGCCCTCGGGGGCCACGAGGAAAGCGATCGTCTTGCCCTGCAGGCTGTTGCTGCTCACGAAGCATGCTCCTTGCTGCGTCGGGACGTTCTCCTACGTCCAGACACGTGCCCGGGTGCCAGCGGGAGAAACCGCGGGCACCCGGGGCGGAGTCGCGCCTTCCGTTACAGCTTTCGCTAAACCGTGAGCGGCCGTGCGGTGGGCGGGATGGGTGCCGGCAGCACCGTGTCGCCGGTCAGCCAGGTGTCCACGGCGGCGGCGCAGGAACGGCCCTCGGCGATCGCCCACACGATGAGCGACTGGCCGCGGCCGGCGTCGCCGGCCACGAACACACCCGGGACGCTGGACATGTAGTGCGCGTCGCGGGAGACGTTGCCGCGCGGGTCCAGCTCGACGCCGAGCTGCTCGAGCAGGCCGCCCTGCTCCGGGCCGACGAAGCCCATCGCGAGCAGCACCAGGTCGGCCGGGATCTCCCGCTCGCTGCCCGGCACCGGCTGGAACCGGCCGTCGACCAGCTCGACCTCGACCAGCTGGAGCGCGCGCACGTTCCCCTTGTCGTCACCGAGGAACTGCTGGGTGCTGACGGCGTAGACGCGCTCGCCGCCCTCCTCGTGGGCGCTGGAGACGCGGTAGACCATCGGGTAGGTCGGCCACGGCTGCGCAGCGGGCCGCTCCTCGGTGGGCCGGGGCATGATCTCCAGCTGGGTCACGCTGGCCGCGCCCTGCCGGTGCGACGTGCCCAGGCAGTCCGCGCCGGTGTCGCCGCCGCCGATGATGATGACGTGCTTGCCCTCGGCCGTGACCGGCGGCACGTAGGACGGGTCCAGCGCCTGGCGGTTGCCGTGGGGCAGGAACTCCATCGCCTGCAGGATGCCGGAGAGCTCGCGGCCGGGCACCGGCAGGTCGCGCCATGCGGTGGCCCCGACGGCGAGCACGACGGCGTCGAAGCGGTCGCGCAGCTGCTGGCCGGTGATCTCGGTGCCGACCTCGATGCCGGGACGGAATCGCGTCCCCTCGGCGGCCATCTGCGCCAGCCGGCGCTCGAGCACCCGCTTCTCCATCTTGAACTCGGGGATGCCGTAGCGCAGCAGGCCGCCGATGGCGTCGGCGCGCTCGTAGACCGCCACGGTGTGCCCGGCCCGGGTGAGCTGCTGGGCGGCCGCGAGCCCCGCCGGGCCCGAGCCCACCACGGCCACCGTCTTGCCGGACAGGCGGTCCGGGGCCTGCGGCTGCACCCAGCCGGCGTCCCACGCCTTGTCGATGATGGAGACCTCGACCTGCTTGATGGTGACCGGGTCCTGGTTGATCCCGAGCACACAAGCGGTCTCGCACGGCGCCGGGCACAGCCGGCCGGTGAACGCCGGGAAGTTGTTCGTCGCGTGCAGCCGCTCGATGGCCCCGCGCCAGTCGTCCCGCCAGGCCAGGTCGTTCCACTCGGGGATGAGGTTCCCGAGCGGACACCCGTTGTGGCAGAACGGGATGCCGCAGTCCATGCAGCGACCGGCCTGGTCGTGCAGCTGCTGCTGGTCCTGCTCGGCGTAGACCTCGCGCCAGTCGCGGATGCGGACGTCGACCGGCCGGCGGGGCGGCAGCTCCCGCTTGGTGGTCTTGAGGAAACCGCGGGGGTCAGCCATGCGACGCCTCCATGATGCGCGCGAAGGTCTCCGGGCTGTCCGGCGCGAGGCCGGCCTCGAGGGCCGCGGCGCGCGCGGCGAGGACCCGCTTGTAGTCGGTGGGCATGACCTTGGTGAACCGCGCGAGCGCGGCGTCCCAGCCGGCCAGCAACCCGGCCGCGACCGTGGAGCCGGTCTCGGCCGCGTGGCGCTCGACGATCGTGCGCAGCAGCGCCCGGTCCTCGGCGTCGAGCTCCTCCAGCGCCACCATCTCCGTGTTGACCCGGTCCCGGCGCAGGTCGAGCACGTAGGCGGTGCCGCCGGACATGCCGGCCGCGAAGTTGCGCCCGGTCCGGCCGAGCACCACCACGGTGCCGCCGGTCATGTACTCGCAGCCGTGGTCGCCCACGCCCTCGACGACGGCGGTGGCGCCGGAGTTGCGCACCGCGAACCGCTCCCCCACCAGGCCGCGCACGTAGGCCTCGCCGGCGGTGGCGCCGTAGAGCAGCACGTTGCCGGCCACCACGTTCTCCTCGGCCGCGAACGGCGCGGCGGAGTCCGGACGGACCACGATCCGGCCGCCGGACAGCCCCTTGCCGACGTAGTCGTTCGCGTCTCCGACGAGACGTAGGACGACCCCGCGCGGCAGGAACGCGCCGAACGACTGGCCGGCCGAGCCGGTGAGGGTGACGTCGATGGTGCCCTCGGGAAGGCCCGCGCCGCCGTAGCGGCGGGTGACCTCGGCGCCCAGCATGGTGCCGACCGTGCGGTTGACGTTGCGCACCGGCAACGAGATCTGCACCTTCTCGCCGCGCTCGAGCGCGTCGCCGGCCAGCGTGATCAGCTGGTGGTCCAGGGCCTTCTCCAGCCCGTGGTCCTGCACGCTGACCTGGTGGCGCGGGGCGCCCTCGGGCAGGTCCGGCACGTGCAGGATCGGGGCGAGGTCGAGGCCGCTGGCCTTCCAGTGCTCCACCGCCCGCCGGGTGTCCAGGAGCTCGGCGTGGCCGATGGCCTCCTCGACGGACCGGAAGCCGAGCGCCGCGAGGTAGTCGCGGACCTCCTGGGCGATGAACTCGAAGAAGTTCACGACGAACTCGGGCTTGCCGCTGAACCGCTTGCGCAGCTCGGGGTTCTGCGTCGCGACGCCCACGGGGCAGGTGTCGAGGTGGCAGACGCGCATCATGATGCAGCCGCTCACCACCAGCGGCGCGGTGGCGAAGCCGAACTCCTCCGCACCGAGCAGCGCGGCGATGACGACGTCGCGGCCGGTCTTGAGCTGGCCGTCGGTCTGCACCACGATCCGGTCGCGCAGGCCGTTGAGCAGCAGCGTCTGCTGGGTCTCGGCCAGGCCGAGCTCCCACGGGGCGCCGGCGTGCTTGAGCGAGGTGAGCGGGCTGGCGCCCGTGCCGCCGTCGTGGCCGGAGATGAGCACGACGTCCGCGTGCGCCTTGCTCACGCCCGCCGCGACCGTGCCGACGCCGACCTCGGCCACGAGCTTGACGTGCACCCGCGCCTTGTCGTTGGCGTTCTTCAGGTCGTGGATGAGCTGGGCGAGGTCCTCGATCGAGTAGATGTCGTGGTGCGGCGGCGGGGAGATCAGGCCCACGCCCGGGGTGGAGTACCGGGTCCTGGCGATCCACGGGTAGACCTTGTGGCCGGGCAGCTGGCCGCCCTCGCCGGGCTTGGCGCCCTGGGCCATCTTGATCTGGATGTCGTCGGCGTTGACAAGGTACTCGCTGGTGACGCCGAACCGGCCCGAGGCCACCTGCTTGATGGCCGAGCGGCGCAGGTCGCCGTTCTCGTCCGGGACGAAGCGCTCGGGGTCCTCGCCGCCCTCGCCGGTGTTGGACTTGGCGCCCAGCCGGTTCATGGCGATGGCGAGGGTCTCGTGCGCCTCCTGGGAGATGGAGCCGTAGGACATCGCCCCGGTGGAGAAGCGCTTGACGATGCTCTCGACCGGCTCGACCTCGTCGACCGGCACCGGCGGGCGCTCGCCCTCGCGCAGGGTGAACAGGCCGCGCAGGGTCATGAGCTTCTCGGCCTGCTCGTCGACGGCCTTCGTGTACTCCTTGAAGACGTCGTAGCGGCGGGCGCGGGTGGAGTGCTGCAGCCGGAACACCGTCTCGGGGTTGAACAGGTGCAGCTCGCCCTCGCGGCGCCACTGGTACTCGCCGCCGACCTCGAGCCGGCGGTGCGCCGGCACGCTGCCACCGGCCGGGTAGGCCTGGCGGTGACGCTGGGCGGTCTCCTCGGCGATGACGTCGAGGCCGACGCCGCCGAGCCGGCTCACGGTGCCGGTGAAGTAGGTGTCGACCAGCTCCTGGGACAGGCCGATCGCCTCGAAGACCTGGGCGCCGCGGTAGGAGGCGACGGTGGAGATGCCCATCTTGGACATCACCTTGAGCACGCCCTTGCCCAGGGCCTTGATGAGGTTCTTGACCGCCTTCTCCGGCGCGACGCCGGAGATGACCCCCTGGGCGACGAGGTCCTCGACGGTCTCCATCGCCAGGTAGGGGTTGACCGCGGCCGCGCCGAAGCCGATCAGCAGCGCGACGTGGTGGACCTCGCGGACGTCGCCGGCCTCCACCAGCAGGCCCACCTGGGTGCGGGTGCGCTGGCGGATGAGGTGGTGGTGCACCGCGCTGGTGAGCAGCAGCGACGGGATCGGCGCGCGGTCGGCGTCGGAGTCGCGGTCCGAGAGCACCACGAAGCGCGCGCCGTCCTCGATGGCCGCGGACACCTCGGCGCAGATCTCCTCCAGCCGCCGGGCCAGCGCCGCTCCCCCGCCGTCGACGTCGTAGAGGCCCTTGACGGTGACGGTGGCGAAGCCGGGCAGGTCGCCGTCGCGGTTGATGTGGACGATCTTGGCGAGCTCGTCGTTGTCGATGACCGGGAACGGCAGCAGCACCTGGCGGCAGTGCGCCGGCGTGGCCTCGAGCAGGTTCTGCTCCGGGCCGATCACGGTGCCCAGCGCGGTGACGAGCTCCTCGCGGATCGCGTCGAGCGGCGGGTTGGTGACCTGCGCGAACAGCTGGGTGAAGTAGTCGAACAGCAGCCGCGGACGCTGGCTGAGCACCGCGATGGGGGTGTCGGTGCCCATCGAGCCGATCGGCTCGCCGCCGGCCCCGGCCATGGGGGCGAGCAGGACGCGCAGCTCCTCCTCGGTGTAGCCGAAGGTGCGCTGGCGCCGGGTGACCGAGGAGTGGGTGTGGGCGATGTGCTCGCGCTCGGCGAGGTCGTCGAGGTGGATCAGACCTGCGTGCAGCCACTCGTCGTAGGGGTGCTCGGCGGCCAGGCTGCTCTTGATCTCGTCGTCCTCGACGATCCGGCCGTGTTCGGTGTCCACCAGGAACATCCGGCCCGGCTGCAGCCGGCCCTTGCGCACGACCTTGGCCGGGTCGAGGTCGAGGACGCCGACCTCGGAGGCGAGCACCACCAGGCCGTCGTCGGTGACCCAGTAGCGGGCCGGGCGCAGGCCGTTGCGGTCGAGCACGCCGCCGATGAGGGTGCCGTCGGTGAAGGTGACGCAGGCCGGGCCGTCCCACGGCTCCATCAGGGTGGAGTGGAACTCGTAGAACGCCTTGCGGGCCGCGTCCATCTCGGCGTGGTTCTCCCACGCCTCGGGGATCATCATGAGCACCGCGTGCGGCAGCGAGCGGCCACCGAGGTGCAGCAGCTCGAGCACCTCGTCGAAGGACGCCGAGTCGCTCGCGTCGGGGGTGCAGATGGGCGTGACGCGGTCCAGGTCGCCCGGGATGAGGTCGCTGGCCAGCGTGCTCTCGCGTGCCCGCATCCAGTTGCGGTTGCCCTTGACGGTGTTGATCTCGCCGTTGTGGGCGATGAACCGGTAGGGGTGGGCCAGCGGCCAGGACGGGAACGTGTTGGTGGAGAAGCGGGAGTGGACCAGCGCGAGCTCGGTGACGAACCGGCGGTCGGACAGGTCCGGGTAGAACGGCTCGAGCTGGCCGGTGGTGAGCATCCCCTTGTAGACCAGGGTGCGCGAGGACAGCGACGCGAAGTAGACGCCGGTCTCGTGCTCGGCGCGCTTGCGCAGCACGAACGCGAGCCGCTCGAGCGCCAGGCCGCTGGGGCGCTCGCCGTCGACGGGCTTGCCGGCCACGAACAGCTGGCGGAAGCGCGGCATGACCGAGCGGGCGGTGGCGCCGAGCAGGCCGGGGGCGGTGGGCACCTCGCGCCAGCCGAGGACGTCGAGGCCCTCCTGGTCGGCGAGCTCCTCGATGCGCGCGACAGCGGCCTCGCAGGCGGCGTCGCCGTCGCGCAGGAACGCGATGCCGACGGCGTAGGACCCCTGGGCCGGCAGCTCGAACCCGGCGACCTCGCGCAGGAACGCGTCCGGGACCTGGGTGAGGATGCCGGCGCCGTCGCCCGAGTCGGGCTCGGCGCCGCTGGCGCCGCGGTGCTCGAGGTTGCGCAGCGCGGTGAGCGCCTGGTCGACGAGCTCGTGGGTGGCCACGCCGGTGAGGGTGGCCACGAAGGCCACGCCGCAGGCGTCGTGCTCCTGGGCGCCGTCGTAGAGCCCCTGGGCCGCTGGACGGGCCGAGGGCAGGGAGACGGGGAGCTGGGGGAAGCCGGCGGGCGGGCGAGCGCTGGAGGTCATGGCCGTCCGTCCTCTCTCGTCGAAAGGGAGGCGGAGGGACGACGCTGGCCCTGCCTGAGGTGCTGCGGCGAGGATAGCCGACGCCCCCCGTCGTCCCGCCAGACGGACGGTGCCGTGTCAGGTAGTGAGACGGGCCACAGAGGCTCCCGACCTTGTGAGTGAGGCGGGATGAAGGGCGCTTTCGGCCCATAGGTTCGACCGAAGGGGCCCTTCACCCAATCCCGTGCGCGGCCGCGCGGCCCGGCCCCGCGCCTGGCTCCCCCGTCACCAGCGCCTTTGACCCCGAGCGGGACGCGCCACCTAGCCCGCTGACGTGCGCGGAGCTGGACGCGCCGGGTCCTCACCCGACCCGTCGCCGCCGTCGTGCCCGCCGCCGGGCGATCGGACGCCAGGGGCGCCCTCACCGGCCGCCTCGCCGACCTCGTCGACGCCCTCCCCCGACTCCTCCGCCACCCGCGGGTCGACGACCTGCTCGCGGCCGGGGCGCAGCCGGGCGGAGACCACGATGTAGGCCACCGCGCCGAGGAAGACGACGACGCTGGTCCACTGGTTCAGGCGCAGGCCGAAGAAGTGCTCGGCGGTGTCGATGCGCAGGGCCTCGGTGACCGAGCGGCCCACCGTGTAGAGCGCGACGTAGAGCGCGAACACCCGGCCGTGGCCCATCCGGAAGCGGCGGTCGGCCCAGACGACGATCGCTGCGGCCAGCAGGCACCACAGCGACTCGTAGAGGAAGGTCGGGTGGAAGGTGGCGTACTGCTCGTAGCCCGCCGGACGGTGCGCGGGGTCGATCCGCAGGCCCCACGGCAGGGTGGTGGGACCGCCGAAGAGCTCCTGGTTGAACCAGTTGCCCCAGCGGCCCACCGCCTGGGCCACCAGCAGGCCCGGGGCCAGCGCATCGGCGAACGGCGGCAGCGGGATCCCGCGCCGGCGGCAGGCGATCCATGCGCCGATGCCGCCGAGGAGGACCGCACCCCAGATGCCCAGGCCGCCCTCCCATATGTAGAGGGCGCGGATCGGGTGGCCGCCCGAGCCCCAGTAGGGCTCGGGCGTGGTGATCACGTGGTAGAGCCGGCCCCCGACGATCCCGAAGGGGACCGCCCAGATCGCGACGTCTCCCATGGTGCCGGCCAGCCCGCCGCGCGCGACCCAGCGGCGGTCGCCGATGACCACCGCCAGGACGATGCCGATGATGATGCAGAAGGCGTAGGCGCGCAGCGGGAACGGCCCGAGGTGCCAGACGCCCTGGCTCGGGCTGGGGATCGCGGCCAGCGGGTGGCTCATCAGCGGGACCGGCTCTCCGAGATCAGGACGGTGTCAGGACTTCGCGGCGGCGTCGACGGCGGACGTGATCTCGTCGAAGGAGTAGGTGCCCGGCACGTTCTGGCGCGCCAGCTCCTTGCCGGCCACGAAGAGCGTGGGCGTGCCGGTGACCCCGGCCTTGCTCATGTCGTCGGCCACCTGCCGCACCCAGCCGTCGTAGGTGCCGTCCTTGACGCAGGTCTGGAACTGCGCGGAGTCGACGCCGACCGCCTTGCCCGCGGCGACCAGGTCGTCGACGGTGTAGCCGCCGCTGCGCTCGGGCGGCTGGTGGGCGTAGAGGTAGGCGTGCAGGTCCAGCGCCTTGCCGGCGTCGGAGGCGCAGCCGAAGGCGTTGGCGGCGCGGACCGACTCCTCGCCGATGAACGAGGCCGGGTGGATGACCAGGCGCACCTGCCCGGAGTCGGCCAGCTGGCGGATCTGCTGGCCGCTGGACTTCTCCAGCTCACCGCAGATGGGGCACTGGAAGTCCTCCCAGAGGTCCACGACCGGCTTGCCCGAGCCCGCGGCGGCGCCGAACGCGATGCCCTGCCCGACCCCGCCGACCCCGGCCGGCAGCTTGGCGCCGGCGTCGGGCCGGTTGAGCACGTAGGCCAGCGCGCCACCGCCGAGGACCAGCACCAGCGCGCCGACGACGGCCACGATCCGCACCGTCCGCTCGCGCCGGCGGGCCTTGGCCTTGTCCGCCGCCCGCTGCTCGGCCAGCGCGGCCCGGGCGTCCTTGCGCGACGGTCCGGGGATGTTGGTCGTCATGCCTGTCCCTCCGTGAGGTGCGCTCGCTGGTCGAGGTCGTCGTCGAGCTCGTCGTCGTCGTCGAGGTCGAGGTCGTGGTCGTCGTCGTGGTGGCCGCCGCGGAGCATCCCGTCCAGGGACAGCCGGGTGCGCGGGCGCCAGAGGAGGAACAGCCCGGCCAGGAACAGCCCGCCGTCGCGCAGGATGTCCTGCAGGTACTTGGTCTGCCCCGCCGCCACCGTGCCGCCGGTGCCGAAGCAGCCGCAGTCGATGTTGAGCCCGCGGGCCCAGGCCGAGGCGATGCCGACGACGAACATCACCATGAGCAGCGCCCCGACGGCCGCGGCGACCCGGGTGAACAGCCCCACGACGAGCAGCACGCCGACGGCGATCTCGAGGAAGGGCAGGGTGTAGCCCATCGCGGTGGCCAGGCCCTGCGGCAGCAGGTCGTAGGCGCGGACCGAGGCGACGGCGCCGGTGACGTCGACGGCCTTGAGCGCGCCGGCGACGACGAGGGCGCCGCCGAGCAGCAGCCGGGCGACGGTGCCGACCCAGGGCACCCAGCCGGCGCTCCCCCGCTGCTCCGCTGCGGTCACCCGCTCCCGCTCGTCCCGTTCGGCCTCGTCTCGTTCGACCAGGGCCATCTCAGGCCTCCCCGCTCAACCTCGTGACGTCCTCGCGCAGCGCGCCGACCGCCGTGCCGGGCGTCCACACCACCGTGGTGCGCCCGCCCGGACCCCAGCCGATCAGCTGCGCGCCGTGCCCCACGTCGTAGCCGCCGCTCGGGAGCTTCTGGGTCCCGGTGAGCGCCACGCCGAGCTGCTCGGCCGCCTGCTCGATCCTCATCATCGGCCCGGTGAGGCCCACGAAGGAGGGGTCGAAGCGGTTCAGGAAGGCCCGGATGACGTGAGGGGTGTCACGTGCCGGGTCGGTCGTGATGAAGACCAGCTGCGTCTTCGAGCGTACGTCGGCCGGGGCGCGGCGCAGCGCCGAGGCGGCGTCGGCCAGGACCGCGCTGCAGACGTCGGGGCAGTTGGTGTAGCCGAAGAAGACCAGCGTGACCGGCGTGGTGGTGTCGGTGGCGAGGTCGAAGGTGCCGCCGTCGACGTTCGTGAAGCTGAGGTCCGGCTTGGCGTAGGGGGTGTCCAGCAGGGCGCCGTGCCAGCCGTCGTCGTCCTGCGCCTTGACGACCATGCCACCGCCGCCGCCCCGCCCGTCGATATCGGAGGATCCGGCGCACCCACCGAGCGCCAGAGCCGCGGCTGTCCCCAACGCCAGAGCCACCGCGCGGGTGGACCGGGAGCCGGGCAGGCCACGGCGACGGGCGGGGCGGGGCACGTGCGGACAACTACGTGGCGCACCCGCCGGGTTCCCGCCGCGGGCCGCGGTCGGGCACCCGGCGGAGGTGGTCCTGATCACCCCTGCGCGGCCGCCACGCCGACCTCGCGGCCGGCCGCGGACCGCACGCCCCGGGCCAGCTCGGCGGCCAGCTCGGCCACCGCGGCGACGCCGGCGTCCTCGTCGGGCGCATCCAGCAGCCGGCGCACCAGCGCCGAGCCGACGATGACCCCGTCGGCGTAGCGGGCCACCTCGGCCGCCTGCGCGCCGGTGGAGACGCCCAGGCCCACGCAGACCGGCAGGTCGGTGGCCTCGCGCACCCGGCGCACCAGGGCCTCGGCGGTGCCGGCGACGGCGTCGCGGGCCCCGGTGACGCCCATGGTGGAGGCGGCGTAGACGAAGCCGCCGCAGTGCCGGACGGTGTAGGCGATCCGCTCGTCGGTGGACGACGGGGCCACGAGGAACACCCGGTCCAGCCCGGCGGTGTCGGTGGCCTCGATCCACGGCGCGGCCTCGTCCGGGGTGAGGTCGGGGGTGATGACCCCGCTCCCCCCGGCCGCGGCGAGCTCGGCGGCGAACCGGTCGACGCCGTAGCGCTCGATCGGGTTCCAGTAGCTCATCACCAGGGCGGCGGCCCCTGCCTGCGCCGCGCGCCCGGCCGTGGCGATGACGTCGGCGGTGGTGGTGCCGGCGCGCAGGGCGGCGTCGACGGCGGCCTGGATGGTCGGGCCGTCCATGAGCGGGTCGGAGTAGGGCAGGCCGACCTCGACGACGTCGACGCCGGCGGCCACCATCGCCTCGATCGCCCGGGCCGCGCCCTCCACGCTGGGGTAGCCGGCCGGCAGGTAGCCGACGAGCGCGGCCCGCCCGTCGGCCTTGGCCGCGGCGAGGACCTCGGTGAGGCGCGTCACGAGCTCGTCTCCTGCGTCTGCTGGGTCTCCAGCCCGAACCAGCGGGCGGCGGTGTCGACGTCCTTGTCGCCGCGGCCGGAGAGGTTGACCAGCACCACGGCGCCCTCCCCCAGCTCGCGGCCGACCTGCAGGGCGCCGGCCAGCGCGTGCGCGCTCTCGATGGCCGGGATGATCCCCTCGGTGCGGCACAGCAGGCTGAAGGCGTCCATCGCCTCGGCGTCGGTGACCGGCCGGTACTCGGCCCGGCCCAGGTCGTGCAGCCAGGCGTGCTCGGGCCCGACGCCCGGGTAGTCCAGCCCGGCGCTGATCGAGTGGGACTCCTTGGTCTGGCCCATCTCGTCCTGCAGCACGTAGGTGCGGGTGCCGTGCAGGACGCCGGACGCGCCGCCGCTGATCGAGGCCGCGTGCCGGCCGGTCGAGACGCCGTCGCCGGCCGCCTCGAAGCCGTAGAGGCGCACGCCCTCGTCGTCGACGAACGGGTGGAAGATGCCGATGGCGTTGGACCCGCCGCCCACGCAGGCGCAGATCGCGTCCGGCAGCCGGCCGACCCGCTCGAGCAGCTGCTCGCGGGCCTCCACCCCGATCACCCGGTGGAAGTCGCGGACCATGACCGGGAACGGGTGCGGGCCGGCCACCGTGCCGAGCAGGTAGTGGGTGGAGTCGACGTTGGTCACCCAGTCGCGCATCGCCTCGTTGATGGCGTCCTTGAGGGTGCGCGAGCCGGTGGTGACCGGGACCACCTCGGCGCCGAGCAGCCGCATCCGGGCCACGTTGAGCGCCTGCCGGCGGGTGTCCTCCTCGCCCATGTAGACGACGCACTCCAGACCGAGCAGCGCGGCCACCGTGGCGGTGGCGACGCCGTGCTGGCCGGCGCCGGTCTCGGCGATGACCCGGGTCTTGCCCATCCGCTGGGTGAGCAGCCCCTGGCCGAGCACATTGTTGATCTTGTGCGAGCCGGTGTGGTTGAGGTCCTCGCGCTTGAGGAACACCCGCGCGCCGCCGGCGTGCGCGGCGAACCGCTCGGCCTCGGTGATCGGGCTCGGGCGGCCGGTGTAGTCGCGCTGCAGGTCGCCGAGGCGCTGCTGGAACTCGGGGTCGGCGACGGCGTCGGTGTAGGCCTTCTCCAGCTGGTCCAGCGCCGCCATGAGCGCCTCGGGAACGAACCGGCCGCCGTAGGGGCCGAAGTGGCCGGTGGGGTCGGGCTGGGAGGCGCCGGCCAGCCAACGAGCCGGGCCGCCCGTCAGCGTCGTGCCGTCGGTGCGGGTCGCGGGTGCGGTGGTCACGGTGCTGCTCCTTCCGGTGCGGTCTGGCTGGTCGGCGGTCTGGCTGGTCAGGGCTGATCGGTTTCGGGCTGCAGGGGCACGTGATGGTGCGTCGGGCTGGTCAGCTGCGCCCGTGCTTGAGCGCCGGGTGGGCGCCGGCGGCCACCAGGTCGGCCACCGCGGCGCGCGGGTCCTTGCCGTTGACCGAGCCGGTGACGAGGGACTCGCCGACCAGCACGGCGTCGGCGCCCGCCCGGGCGTACTCGATGACGTCGTGCGGGCCGCGGACGCCGGACTCGGCCACCTTGACCACGCCGTCGGGGATGAGCGGGGCCAGCCGGGCGAAGGTGTCGCGGTCGACCTCGAGCGTCTTGAGGTTGCGCGCGTTGACGCCGATGACGCGGGCCCCGGCGTCGACCGCCCGCGCCACCTCCTCCTCGTCGTGCGCCTCGACCAGGGCGGTGAGCCCGATGGAGGCCGCGCGCTCGACGAGGCTGACCAGCGCCTCCTGCTCGAGCGCGGCCACGATGAGCAGCGCGACGTCGGCGCCGTGCGCCCGGGCCTCCCACAGCTGGTAGGAGGAGACGATGAAGTCCTTGCGCAGCACCGCGCAGTCGACCGCGGCGCGGACGGCGTCGAGGTCGTCCAGCGTGCCGCCGAAGCGGCGCTGCTCGGTGAGGACGCTGATGACGGTGGCGCCGCCGGCCTCGTACTCCCCGGCCAGGGCGGCCGGGTCGGCGATGGGGGCCAGCGCGCCACGGCTCGGGCTGGAGCGCTTGACCTCGGCGATGACGTTGACGCCCTCGGCCCGCAGCATGCTGACGACGTCGAGGGCGGCGTCGCGGCGGCCGGCGCGCTCCTTGAGCGCGTCGAGCGGCACGCGGGACTGCCGGTCCTCGAGGTCGGCGCGGACGCCCTCGAGGATCTCGTCAAGGACGCTCACGCGGCGGTCCCCTCTGGTGCGGGCGGGCTGCGGGCGCTGCCTGGTGGGCGCCGCCCCGCGCCGCGGCGCGGGAGCCCGCGGCCCGGCCAGCCTAGCGGGGCCCGGTGACCGCGCGACGCGGGGCCGAGCCGGACCGCGACGACCCGCACGTCCCCGCCGGGGGCGGCGCCTCACGGCGCGAGGAAGGCGCCCCACGGGAGGTTGCGGAGCACGCCGTAGGCCACCAGCAGCACGACCACGACGACGGTGGCCGGGGTGGACAGCGCGAGCCGGCGGGCGGGCCGGCCGCGGGCCGCCCGGGCGGTCCACTCCAGCCACAGGAGGGCGACCAGCGGCGCGGCGAGGACGACCAGCACGTTGCGGTGCAGCGCGGTGGCGAGGTCGCCGTGCAGCAGCGCGTGGGCGGCGCGGAGCGTGCCGCAGCCGGGGCAGTAGATCCCGGTGGCCCAGTAGAGCGGGCAGAGCGGGTAGTGGCCCGGCTGCTCCGGGCTCACCGCCCACAGGTAGGCCAGGGCCGGCAGGCCGCCGGCCGCGGCGGCCAGCGGGGCGAGCAGCGCCCGTGCCCGCGGCTGTGCGCCGGCGGCCGGCTGCGCGGGCGCGGCGACCAGGCCCGCCCTCGTGCCGTCGTCGGTGACCGCCACCTCGGCGCCCTTCCTTCTCGGTCAGAACCCCGCTGGAACCCCGCTAGAACGTGGTCGTACTGGTCGATCCCGTCGCCAGCAGCAGGGCGATGACGACGATCGACAGCACGACGACGACGCAGCCGAGCACCAGGCCGGCGATGGCCATCCCCCGGCCGGTGCCACCCAGCTCCCGCGAGCGGCGCAGGCCCACGATGCCGAGCGGGATCGCCGCGATGGCGGTGAGACCGCAGAAGAAGCCGAGGATGCCGCAGATCAGGGCCGCGACGGCCAGGCCGTTGGACTGCTGCGCCGGCGCCGGGCCGGAGGGGTAGGCCGGCGCCGCGCCGTAGGGGGACTGACCGGGCGCCCCGTACTGGGGCTGGCCGTAGCCGGGCTGGCCGTACTCCGGCTGGCCGTACTGGGGCTGCCCATAGCCGGGCTGGCCGTACTGGGGCTGCCCGTAGCCGGGCTGGCCGTACTGGGGCTGCCCGTACTGCGGCTGCCCGTAGCCGGGCTGGCCCTCGCCGGACCCACCCTCCTCCGGGCGGCGGTAGGGATCGGGCGGGGGCGTGGCGCCACCCTGCTCACTCACGGCGGGACCCTTCTCGTGCCGGCGTGCCCGCGGCGGACCGGGCGTGCGCCACGGCCGCGCCGGAGGGCGGGTGCGGCGAGAGTAACCGCTGTCAGCCGCGCTCGGTCGGGTCCTCGCCGCGGTCGAGCGCGTCCCACAGCTCCTTGCCGCCGGAGGCCGGCGGCTGCTCCCCCGGCCGCTCGCCCGGAGACACCGTCCCAGGCCCGCCCGGCCGCGCCGACGGGCCTGGCGACCCGCCCGCCCGGCCCGTGGAGCGCTCGTACCGGCTGGACATCGCCGGCCAGCGACGCCCGTGCAGGACCGCCAGCGCACCGCCCACCGCGACCAGCGCGCCGCCCAGGACGGCGAGCCACGGCCAGGCGCCGTGG
>JBQCIO010000245.1:0-12614 GCA_051953655.1 Motilibacteraceae bacterium
CGTCCCGGACAGGAACGACAGCTGGCCCAGGATCTGCGTGTTGGAGCGTGGCGGCCGTTCGTCCGAGTCAGCCTGCGTCTCCGAGGGGGCGGGGGAGATGGGCTCAGACATCGAAATTCTCCAGTTCCCGACGGCCCTGCACGCTCGGCACCAGCCGCCTCCCACGCCGGCCCAGGAGCAGCGCGCCCGCAACGACGGCTGTGCCGGCCAGGCCGGTCAGCAGGCCGCCGATGATGTCGAGCGGCCAGTGGATGCCCGCGAAGATCCGAGCGAACCCGATCAGGACCGCCGCGAGCAGCAGGAGCGTGCCGGTGCGGCGGAACGTGGTGAAGGCGAGCAGGCCGAGGGCGACGGCGGTGGCGGCGGTGGTGTGATCGCTGGGGAACGACGTCCCGGGCTGGTGGGCCACCAGCTGGTGCACGTGCTCCGTCATGAACGGGCGCCGGTCCGTGTGGACGCAGCCGGCCAGCCGCAACAGGCCGAAAGCGACCACCAGCGTCGCAGCGAAGGAGCCCAGCTGCCACCATCGCCGTCGGCGCGCGAGTGTGAGCGCGCAAACGGCTGCGACAGCGAACAGGGGAAAGATCAACCAGCTGGCGCAGAAGACCATGGCCTCGTCGAGCAGCGGGACCTGACCCGCCCAGCTGTTGACCGTGTGCAACAGGTGACGGTTGAGCTCCGTCACCGCGTCCCCACCCGGCCCAGGCTCCAAGTCGTCGGTCCGGTCATGGGTTCAGGGTTGGACAAGGCTCATCTCCTTCGACGCACCCCAGATCACGTCCGCGCCGATTCCTTCCCAGCCTTCCAGCAGGGCCAAGCTGAAGGCGGGCGTCCACTCACGGGTCATGCCTCAGCCGGACGCGGCACGTGCCGGTGCGCGGGCACCACCACCAGCGGTACGGTGCCGTGCCGCAGCAGCCGGTGCGTGACCGAGCCGGCAAGGATCCGGGAGATGGTGGCGTTCACCCCGTCCCCGCGGGTGCCGACCACCACCAGCAGCGCCGAATGCGTCTCGGCCAGGCGCCGCAGGCAGTTGGCCGGGTCGCCGTGGCAGGCCAGCCAGGACCAGTCGACATCGGCGTCAGCGAGGACGTCAGCGGCGTAGGACTCCGACCGCTCCACGTGTGCGGCTCCGACCCGGTCCCAGTCCGCGGCGTCCGGGTCGACCGGGAAGTCCTGCTCGTCGACGACATGCACGACGTGCAGGTGCGCACCGAGCCGGCGGGCCAGGTCCGCTCCCTCGCGCAGCACCGCCAGGTTCTCCGGTCCGTGCCCGAACCCGGCGACCAGGCAGTTGCCGGCATGCGCGGTCAGGATCTCGTTCTCCCTCATCGCCTCCACCTCGCCGTCCAGGGTGCTCCCCTCCGGTCCTCGTTGGCCAGCAGCAGAGGCGGTCACGACAGGCCGTAGGAGAGGTCTGTCGAGGCAGCCAGCTCCAGCAGCCGGTTGTACTTGGCCACTCGCTCCCCACGGGCCGGTGCGCCGGTCTTGAGCTGCCCGCAGCCGGTGCCCACCGCGAGGTCGGCGATGAACGTGTCCTCGGTCTCCCCCGAGCGGTGGGACACCATCTGGGCGTAGCCGGCCTCGCGGCACACCCGCATCGCCTCCAGCGTCTCGGTCACGGTGCCGATCTGGTTGAGCTTGATCAGCGCAGCGTTGGCCACGTCCTTGCCGATCGCCTCGGTGATGATCTGCGGGTTCGTGACGAAGATGTCGTCGCCGACCAGCTGCACCCGCTCCCCCAGCGCGGAGGTGAGCGCGACCCAGCCGTCCCAGTCGTCCTCGGCCAGCCCGTCCTCGATGCTCCACACCGGGAACCGGTCCACCATGGCCGCATACCGCTCGACCAGCTGGGCGCTGGTCAGCTGCTCGCCGGCCACCTGATAGGCGCCGTCGCGGTAGAACTCGCTGGCGGCCGGGTCCAGCGCGATCGCGACGCCGTCGCGGCCGGGCGTGTAGCCGGCCTCGGTGATGGCGTCCACCAGCAACGACAGCACGTCCTCGGGCTGGGCGATGTCGGGGGCGAACCCGCCTTCGTCTCCGAGGCCGGTGGAGTGCCCGGCGGCGGCCAGCCTGCGCTTGAGCACGCCGTAGATCTCCGCGCCCGCGCGCACCGCCTCCGGCAGTGACGGCGCACCGAGCGGGGCGAGCATGAACTCCTGGAAATCCAGCGCGTTAGGGGCGTGCACCCCGCCGTTGACGACGTTGAAGTGCGGCACCGGCAGCCGCGGAGCCACCCCGGCCGGGGTGAGGACGCGCCACAGCGGCTGCCCGGCGCTGGCCGCCAGCGCCCTGGCCAGTGCCATCGACACGCCGACCACCGCATTGGCGCCCAGGCGAGCCTTGGTCCCCGTGCTGTCCAGCTCCCCCAGCGCCCGGTCCACCGCGGCGACCGCGCCCAGGTTCGCTACATCGAAGGCGCCGGTCGGAGTGCCCACCAGCAGCCGGGCGATCTCGCCGTCGACGTGGCCGGCGGCGGTGCGGACGCCCTGCCCGGCGAACCGGCCGGCGTCGCCGTCGCGCAGCTCCACCGCCTCCCGGCTGCCAGTCGAGGCACCCGACGGGACGCCGGCGCGTGCGACCGTGCCGTCGCTGAGCTCGACGGTCACGGCCAGGGTCGGGCGGGCCCGGGAGTCGAGGATCTCCACGGCGTGGACTGCTGTCACGTGAACGGTCATACCCTCATCCTTCTGGGGTCGGTGCGATCGATGTGCGGTCCAAGGTCCCGGCCCCGCCGGGAATCGGGTCGGCCGGATGCCCGTAGCCGGGCGGGTCGCCAACGCGCACGCGCACGCGCGCCACCGGTCCTCGTCCGGACAGGGGGACGCCGAACACCTGCTCGTACAGGTCGGCGCCGAAGCTGGTGGGCTCCGGCGCAGCCGGAACCAACCGGTAGGTTCGCTCGCCGTCGGCTCGGCGTTCGGGCCGCAGCGACAGGCAGGGCACCTGCCGGTGCAGGGCGTCGGCGAGGGCATGCAGATGGGTGACCAGGTGCACGCGCACACCGGCGTCTGCCAGGGCACGGATCACCGAGGCGCCGATGGCCGCACCTTCGTTCTCGGTGGTGGCGGCGAAGGACTCGTTGGACAGCAGCAGGTCTCCGGGGCGCAGGTGGTTGAGCAGCTCGCTCAGCCGGGCCAGCTCCTCGTCGAACTTGCCGTGCCGCAGGCCGGTGTCCTCCTCCCGCTCGAAATGGGTCAGCACCCGGGACCCGGTCGAGGCGGTGAACGCGACCGCGGGCACGAACAGGCCGGCCTGCAGCAGCAGCTGGGCCGTGCCCAGGGTGCGCAGCAGCGTGGTCTTGCCGCCCTGGTTCGCGCCGGTGACCAGCAGCAGGGGCTTGTGCTCGGTGTCCACGTCGTTGGGGACGGCCCGTCCGCCAAGGCGCACCTGCAGCACCGGGTCGTACACGCCGACGCCCACCAGCACCCCCGAGCCGGCCGGATGCGGCTCGGGCAGGCAGGTGGGTGCGCCGACCGCGAACAGCTGGCCGTGCAGCCGGGTGGCGGCCAGGTAGAAGGCGAGCTCGGTGCGCAGCTGGGTGAAGAAGGTGCTGACATCGTCGCAGGCCTGCCCGACCACTCCGGCGATCACGGTCAGCGCGCGGTCGCGCAGGTCGGCCAGCGCCCGGAAGCCGCCCTCGTCCCGCTCCGGGATGGTGAAGGCTGCGTGCGGGCGGGCGACGGGGGTGCGGTGGAGCAGCGTGAGGTGGCGGACGTCCGGCTCGCGCAGCATGTAGCCGACGCCCTGGTTGCCGTCACCGAGGTGGGCGCTGAGCAGCATCCCATCGCGGAACTCGAGCCGCTGCAGGTGCGCGCGTACGCCGTCAAGGTACGGCCCGTCCAGGTCGGTCATGGCCTGCTGTAGAAGCCGACGCCATCCCGGCGAGCGGACCGCCGGCAGGAACTCCAGGGCCAGGTCCCGGACCTGGGCCAGCGCGTCGACCTGCAGGCCCAGCTTGGTCACGGCGTGGTGCAGGGAGTTCTCCGGGCGCTGCATCAGGAAGCTCCGGAACACCCCGCGCTGGGCGGTGATCGCCTCGCCCGCGAGCTCGTACAGCCGGGCTGGCAGGTCGGGCACCTCCAGGCAGTCGGCGAGCACCTGCTGCCGGAACCGGATCGTCGCCACGTCCAGCCCGGGCGAGAGCAGCGCGGCGCGGGCGCTGCGGCGCAGCTGGTCCTCACTCCCCGCCATCAGGTCCAGCAGCTCATCGAGCTCCAGGTCGCGGATCAGGTCCTGCACGCACGGCTCGTCCAGCTCCTCCTCGGACGGGCCGGCGAACTCCCGGTCCGGGTGCATCAGCCGAACCCTCATGCCAGCCTCGCCCGGACCTGGTCGTAGCCCAGCTCGTAGCGGGCCGCCAGCGCCTCGGCGTAGGCGCGCTCGTTCGGGGGCCGGCGCGTCATCCGGAAGGTCCGGCGGGTGACGTCGTCGGGATCCACGTCGCTGGCCATGCTCACCGTGCCGGTCACGACGTCGGCGAGTTCGGGGATGAAGGTCACCCACACAGCCAGTGCCCCCAGGGCAGCCAGCCGTCTCAGCACGGCCTCGCTCAGGGCCGTGGCATCGAGCAGGCTGGTCGAGGAGAACACCTCGTTGAGCACCAGGAGGCTCGCGCTGGAGGCGACGGTCAGGACCACCCGCATGCGCTGCAGGTCGTCCAGCAGCCCCCCGGCCGGGTCCTGCGGGTCCGATGCCACCTCGAAGTGGGTCAGCACCCGGTCGACCGGGCACAGCTCGGCAGCCGCGGCCGGGACCGGGCAGCCGAGCATCGCCAGGTGGTGCAGCTGGCCGATGCTGCGCGCGAACGTGGTCTTGCCGCCCTGGTTCGGCCCGGTCACCACCACGATCCGCTCGCCGGGATTGACGTCGAGGTCGCTGCTCACCACGGGCTCTCCCTCGCCGACCAGGCGGTGCGCCAGGGCTGCGTCATACAGCCCCTCGGCGTGCAAGCGGCGGTCCTCCGCGGGCAGCAGCCGCGGCAGGCACGCACCGAGCCCGGCCGCACGCAGCGGCCCGTAGAAGTGGTCGACGGCCAGGAAGAACACCAGGTCCGCGGCGACCTGGGCCAGCGTACGGTCCACGAAGTCCTCGTGCCGGAGGCAGAACTGCTCCAGGTCGGCGAACAGCTCCGGGTGCAGCCGGGCCACCAGTCCGACGATCTGAGCCTCGACGTGGTCCATCTCCGCGCCGGCCGGGGACAGCCGTGCCGACACCGGCTCGCCCGCCCCGTCCCGGAGCCGGTCGAACACGGCGGTGACCACCGCGCCGTAATCCGGCTCTCCGTCGTAGTCGCCCACCGTCACCCGAGGGCCGCGCACCAGCACGGCGAACTCCACCTTGGCCAGCGCCGCCCGCAGCTCTCGGGCCCGCCCAGCCAGCCTTCCGAACTCTGCCGAGCCGGTGTAGTCGGTCAGGTAGGTGGCCAACGACCGCAGAGCCTGGGAGCCGGCGCCGGCGCGCTGCAGGCCGTCGTGCAGCGACTCCACCGCGCCGGCGTACTCCAGCACCGCGGTCAACGCCCAGCCGTGCCGCTGCTCCCTCGAACGCAGCCGCCCGGCCAGGCTCCGATGCCGCTGGACCACCGCCATGGCCTCGAAGAAGGCCCTGAGCAGCGCAGCCACCGCATCCTCGGCGAGGTCGGCGAACACCTCCTGCCGCCAGCGCAGGGTGCGCTGGTCCGCGCAGGGCAACCGCAACGCCTCGGGCAACCCGGTGTCGGGGAAGCGGGCTGCGACCGCATCGAAGAGCACATCCAGCGCGAGGTCGCGCACCACAGCCGGCGCCACCGGCTTCAGCTGCTCACACGGTACGAAGGGATGCAGCAGACCAGGAAACCTCACGATGAAGCCCGACTCGTCAACGCGGGCAGCGCTCGCTGAGACGGGTGGCGACGCACTCCGGACATGCTCCTCCTAGGCCAGGAGGAGCCATCAGCCGTCACCGGCGGTTCAGCAGCGCTTGCTGCTCGGCGGGACCCATCGCCGTGAGTCATGCTCGACGGATCGCACCGAGAGTGTCAAGGCACCCACCCGCTGGCGGTAGCACCGCAGGGACCGTCCGGCTACGTTGGCAGCACGGGCGATGGGGCTCGCCCGCCCCGAACCGCCGCGCCGGCTGACAGTCCCTGCCCCCACGACCAGCGGGAAGCGCCGACATGCCCACAGATCCATGCACGACTGTTGCCTGCGACACCGTCCCGTACCGGGGGACGGGCGCCGGGGCCCGGGCATGACCTCCCCGTCCGACCGGGCCCACACCGAGGAGCCGGGCAAGAACCCGGAAGGGCAGCCGGCTCAGGAACCGGGTGCGGGGCAGGACCGTCGATGGCTCACGGCCGGTGTCGGCAGCGTGGGCGCCGCCAGCTTCTTCTCCGACACCGGACACGAGATCGCCACCAGCGTCCTGCCCACCTTCCTCACCGGCACCCTGCACGCCGGCCCCGCCGCGCTGGGCGCCATCGAGGGCGTCTCCGACGCGCTCACCGGGCTGGCCAAGCTCGCTGGCGGGCCGCTGGCCGCCGACACCCGACGACGCGCCCGGCTCGCCTCAGGCGGCTACCTCGGCACCGCCCTCGCCACCGCCGCCATCGGCCTGGCCGCCACCGTCTGGCAGGTCGCCGTCCTGCGCGCCGTGGCCTTGGTGTCGCGAGGCATCCGCTCCCCGGCGCGCGACAGCCTGCTGGCCACCCTCGCCCCGCCCCGCGCCTACGGCCGCGCCTTCGGCGTCGAGCGCGCCGGGGACAACGCCGGCGCCGTGGCCGGGCCCCTGCTGGCCGCGCTGCTGGTCAGCACCATCGGCGTCCGTCACGCCATCTGGTTCGCCCTCGTCCCCGGCGTGCTGGCCGCCCTGGCGATCACCGTGGCTGCCCGCCAGGCCCGCACCACCCTGAGTTCACCTGACGGCCGCAAGGCCCTCACGCTGAACCTGCGCGAGCTGCACGGCGCCGGGCTGCCCCGCATCCTCGCCCCGGTCGCCCTGTTCGAGCTCGGGAACCTCGCCACCACCCTGCTCATCCTGCGAGCCACCGACCTGCTCCACACCGACGGGCGCGACGCCACCGCCGCGGCCAGCCTGGCGATCCTGCTCTACGCCCTGCACAACGCCGCCGCCACCGCCGCCTCCCTCGGCGGCGGCCACGTCATCGACCTGGCCGGCCCTCGAGCGGTCTCGCTGCGGCCGCCGTCTGCTACCTCGCCGCGTACGGGCTGTTCGCCGTCGGCGGGCACGGCGTCGCAGTCCCGCTGCTCGGCTTCCTGCTCGCCGGTGTCGGCATCGGCCTGGGCGAGACGTCGGAGTCAGCCACCGTCGCCCGCCAGCTCCCCGACCGCATCCGCGCCAACGGGTTCGGCGTGCTCGGCCTGGTCCAGTCACTCGGCGACCTCGGCGCCACCCTGGTCGCCGGCCTGCTCTGGGCGGCCGTCTCCCCCACCGCCGCCTTCGCTTACGCCGCCACCTGGATGCTCCTGTCTGCGAGCGCCTCCCTGCTCCTCCCCGGGCGACCCTCCGACCTGACATCGGAGTGAAGGGCAGCACGAGCAGCTCTCCTCCCCGCGCGTCGGCGGCCTCGCCGGGCGGTGCCGGGTCCTGCGCACCGGCCTGTCGTCAGCCCACCGGCTGCCCACCCCTGCGCAGCGGACTCAGGTGCTCGTCGAAGTCGTAGCGCAGGGGAAGTCCTACCGCGACACGGCGCGTGTCGAGCTCGTCCTGTGTCAGCCCGTCGAGGTGGCAGATCAAGGCGCGCAACGAGTTGCCGTGAGCGACCACGAGCAGGTTCAGGCCCCGGCGCAGCTGTGGGACGGCGCTGTCCAACCACCACGGCAGCACTCGGCGCACCACGTCGCCGATGCTCTCGCCGGTCGGAACCAGCTCCGTGCCGGTCAGTGAGGAGGAGAGGTCGGCCGGTAGCCCGGCCAGCTCCTGCGTAGCGACGGCCGGAGGTGCGACCGTGAGGGAGTTGCGCCAGAGCCGGTACACCGACTCGCCCACGACCGATCGGACGCTCGCCTTGCTCAGCCCGGTGAGGGCGCCGTAGTGGCGCTCGTTGAGGCGCCACGTGCGTTCGACGGGGAGCGATCGGCGGTCCAGCTCCGCCAGCACGAGGTCGGCCGACTCGATGGCGCGGGACAGCAGCGAGGTGTGCACGACCTGGGGCTCTGGCCCGGCTCCGCACAGCAGCCGACCGGCCCTCCTGGCATCGGCTCGCCCCTGTTCGGTCAGCGGAACGTCCTGCCAGCCGGTGAAGCGTCCGGCCGCGTTGCTCGTGCTCTGCCCGTGCCGGAGCAGCACGAGGGAGCCGGGCCTCGCGGTCACCGCGAGGCCCGATGACGCTCCACGGCATCGACGATGACCGCCTCCGCCGCGGCGCGGTCCCGCCAGCCCCCGGTCGTCGTGCCCTTCCCGGGCTCGAGCTCCTTATACACCTGGAAGAAGTGCGCGATCTCGTCGAGCTGGAAAGGGGCGAGGTCGCTCAGATCGCGCCGTGCGGCGCACCGCGGGTCGTACGCTGGCACCGCCAGCACTTTCTCGTCGGAGCCGTTCTCGTCGCTCATGTCGAACAGGGCCACTGGGCGGACCGTGATCAGGCACCCAGGGAAGGTGGGCTCGTCGAGCAGGATCAGCACGTCGAGCGGGTCGCCGTCCAGCCCGAGCGTGTCCTCGAGGAAGCCGTAGTCGGCCGGGTACCGGGTCGAGGTGAACAGCATCCGGTCCAGCCGGACCCGGCCGGTGGCGTGGTCGACTTCGTACTTGTTGCGATGGCCCTGGGGGACCTCGACGACCGCTTCGACATGCATGTGGAGGCTCCTGATCCCTCGGGCTCAGATCAGGGACCGTTGGCGGTCGGACCGCGGTTTGTCGTCGGGCGGGCCCCACCGCCCCGCTTGGAGGTTACCCCGTCCCGATGAGCCGGCGAAGCCCGGCGTGGTTGGGTTCAACATCCCGGTGGTTCGGCTGCGACAGCATGCAGCCCGCACCGGACGGAGCGGTATCGTCTGCTCGACGGCGGTGGGGCTCGCCGAAACCGCGGCACCTGCCGCCAACGGTCCCTACTCGGAGAACGGGTGGGGTGCGTTGCGTCGCGAGCTCGCTCGCCAGCGCTCCTCCTGTGCGACCACGGAGGCAGAAGATGTTCCAGAACGGCGACGAGCTGCTCGCCTACGTCGAGGCCGAGGGCGTCGAAGTCGTCGACGTCCGCTTCGCAGACCTGCCGGGCACCATGCATCACTTCACCGTGCCGGCCCGGACGCTCGGACTGGATGAGCTGCAGCAGGGCCTGGCCTTCGACGGCTCCTCGATCCGCGGGTTCCAAGCCATCCACGAGTCGGACATGCTGCTGCTGCCCGACGTGACCACCGCGTTCGTCGACCCCTTCCGGCAGCGCCGGACACTGGCTCTCAACTTCTTCGTCCACGACCCGCGAACCGGCGAGCCGTACAGCCGTGACCCTCGCAACATCGCCCGCAAGGCCGAGATGCACCTGCGCGGTGCCGGGTTCGCCGACACCGCCTACTTCGGCCCCGAGGCGGAGTTCTACGTCTTCGACTCTGTGCGCTACTCGACGGGTGCCAACGAGTCGTTCCACCACATCGATTCCGACGAGGGAGCCTGGAACACCGGACGTGACGAGCACGGCGGCAACTTGGGCTACAAGACCGCCTACAAGGGCGGCTACTTCCCGGTGCCGCCGACCGACCAGCACGCGGACCTCCGCGACGCGATGACGTTCCGCCTTATCGAGGCGGGCTTGGACGTCGAGCGCGCGCACCACGAGGTCGGGACCGGTGGTCAGAGCGAGATCAGCGTCAAGTTCTCCACCCTGCTGCACGCGGCCGACAACCTCATGCTGTTCAAGTACCTGGTGAAGAACGAGGCCTGGGCGCACGGCAAGACCGTCACCTTCATGCCGAAGCCGATCTTCGGCGACAACGGCTCGGGTATGCACTGCCACCAGTCCTTGTGGAAGGCCGGCGAGCCGTTGTTCTGGGACGAGCTCGGCTACGCGGGGCTGTCCGACGTGGCGCGCTGGTACATCGGCGGCCTGCTGCACCACGCGCCGTCTCTGCTGGCCTTCACCAACCCCACGGTCAACTCCTACCGCCGCCTCGTCCCCGGCTTCGAGGCCCCGGTCAACCTGGTCTACTCCCAGGGCAACAGGTCCGCCTGCACGCGCATCCCCATCACGGGCGACAACCCGAAGTCCAAGCGTATCGAGTTCCGGGTCCCCGACCCGTCCTGCAACCCCTATCTCGCCTTCGCCGCGATGCTGCTGGCCGGCCTCGACGGCATCAAGAACAAGATCGAGCCGCCGGAGCCGGTGGACAAGGATCTCTACGAGCTGCCACCGGACGAGGCCGCGAGCATCCCGCAGGTTCCCGGCTCGCTGGGCGAGGTCCTCGACGCCCTCGAGCGCGATCACGACTACCTCACCGAGGGTGGCGTCTTCACCGAGGACGTGGTCGCCACGTGGGTCTCCTACAAGCGCACCCACGAGGTCGACCCCATCCGGCTGCGACCCACCCCGCACGAGTTCGAGCTCTACTTCGACGTCTGACGAGCCCGGAGCGAGACCGCGGTGTGACGCCGCCCGTCTGACTCCGACCGCGAACGATGCGCGTCGTCGTACGACGAGCAGCGGCCAACCGGGGGCTGAGGATGGGCGGGACGGCGGACCGGCGTCACCGGTAGGCAGAGACTCCCCGAAGCTCTGCCTGACTGGATGCGTCCGGTTCCGCCGGTCACCTCACCGGTCGTCGCTGGTCGTGTATCGATGTCAGCAGCAGGCTGTTTCAGCCGGGCCGGCAGCCACCGACCGAGTGGCGACGGGCGTCTCCTCCTCCTGACAGGCGCTGCAGCACGCGCTTCCAGCGGTGTCCCGCGCTCCCTCGGGCATGGTCATGGGGCTGGTGCCGAAGGTGTCGCTGTCGGCGAGCACGGTGTAGACCTCCCAGCGCTCTCCGCCCGGGCCGGTCAGCCACGCCTTGTCCTGGGTGGCGTAGCAGCAGGTGGTGCCCATCTCCTCGTCGGCGATGAGGCCGGCGCCGGTGAGCCGGGCGATCTCGGCGTGGACGTGCTCGGTGGACTCCACCTCGACCCCGAGGTGGTTGATGCTGCCGCCCTGACCCGGGTTCTCGATGAGCACCAGCTTGAGCGGTGGCTCGGTGAGGGCGTAGTTGGCGTAGCCGGGCTTGCGCTTGGCCGGCTGCGCTCCGAACAGCGTGCTGTAGAAGGTGACGGCCTGCTCGAGGTCGTCGACGTTGAGGGCGAGCTGGATGCGGGACACGAGAACCTCCACTGATTCGATGCACGTCGAAGTCGGAACGGCGACACCGTGGCACCGGACTTGACGTATGTCAAGAAGGTGCGAGGCTGGGGGCATGCCGAAGGCCCTGCCCGTGATCGACACCAGCGCCCCGGTGTGCTGCGCCCCGGTCGCCGCCTCACCGATGGGTGAGGACGACGCGGTGGAGGTGGCGCTGCGCCTGAAGGCGCTGGCCGACCCGTCCCGGCTGCGGCTGATGTCGCTGCTGCTCACCTCCGGGGAGGTGTGCACCTGCGACCTGGCCCCGGCGGTCGGGCTGACCGAGGCGACGGTGAGCCATCACCTGGGCCAGCTGCGCAAGGCCGGGCTGGTCGAGGGCGAGCGGCGCGGCATGAACGTGTACTACCGGGTCCGCCGGGAGTCCCTGGCTGCGCTGGTGCGGGTCATCGACCCGGACTGCTGCTGAACGGTCGTCGCTCAGCCCGTCGTTCAGCGACTGTTCACCTGTCGGCCCGTGCACCCAGCGCTGAGTTGAGGCATCATCAGCCCGTGACGTCAGCCAGGAGTGATGTGATCGTGCCGGAGGAGCTCGTCGGCGTGGTCGACGCGCTGGTGCACGAGTTCACCGGGGTGTTCGCGCGGGAGGCGGTGGCCGACTGCGTGCTGGACAGCTGGAGGGGTCTGCAGCCGGCCCGGGTGCAGAACTTCCTGCCGCTGCTGTCCTACCGGTTCGCCCGGGAGCGACTGCGGGCCGCGGCGGTCAGCGAGGGGCTGCTGGCCCACCCGGTGCCTGAGGTGCTGTTCGTGTGCACCCACAACGCCGCCCGCTCGCAGCTGGCCGCGGCCGTGCTCGCCCACGAGGCCGGCGGCCGGGTCGTGGTCCGCTCGGCCGGCACGGACCCCGCACCGGCCGTGCAGGCAGAGGTGGTGGCGGTGCTGGCCGAGGTCGGCATCGACGCCGCCGGGGCCTACCCCAAGCCGCTGACCGAGGAGTCGGTGGCCGCGGCCGACGTGGTGGTGACGATGGGCTGCGGGGACAGCTGCCCGGTGCTGCCCGGGCGCCGCTACCAGGACTGGGACCTGGCCGACCCGGCCGGGGCGCCGCTGGAGGTCGTGCGCTCCGTCCGCGACGAGGTCACCCGCCGGGTCCGCGCGCTGCTGGCCGACCTCGACCCCGCCCAGGGGTCCCGGTGAGCGGCGTCCCGGTGAGCGCGGCGGTGGAGACCCCGGCCTGCGGGACCGCCGCGACCGTGCAGGTGCCGGAGCTGGACGTGGCGCTGCTGCGCCTGCTCGCCGACCCGCTACGCGCCCGGATCGTGCAGCTGCTGGCCGCCGAGCAGCTGTGCACCTGCCA
>JBQCIO010000246.1:0-3414 GCA_051953655.1 Motilibacteraceae bacterium
CGTGGGGGGGCGGGGGTGGGTGGTGTGGGGGGGGGGGGTGGGGCCGTTGTCCCCCGCCTTCTGGGGGGTGGGTTTGGGTGGGTGGGCTTTTTCCCCCCCCCCCCCCCCCCCCCCCCCCGGCTGGGGGTGGTCAGCGGCAGGTCCTGCCCGCGGGCGGGACGGTGCCGTCGAGGTAGTAGGCGTCGACGGCGGCGTCGATGCAGGACGAGCCGCGGCGGTAGGCGGTGTGACCGTCGCCGTCCCAGGTGAGCAGATGGCCGTTGGCCAGCTCCCCGGCCAGGTTCTTGGCCCACACGTACGGCGTGGCCGGGTCGCGCAGGGTGCCCACCACGACGATCGGTCCGGAGCCCGCGGCCCTGATCGGGTGCGGGGTGTCGGTGGGCGGGGCCGGCCAGTAGGCGCACGGCAGGCTGCTCCAGGCCAGGTAGGACCCGAAGCGCGGCGCGACCTTGGTGAAGGACGCGGCGTCGGCGCGCAGGGTGGGCAGGTCGCCGGTGGCCTTCTTGTCCAGGCAGCTCACGGCGTAGATGACGTCGTTGGAGTTGGAGGCGTAGGTGCCGTCCTCGTTGCGGTCGCTGTAGAAGTCGGCCAGCAGCAGCAGGGTCGTGCCCACGCCGGTCTTGGCCTCGGCCAGGCCCTGGCGCAGCAGCGGCCAGCCGTTGGACTGGTCGTACAGCGAGGCGACGACGCCGAGCACGGCGAGCGCCTGGGTGACCGGGCGGCCGGTGTCCGAGGACAAGGGCTTGGCGTCGGCGCGGTCCAGGATGCGCCCGACCTCGGCGAGCGCCGCCTGGCGCGGGCCGGGGAGCGGGCAGTCGCTGCGGCGCAGGCAGTCGTCGACGAAGGAGGTGAGCGCGGTCTCGAAGCCGAGCGCCTGCTCGCGGTTGACCTCCTCGGTGCTCGAGGTCGGGTCGAGCGCGCCGTCCAGCACGAACCGGCCGACGCGGGACGGGAACTCCTCGGCGTAGGTGGCGCCGAGGAAGGTGCCGTAGCTCTTGCCGAGGTAGTTCAGCTTCGGGTCGCCCAGCACGGCGCGCAGGACGTCCATGTCCCGGGCGGCGTCGACGGTGCCCAGGTGCGGCAGCAGCCGGGGCGCGGCCTTCTCGCACTGCTGCCCGAGCAGCTTGGACTCCTCGACCAGCCGCTGCTCCTCCCCACCCGTGTCCGGCGATCCGTCGGTGGCGAGGAACACGTCGGTCTGCCGGTCGGTGAGGCAGCGCACCGGCGTGCTCTTGCCGACGCCGCGCGGGTCGAAGCCGACGACGTCGTAGCGCGCCCGGACCGCCGGGGAGACGACCGTGCTGGCGGCACGGGCGTAGTCCAGGCCGGAGCCGCCCGGCCCGCCCGGGTTGACCACCAGCGACCCGATCCGCCGGCCGCGGTCGGCGGCCGGGAGCCGGTTGACCGCGAGGGTGATCGAGCCGTCGGCGGGGTGCGCGTAGTCGACGGGGACCTGGATGGTCGTGCACTGGAAGCCGTCGCCGCAGCCGGCCCAGCGCGGCTTCTGGTCGTAGAAGCGGGCCAGGGCCGGGTCGGTGGAGCCGCTCGGGCCGGGCGTGGCCGCCGAGGTGGCCGGCGAGGGCACCACGCTGCCCACCGGCGGGGGCGGGGACTGCGCGCCCTTGCTCGCAGAGCAGCCGGCGAGGGCGAGCGCCGCGGCGGCGAGGACCGCCGGTACCACCCGGCCGAGCCGGGAGGGGGCCTGCCGAGGGCGGGCGGGTGCGGTCACGGGAGCTGCTTCCTTGACGAGGTCGGCGGGGCGACGGCCGGCGCGGGGACCGAGGCCTCGCTCCCAGGAGAGCGCAACGAGGGACCCGGAGCGCCCGGTTCCGCGCGACGGTGCGTCACCGCAGCGCCACGGTGAGCGCCTCGACGGCCAGCAGCGGGGCGCTGTTGGCCTCGATCCGCTCCCGGCACTCGAGCACCGCCTCGATCCGGCGCAGCGTCAGCTCCGCTGTGGTCGAGGAGGCGAGCTTGACGACGGCGGGGCGCAGCTCGTCGTTGACCAGCTCGACCCCGGCGCCGACCTGTACCGCGAGCACGTCGCGGTTGAGGGAGGCGAGGTCCACCAGCGCCCGGTCCTGCGCTTCGCGTTTGACCCGGGTGGCGCGCAGCTTCGGCTGTTTTTCCAGCTCCTTGAGCTGGCCGGCCGCCCCGGTGGCCATGCCGCGGCCGGTCGTGCCGGCACCCAGCGCCCGGGCCAGGGCCGCGCTCTCCTTCTCGTCCAGCGCCGCGGTGGCCGCGGCCGCCTCCTCGTCCGCTCCGGCGACCAGGTCGGCGGCGGCGGCCAGGCACTCGGCGAGCGTGCCGAGGCGGGTGGGCAGGGTGAGCGCGGCGTGCCGGCGGTTGCGGGCCTGCTCGTCCAGCGCGAGCCGCCGGGCCCGGCCGATGTGGCCCTGGCTCGCGCGGGCGGCGAAGTGGGCCATGGCGCTGTCGATGCCGTCGCGCCGCTCGAGCACCGCGGCCACCGCGGCCGGCGACGGGGTGCGCAGCAGGACGTGCCGGCAGCGCGAGCGGATGGTGGGGATGACGTCCTCGAGCGCCGGAGCGCACAGCAGCCACACCGTGCGCGCCCCAGGCTCCTCGACCGCCTTGAGCAGGGCGTTGGCGGCCTGCTCGGTGAGCCGGTCGGCGTCCTCCATGAGCACGACCTGCCAGCGGCCCTGGGAGGGGGTGCGGGCGGCGTCGGCGACCAGCGCGCGGACGTCGTCGACGCGGATCGAGAGCTGCTCGGTGCGCACCAGGCGGAGGTCGGCGTGGGTGCCGGCCAGCGTGGTGCGGCAGGCCACGCAGGTGCCGCAGCCGCCCTCGGGGCACTGCAGCGCGGCGGCGAAGGCGCGCGCGGCCACCGAGCGGCCCGAGCCGGGAGGGCCGGTGAAGAGCCAGGCGTGGGTCATGGCCTGCTGGCCGGTGGCTGAGCCCTCCGCGCCCCCCGCCCCGCGGCCGGCGGCGAGCACCTGCTGGCTCGCGGCGACGGCGCGGCGCAGGCCCGCCACCACCGGCTCCTGGCCGACGACGTCGTCCCACACGCTCATGACTGGTCCTCCTCACGCCGGCGGCGGCGCTCGCGACCCAGCTGACGGCGGCCCGACCGAGGCAGCGGGTCGTCGTCGACCCCGAGCGCGAGCAGCTCCTCGGCGAGGCCGAGCTCGCGGGTGGGCGGCGCCGTGTCATCGGGCCTCGAATCCGGCCCGGCGACCGGCAGCTGCCGGGTGGGGTGGTCCCCGTCGGCGGCGGCCGGGGCCGCGGCCTGCTGCGCGGACGACGTCGGGCCCGGGGTCGCGGCGGCCGGTGGCAGCGAGGCGGCGAGCCGGTCGAGCTCGAGCCGCCGTTCGCCCCGGGTCTGCTCGGCGTGCTGCGCGCGGCGGCGCGCGGCCTCCGCGGCGGCACGCTCCCGCTCGGCCTCGGCCCGCT
>JBQCIO010000247.1:0-9693 GCA_051953655.1 Motilibacteraceae bacterium
GGGCAGGACGTGCGGCTCGAGCTGCTCGTGCCCGGCGACGCGCCGGCCATCGCGAAGCTCTCGCTGCTCGCCCCGGACGGCAGCTACACGCCCGCCGGGCTGGACGTCGTGGAGGCCGCAGCCGGGCAGGTCACGGAGGTCGACCTCACCAAGGTGCTGGCCGACGTCAAGGGCACCGCGGGGGTGGTGCTCGACAGCGACGTGCCGGTGACCGCGGGCGTCGTCGTGCGGCGGGCCAACCAGAACTCGCCGGTGGCCGAGCTGGCCTGGACCGCGGCGGGCACGCCGGTCGAGGGCGAGGCGGTCGTCGTCGATGCCGGCACCCTCGTGCCCACCACCTCCACCCGGATCCTGCTGGCCGCCCCGGGGGACGCGGCGCGCGTGCAGCTCGTGCCCCTGGCCCCCGACGGCACCCGCGGCACCACCGCGACGGTGAGCGTGCCGGCGGGGAGCACCTTCTCGCCGCCGGTGAGCAGCCTGCGGATGGGCGGGGTGACGCGGCTGACCCAGGGCTCGGTGCTGGTCCGGGTGCTGCCGGGGTCCGGCCCGGTCTACGTCACACGGCTGGTCGAGGAGAAGGGCGCCCGCGGCTCGCTGTTCACGCTGACCCCGGTCCAGACCGCGCCGCGCACGGTGCGCGCCCCCGCGGTCGAGGCCGACGTCAGCCCTGCCGGCTGAGCCGAGGCACCCGGCTCACTCCTCGTCCTCGTCCCCGCTGCCCCGGTAGCGGGGGTCCACGGCCGCGGGGTCCAGCCCGAGCAGGTCGGCCACCTGCTCCACGACGACGTCGTGCACCAGCTCGGCCAGCTCGCGGTCGTCGTCGGCGCGCAGCTCCACCGGCCGGCGGTAGACGACGATCCGCGGCGGGTGCGCGCGGGTCGAGGGGAAGGCCCGGCCCAGCAGCACCGGCTCCAGGGCGTCCGGGGGAGGGTCGCCGGGCGGCACGTCCTCGACCGCCACCTCCAGGTCGCGCAGCTGCGCCTCCCAGCGCTGCTCCAGGCGCTCCACCGCGTCCAGCACCAGGTCGTCGAACCGCTCGGAGCGGCTGCGCGAGATGGGCACCGCGGGCGGCGCGAGAGGCCCGCGCAGCCCCCGCCCCCGGCGGTCCCGTCGTCGCCTGCGCTCCACCGCGCCAGCGTAGGGGCGCGACACACGGACCCGCTGGGGGCGGTGCGGGCCGAGCGTCGGGGAAAGGGGGTAGCGTCTGCGCCCGTGAGCCCAGTCCGTCGCTGCACCCGGACCGCGTGCGGCCGACCGGCCGTGGCGACGCTCACCTACGTCTACGCCGATTCCACCGCCGTCCTCGGCCCGCTGGCCACCTACGCCGAGCCGCACTGCTACGACCTGTGCGCCGAGCACGCCGAGCGGCTCACCGCCCCGCGCGGCTGGGAGGTCGTGCGGCTGGCCCCGGACACCGACGCCGTCGGCCCGAGCAGCGACGACCTCGAGGCCCTGGCCAACGCCGTCCGTGAGGCCGCGCGCCCCGCCCCGGAGCCGCCGCAGCAGGGCCTCGGCCGGCGCGGTCACCTGCGGGTGCTGCGCAGCCCGGAGAGCTGAGAGCTCCTCGACTCCTGGCCCCGGTCCCGTGGGGGATTGGGTGAAGCTGCCCTTCATGCGAACCTATTGGCAGAAGGTGCCCTTCACCCAATCCCGATGATCTTGGCCCCGACCGCGGGCAGACCGCGCCCGGCCGCCCGAGGTGACCGCCTCCCGCTCCCGCCGTCACCAGCCATCCCACCGGTGTCCGACGCGACCGCCGGCCGCCGGCTCGACGGGCGCGAAGCGGACCGAGGCGCCCATAACCCTCCCCCTGATCACCCGGACCGCTCAAGGAATCGGCACCCCCTGCCGATGAGGCCGTCGGTCCACTGCTGCAGCTGGCAGCGGTGCAGGGAGGGGAGCAAGAGCCATGCCGCGTCGTGCCCGCACCGCCGTGCGTCCGGAGCCCGTGCCGCTCGGGTCGCTCACGCAGCGCGCCGCGCGCAGCAGCGAGACGTGCCCGTCCTGCACCAGCGCGAGCCTCACCCAGATCGACGTCCGCCTCACCGACGGCACCGAGGTGGTGCTCACCTCCTGCCACCGCTGCGAGCAGCGGTCGTGGCGCACCCCCGAGGGGTTGCCGCTGGCCGTCGCCGAGGTGCTCGAGCGCAGCCGCAAGACCGCCTGAGCCGGACATCCGCCGACGCCATCGGTGCCGGCGTCGACGCCGACGTCGGCCAGGACGTTCACACCGGATCGTGGCGGGTAACCTCGCCTCCTGTGCGTGATCTATCCGGTGTGATCAAGGCCTACGACGTCCGTGGCGTCGTCCCCGCAGAGCTCGACGAGTCGCTGGCCCGCGACGTCGGAGCCGCCTTCGTGCAGGTGGTCGGCGCCGAGCGCGTCGTCGTCGGGCACGACATGCGGCCCTCGAGCCCGGCCCTGGTGGCCGCGTTCGTCGAGGGCGCCACCGCCCACGGCGCCGACGTCGTCGAGATGGGCCTCGCCTCCACCGACGCGCTCTACTTCGCCAGCGGGCACCTGGGCTGCCCCGGGGCGATGTTCACCGCGAGCCACAACCCCGCCGCCTACAACGGCATCAAGCTGTGCCGCGCCGGCGCCTCGCCGGTGGGGCAGGAGTCCGGGCTGCGCGAGATCAAGGCGCTGTGCGAGCAGGGGGTGCCCGAGCCGGCCCCCGGCACCCGCCACGGTGAGGTGACGCGGCAGGACCTGCTCGCCGCCTACGCGCAGTACCTGCGCGAGCTGGTGCCGCTGGGCGGGATCCGGCCGCTCACCGTGGTCGTCGACGCCGGCAACGGCATGGCCGGGCACACGGTGCCGATCGTGCTCGGGGCGCAGGTGCTGGACGCGCTCCCGCTCGACGTCGTCCCGATGTACTTCGAGCTCGACGGCACCTTCCCCAACCACGAGGCCAACCCGATCGACCCGGCCAACCTGGCCGACCTGCAGGCCAAGGTCCGCGAGACCGGCGCCGACCTCGGCCTGGCCTTCGACGGCGACGCCGACCGCTGCTTCGTGGTGGACGAGACCGGCGCGATCGTCTCGCCGTCCACGCTCACCGCGCTCATCGCCGCCCGCGAGCTGGCCAAGGACCCGGGCGCCGCAGTGATCCACAACCTGATCACCAGCCGGGCCGTGCCCGAGGTGGTCCGCGAGCACGGGGGCACCCCGGTGCGCACCCGGGTGGGGCACTCGTTCATCAAGGCGACCATGGCCGAGACCGGCGCGGTCTTCGGCGGGGAGCACTCCGGCCACTTCTACTTCCGCGACTTCTGGCGCGCCGACTCCGGCATGCTCGCCGCGCTGCACGTGCTCGCCGCGCTGGGGGAGACGCCGGCCGGCACCCCGCTGTCGGGCCTGCTCGCGCCGTTCGACCGCTACGTCGCCAGCGGCGAGGTGAACTCCACCGTCGCCGACCAGGCCGCGGTCACCGAGCGGGTCCGCGCCGCCTTCGTCGGCCGCGAGGGCGTCAGCGTGGACGACCTGGACGGCATGACCGTCAGCACCCCCGGCTGGTGGTTCAACCTGCGCCCCTCCAACACCGAGCCGCTGCTGCGCCTCAACGTGGAGGCCCGCGACGCCGCCACCATGGAGCGCCTGCGCGACGAGGTCCTCGCGCTCGTCCGCGCCTGACGGGCCGCCGGCCACCGACCCCCCGCCCCGGTGCCGACGACCACGTTCACGTGCCCATCGGTCGCTACCCGCCCCGGAGCCACGGCGGGAAGCGACCGTTCGCGGCGGGAAGCCCGGGGGCGTGCAGTTCCGCCGCCCCACCGGGCAGGATGGGCGCCATGAACCTCGACCCGGCCCTGCTGGAGATCATCGTCTGCCCGGACTGCCACGGCGAGCTGCGGGTCGACGACGCCGCCTCGGAGCTGGTCTGCACGGCGTGCGGGCTGGCCTACCCGGTGCGCGACGACATCCCGGTGCTGCTCATCGACGAGGCCCGACGGCCCGGAGCCTGAGCCGTGATCGACGAGTCGATCCTCGACGACGCCGAGGCCATCCAGCGCGCCGACTCCGGCGACCTGCTCCGCCATGTCGCCACCGCCGGCGCCCAGGTGCGCGAGGCGTGCCGGCGCGCCGACGAGGCCGGGGTGCGCCAGCTGGCCGAGGACGGCCGGCCGCGCGCCGTCGTCGTCGCGGCGGCCGGGGCGTCCTCGCACGTCGGGGCGGTGCTGATGGCGGTGGCGGGCCCGGCCTGCCCGGTTCCGCTGGTGAAGGCCGACGGCTTCGCGCTGCCCGGCTGGGTGGGCCCGCTCGACCTCGTGGTCGTGGTGGCCGGGTCGACCCCGCCGGAGGAGACCGTGGCCCTGGCGGAGGAGGCCGTGCGCCGCGGCTGCCGCCTGCTGGTCGTCTCGCCCGGCCACCCCCGCGGGGTGGACCTGTCCGAGCTGGCCGCCCGCGCGCACGGCGTGCACGTCGACGTCCCCCGCTCGGGCCGCCCCAGCCGCGCGGACCTGTGGACCCGTGCGGTGCCGCTGCTGCGCGCCGCCGACGCCCTCGGCATCGCCTCGGTGCCCACCGACGCCCTCGAGCGCGCCGCCGACCGGCTCGACGCCACCGCCGCGGTCTGCGGCCCCGCCGTCGAGGTGGCCGCCAACCCGGCCAAGGCCCTCGCGCTGCAGCTCATCGGCGCGCTGCCGCTGGTGTGGGCCAGCGGCGACGTCGCCGGCATCGCCGCGCACCGGTTCGTGGACCGGATCGCCGTCGACGCCGGCCTGCCCGCGGTGGCCGCCGAGCTGCCCGCCGCCGGGCACGCCGCCGCGGCGCTGCTCGACGGCGCGCTGGCCCCGGACGAGTCCGACCTCGACGACTTCTTCCGCGACCGGGTGGAGGACGACGGCCGCGCCCGGCGGCCCCGCGTGGTCCTGGTCCGCGACGCGGTCGAGGACCCGCGGGTGCGGCTGCGCCGGGAGACCCTCGCCTCCATCGCCGACGCCCGCGGCGTCGCCTGGACCGAGGTGGCGTCGGACCCCGGCTCGCCGGTGGAGCGGCTGGCCCAGCTGATCTCGCTCACCGACTTCGCCGCCACCTACCTCGCGCTGGTGCACGGCACCGACCCGGACCGGCGCTCCCCGGTCACCGAGCTGCAGGAGCGCACCACCCGGGACAGCATGGGAGGGGAGGAGTGAGCGCCGGTGGCGGCACCAAGGCGATCGTGGCGGCGCTCAGCGCCAACCTCGGCATCGCCGTCACCAAGTTCCTGGCGTTCCTGCTCACCGGGTCCTCGTCGATGCTCGCCGAGTCGATCCACTCCGTGGCCGACTCCGGCAACCAGTTCCTGCTGCTCGTGGGCGGCCGTCGCGCCCAGCGCGAGGCGACGTCGCAGCACCCGGTCGGCGACGGGCGCGAGCGCTACGTCTACGCCTTCATCGTGGCCATCGTGCTGTTCAGCCTCGGCGGCCTGTTCGCGCTCTACGAGGGCTGGCACAAGATCCAGCACCCGGAGGCGATCGAGTCCTGGCAGTGGGTGCCGGTGCTCGTGCTGGTGATCGCGATCTTCCTGGAGGGCTACTCCTTCCGCACCGCGATCAAGGAGTCCAACCAGACGCGGGGCAGCCGCAGCTGGGTGGAGTACGTCCGCACCGCGAAGGCCCCCGAGCTGCCGGTGGTGCTGCTGGAGGACTTCGGCGCGCTCATCGGCCTCGCGCTCGCGCTGGTCGGCGTCGGACTGACGCTGATCACCGGCAACGGCGTCTTCGACGGCGCCGGCACCCTGGCCATCGGCGTCCTGCTCGTGGTCATCGCCGTGGTGCTGGCGGTCGAGACCAAGAGCCTGCTGCTCGGCGAGGGCGCCTCGCCGGCCGCGGTGCGCCAGATCGAGCAGGCCCTCACCGCCGACCCGCGGGTGGAGCGGGTCATCCACATGAAGACCATGCACCTGGGCCCGGAGGAGCTGCTGGTCGCGGCCAAGATCGCGGTGCGGCACGACGAGACGGCGGTCGACGTCGCCCGCGTCATCGACGAGGCCGAGGAGCGGGTGCGTCACGCCGTGCCCATCGCCCGGATGATCTACCTCGAGCCGGACGTGTGGTCCGCCGAGGCCGCCGCCCGCGGCTCGGACCTGCCGCCGGTGCCCGGGAGCACCGCGGGGCACTGACCCCGTTCCACCGCCCCTTCCAGCAGGACGCCGACGACCGACGGCCCGGCCCCCGCACGGGGACCGGGCCGTCGCTGCGACCGGGAGAGCGTCAGCTCGCCGGGTAGGTCACCACGATCTCCGGGCCCAGGTGGTCCGGGGTGACCGCGCCGCCGGTGTCGTTGACGACGTGGTCGATCGTGCCGGCCTTGTTCAGGCTGACGGTGAGGACGTCGTGCAGCACCACGCCCGGGGTGACCGGCACCTCGAACCCGTGCGCGACATGCAGGCTCGGGTTCACGTTGGTGTAGATGTAGCTGCCGCCGCCCCACAGCTCGTGGGTACGCACCGAGTCCGACACCTTGTAGGCGGCGTAGCCGGGCATCCCGTCGTGCTGCCACGCCGCCTGGTCCGGCGCGTCGTAGGGCAGCTCGTTCTGGAAGAAGATCGTCTTCCCGCGCTCGCCGTTCCAGATGACGTTGTACTTCTGGAAGTGCTCGGAGAACAGTCCGGTGGCGGTGACGTCGTCGCCGTTGACGACCACGCCGGTGTCCGAGGTGTTGACCGTCCAGCCCACCGAGCCGGGCACCCCGTGGTCCGCGCGCCAGGCCCAGATGTCGTCGAGCACGACGTGGTCGGAGTTCACCGCGAGCGCCACCGTCGCCTTGCCGACGTGCGGGCCGCCGATGCGGAAGAACACGTCCTGCAGGGCCGTCGGGTCGGCCGGGTCGCTCCAGCCGTTGTGTGCGCGGGCCTTGCCCTTGGCGGCGTGCTGCGTGCCGACGCGGAGGAGAGCGGGGCTGTTCACGGTGCCGGCGTCGATGGTGAGGCCGGCGACGTCCACGCCCTTGACGTCGGCCACGGTGAGCGGCACCGCGCCGTGCACGGCGGTGAGGGTGGCGAGGCCCAGCCCGAGCACCACCGTGTCCGGCCGCTTGACCGCGATGCTGCGGTCCACGTCGTAGACGCCGGGGGTGAGCAGCAGGTTCTTGCCGCGCGCGAGCTCGGCGTTGATCCGCTGGACGGAGTCGCCGGGGTGCGCGACGTAGAAGTCCGACAGCGGGATGCTGCGCCCCGCGGTCGCGCCGTCCGCCCAGGTGGTGCCTCGGGAGTCGGTGCGGGCGGCCGGCACGAAGACCGACCAGCCGTGCTCGCCCTTGGTCAGGAACGGCTTCTCCCGGCTCACCGGCGTCTTCTCGAGCGTGGTGTAAGGCTGCTGGTCGGGCTGCCCGAAGCTCTGCGCGGGCGCGCCCTCGACGCCGGAGAACACCTGGTTCCAGACGCCGTTGGTCCAGACGCCGAGACTGCTGTCCCGGACCAGGAACTGCTGCTGCGAGCCGTTGATGACGACCCCGGCGCGGGAGTCGGCGATGAAGCCGCCGCTGGCGTACTGCGGGCCGGCGGTGCAGTAGTCGAACAGCGTCAGGTTGCCGTTCCGCACGTCCACCCGGCGCATGGGGGCGGCCTGGGAGACCGCCCAGAAGTCGGCGGACTGGCGGCAGCCGTCCGGGCCACCGGCGACGTCGATGGTCAGGTTGGACACCGAGCGCCAGAAGTTGTCCAGCGCGGTGCAGCTGCCGTCAGGGAAGCACCGGTTGTAGACGTCGACGTGGCCGTGGATGGTCACGTCCGACGGCGAGGCGCCCAGGCCGGCGACCTCGGTGTAGTAGCCCACCTCCACGTTGAGCGGGTGCTCCGCGGTGCCGTAGGTGCCCGGCTCGAACAGCAGGGCGTAGCGGCCGGAGCCCATCTCGGCGTCGCGCTGCTCGGCGGCCACCCCGTCCACCGCCGCCTGGATCTGCTCCACCGGCATGCCCGGGTCGAAGACCAAGACGTTCGGGCCGAGGGGACCGCCGGCGGCGGTCGCGGGCCGGGCCTGTGCCGTGGCAGGTGCGGCCAGAGCCAGCACGCACGCCATGGCGGCGAGTACGGCCCCGATCCGGGCGCGCGCCCGTGGGTGGGCCGGGGCGCGGCGGCCCAGCTCGGGTCGTTCAGTGGTCGTGCTCATGCAGCACTCACCTTCACTCCTCAGGCGGACGTGGATGCTCGTCCGCCGATCAAGGAGCGCCGCCGCACCGAACGCTCGGCCCCGGCCTGGCCGCCGCGGCTGCGCGGACCATATCCGCACAAGCCCGACCCGTCCATGCAGCCCCGGCCGCTGCTCGTCGCGCCGTCGGCCAGGGCGCGGAGTCGGCGTTCGCCCGGCCTGGCGGCTACCCTGGAGGCGGAGTCACTGGCGTCACTGATGGGAGGCCCGGAGGGGCCGCGCCGGAGCGGGCTCCGCGCCACGGACGGTGCAGGCGTTCCCTGCTGCACCCGACGTCGGCTGCCCCACCGCTCGCGTCGCACCGGCGATCCCGGCTGCGGCGCCACCCATCGACGGAAGGTGTGACTGCATGCCCTCGCTGAACGGCGACTTCAAGGTCGCAGACCTCTCGCTGGCCGAGTTCGGCCGCAAGGAGATCACCCTCGCTGAGCACGAGATGCCGGGCCTGATGGCCCTGCGCGCGGAGTACGGCGAGTCCCAGCCGCTGCGCGGCGCCCGCGTCACCGGCTCGCTGCACATGACCGTGCAGACCGCGGTGCTCATCGAGACCCTCGTGGCGCTCGGCGCCCAGGTCCGCTGGTGCAGCTGCAACATCTTCTCCACCCAGGACCACGCGGCCGCGGCCGTCGTCGTCGGGGCGCAGGGCACGGTCGACGACCCGCAGGGCGTGCCGGTCTACGCCTGGAAGGGCGAGACGCTGGAGGAGTACTGGTGGTGCACCGAGCAGGTGCTCGCCTGGCCGGACGCTGACGGCCCCAACATGATCCTCGACGACGGCGGCGACGCCACGCTGCTGGTGCACAAGGGCGTCGAGTTCGAGAAGGCCGGCGCCGTGCCGCAGCCGGACGAGAACGACTCGGAGGAGTACCGGGTCATCCTCGAGACGCTGCGCCGCTCCCTGGCCGCCGACGCCCAGCGCTGGACCCGCGCCGCCGCCGGCATCAAGGGCGTCACCGAGGAGACCACCACCGGCGTCCACCGGCTCTACGAGTTCGCCAAGACCGGCGAGCTGCTCTTCCCGGCGATCAACGTCCACGACTCGGTCACCAAGAGCAAGTTCGACAACAAGTACGGCACCCGGCACTCGCTCATCGACGGCATCAACCGCGCCACCGACGTCCTCATCGGCGGCAAGGTGGCCGTGGTGTTCGGCTACGGCGACGTCGGCAAGGGGTGCGCGGAGTCGCTGCGCGGCCAGGGCGCCCGCGTGATCGTGACCGAGGTCGACCCGATCTGCGCGCTGCAGGCGGCGATGGACGGCTACCAGGTCACCACGCTCGAGGACGTCGTCGAGACCGCCGACATCTTCATCACCGCCACCGGCAACAAGGACATCATCACCGCCGCCGACATGGCGCGGATGAAGCACCAGGCGATCGTCGGCAACATCGGCCACTTCGACAACGAGATCGACATGGCCGGGCTGGCCAAGACCCCCGGCGTGGTCCGCAACACGATCAAGCCGCAGGTGGACGAGTGGGTCTTCGCCGACGGCCACTCGATCATCGTGCTGTCCGAGGGGCGGCTGCTGAACCTGGGCAATGCCACCGGCCACCCGTCGTTC
>JBQCIO010000248.1:0-4714 GCA_051953655.1 Motilibacteraceae bacterium
CGCTCCCCGCGGGGCGCGCCACCGCCGCGTGCCCCGGGCGGGGGGTGGGGGTCCCCCTCACCCGTTTCTTTGGGGGTCTGGGGTCCCCTCACGCATCTCCACCGCCGACCGCGCCCCGTCGCGGCGGCCGCGCACGTAGGCCACGCCCAGCAGGAGGGCACCCGCGACGACGACCCGGCGGCGGCGCGACGCCGGCGCCGGCACCGGCGCGGGCCCTGGCTGCGCCGGCACCTGCGGGCCCGCGGGCTCCCGCGCGGCCCACGGGCTCACCCCGACGCCCTCGCCCAGCGGCAGCCCGTCGCCCACGGCCACCCAGGCGGCGGCCAGCAGCACCACCCGTGCCGAGAGGTTGATCCACACCAGCAGCCCCACGAGCACCGCGAACGAGGCGTAGACCGGGTTGGACACCGTGCCCACCAGCAGCCGGCCGGCCAGCAGCTTGAGCACCTCCAGGCCGACCGCGCCGACGAGCACCCCGCCCCGCATCGCGCGCCACGACGGCCGGGCGCCGGACATGAACCGGAAGGCGGCGGTCAGCACCGCCATGTCGAGCAGCAGGCCGACGCCGATGCCGAGCAGCCGCAGGGCCAGGTCGGCCCAGAACGAGCCGGACAGGTCGGCGAGCTTCAGCAGCCACGAGGTCGCCGACGTGGCCAGCGTGGAGGCCACCGCCGAGAGCAGCAGCAGGCTGCCCACCACGGCCAGCGCGACAACGCTGCGGGCCTTCTTCACCACGAAGTTCATCGACTGGGTGTCGGTGCCGAACACGACGTGCAGCGCGTCGCGCAGGGCGTCGGCGAAGCCGGTGCCGGCGTAGAGCAGGCCGAGCGCGCCGATGACGCCGGCCGACGTCGCCGCTGCGCCCAGCGCGTCGACGGAGACCTGCTGCGGCCCGCTGCCGACCAGGCCGGGGAAGGCCTGGGAGACCGCGTCCTCCACCGAGCTGCGCAGCTCGGGCCGCTGCGCGGCGACCACCCCGAGGATCGCGAACCCCAGCGCCAGCACCGGGAACAGCGACAGGAACCCGAAGTAGGTCACGGCCCCGGCCAGCCGGGCCCAGAGCACGTCGCCGGCCCGCCGCCAGGCGCGCGCACCGCGGTGGACCGGGTGGGCCAGCCGGGGGTGCCGGCCGAGCCAGCGCTGCCCGCGCGCCCGGAGCCGTCCCACCCGCCCCTCGGTCACCCGGCGCCCACCGCCGCCTACGCGTCCTCGGGCACCGGCCCGGGCAGCGCCTGGCCCAGGACGTAGTCTCGCTGGGGCCGCCAGACGCCGTCGGGGCCGTGCCCGTAGAGGCTGAAGCCCCACACCTCGAACTCGACGTCGTAGTCGGCCAGGGCGTCGAAGGCGCGGTCGAGCGCCTCGTCGGGCAGGTGGTGGGCCACGGTGACGTGCGGGTGGTAGTTGAACGCCGTCTCGCGGGCCAGCGGACCGCTGCGCACCTGCTCCTCGAGCCGCTCGCACTCGGCGATGCCCTGGGCCAGCTGCACGAAGACCACCGGCGAGACCGGCCGGAAGGTGGCGGTGCCGCGCAGCCGCACGGTGTAGGGCTCGCAGCTGCCGGCCACGGTCTGCAGGTGGTCCTCGACCGCCTCGAGCAGCTCCACCGGCACCTCGGTGGGCGGCAGCAGCGTCACGTGGGTGGGGATGCTGCCGGCCATCGGGTCGCCGAAGGAGTCGCGGAAGCGCTGCAGCTCCGCGCCCCAGGGCTCCGGGATCGGGATGGCCACGCCGATCGTGCGGGTCTCGGGGCCGAGCCGGCACCCCTCCACCGGCGCGGCGGCCGGCGCGGCCCCCTCCCCGGCGGCGAGCTGGTCCGCCGACGTCTCCCGCCGGTCACCGGCGCGACGGTCCGCCTTCCGGCGCTCGACAGGGGGCACCGGCCGCCCCGGCCTCAGCGCGCGGGCGGGACGAAGCCCACCCGGTCGTAGACGGCGGCGAGGGTCTGCGCGGCGACCTCCCGGGCCCGCTCGGCGCCGCGGGCCAGCACCCGGTCCAGCTCGGCGCGGTCGTCGAGCAGCGCGTTCACCCGCTCCTGGAACGGCACGACGACGTCGAGGACCGCCGCGGCGACCTCCTTCTTCAGGTCGCCGTAGCCGCGCCCTGAGAAGTCGTGCTCGAGCTGGTCCACCGGCCGGCCGCTGGTGGCCGAAAGGATCGAGAGCAGGTTGGAGACGCCGGGCTTGCCCTCGGGGTCGAAGACGATCTCGCGGCCGGTGTCGGTGACCGCGCTCTTGATCCGCTTCTCGATGGTCTTGGGAGCGTCGAGCAGCTCGAGGATGCCCGACCCGCCCAGGCTCTTGCTCATCTTGGCGGTGGGTTCCTGCAGGTCGTAGATCTTGGCCGTGGCCTTGAGGATGTAGGGCTCGGGCACGGTGAACGTCTGCCCGAAGCGGGTGTTGAAGCGCTCGGCGAGGTCGCGGGTGAGCTCGAGGTGCTGGCGCTGGTCCTCGCCCACCGGTACCTGGTCGGCCTGGTAGAGCAGGATGTCGGCGGCCATGAGCACCGGGTAGGTGAACAGGCCCACGGTGGCCCGCTCGGCGCCCTGCTTCTGGGCCTTGTCCTTGAACTGGGTCATCCGGCTGGCCTCGCCGAAGCCGGTGATGCAGCCCAGCACCCAGGCCAGCTCGGCGTGCTCGGGCACGTGGCTCTGCACGAACAGCGCGCTGCGCTCGGGGTCCACGCCGCCGGCCAGGTACTGCGCGGCGGTGACCAGGGTGCGCCGGCGCAGCGCCTCGGGGTCGTGCTCCACGGTGATCGCGTGCAGGTCGACCACGCAGTAGAAGGCCTCGTGGGTCTCCTGCAGCGCCACCCACTGGGTGAGCGCCCCGAGGTAGTTGCCGAGGTGGAGCGAGTCGGCGGTGGGCTGCATCCCGGAGAGCACGCGAGGCTTCTGAGCCATGGGGGGCATCCTCTCACTCCCCCGGGAGGTCGGCGGTCGGGGTGGTGCCGGGCGCCGGGGTGGCGTCGGGGGTCGCGCCGCCCGTCGCGCCGTCCGTCGCGGTGTCGGCCAGCGCGCCGGTCAGCGGCGAGATGCGCAGCCGGGCCACCCGGCGCCCGTCCAGCTCGGACACCGTGAACAGGTGCCCCTCGGCGCTCACCTCGTCGCCCAGCCCGGGCACGCGGCCCAGGCTGTTCATGACGAACCCGGCCACCGTCTCGTAGGGGCCGTCGGGCAGGCGCAGCCCGGTGCGCTCCTCGAGGTCGTCGAGGTTGAGCAGGCCGTCCACCTCCACGACGCCGCCGCGCAGCGCGGTGGTGGCCTCGTGCTCGACGTCGTACTCGTCGTGGATCTCGCCCACCAGCTCCTCGACGAGGTCCTCGAGCGTCACGATGCCGTCGGTGCCGCCGTACTCGTCCAGCACGATGGCCAGGTGCTGCCCCTCGCGGCGCATCTCCGACAGCGCCGGCAGCAGCTGCTTGGTGCCCGGCAGCACCGACACGGGCCGCACCAGCTCGCCCACCCGGGTCGACGTCGCGGACACGGTGGGCGCGAGCAGGTCGCGCACGTGCACGAAGCCGACGACGTCGTCGGGGGTGTTGCGGACCACCGGGTACCGCGAGTGCGGCAGGTCGGCGACGATCTTCACGGCCTTCATGACCGGCATCCCGACGTCGAGGAAGGCCACCTCGGTGCGCGGCACCATCACCTCGTGGATCTGCCGCTCGCCGGCGGCGAAGACCTCCTCGATGAGCCGGCGCTCGTCGGCGCCGAGGGTCTGGTGCGCGGCGACGAGGTCGCGCAGCTCCTCCTCGGTGATCTCCTCGCGCCCGGCCTCGGCCCGCCCGCCCAGCAGCCGCACGACGACGTCGGTCGACTTGGACAGCAGCCAGATGACGGGCCGGAAGATCCGGCTGATCCGGTCGACGAGCGGGGCCAGCGCCAGCGCGAACGACTCCGAGCGCTGCAGCGCGAGACGCTTGGCAGCCAGCTCGCCCAGCACGATCGAGACGTAGCTGATGATCACGGTGACGATCAGCAGCGCGATCGTGCCCGGCGCCGGGACGCCCCAGCCCTCGAGCACCGGGGAGAGCTTCTCGGCCAGGGTGGCCCCGCCGAACGCGGCGGAGAGGAACCCGGCCAGCGTGACGCCGATCTGCACCGCCGAGAGGAACCGGTTCGGGTCCTCGGCGAGCGCCGCCACCCGCTGCCCGCGCCTGCCGCGCGCAGCCATCCCGCGGATCTGGCTCTCCCGCAGCGACACCAGCGCCATCTCCGCGGCGGCGAACACGCCGCTCACGCACACCAGCAGCAGCACCAGCAGCGCGTCGCGGATCGTTCCGGTCACGGCGCACCCCCCTGGCTCCGTCTCCGGCGACGGGCGCGAGGATGCGCCGGACTACTCGGTCCGTCCATGGGGCCAGCGTAGGGGGCGGGGGCTTGCTCGCGTGCGGCCGACGGGCGGGCTTCGGGCGCGGGGCGTCGTGCGGCTCGGGGGCGAGGTGTCGGGCGTCCGGGGGGAGGCGTCGTGCGGCGACGCGCGGGTCGGCGCCGGGGACAAGGCGCTGGTGACGGGAGCGGACCCGCTCGTGGCAGCGCCGGTCGCGCGCCGACCACTCCCCCTTTATCGCGTTGATTGGGGGGGGGGCACCCGGAGCCAAACCTTTGGGGTCAGGGGGCCCCTCACCGGATGCGGATGCTGTTGGGAGGGGGCGGGCTTCGCGGCAGCGCCTTCGGGTGGCGTCCGAAGGATCGTGCGCTATGGGTCTCGATCCT